>DASVBF010000382.1:0-5565 GCA_036375975.1 Nocardioidaceae bacterium | reverse complement strand
GGCGCGGGCGTCGGCAAGACGGTGCTCATCCAGGAGATGATCGCCCGTGTCGCGAAGGACCACGGCGGTGTGTCGGTGTTCGCCGGTGTCGGCGAGCGCACCCGTGAGGGCAACGACCTGATCGTGGAGATGGAGGAGGCCGGCGTCATCGGGCAGACCGCCCTGGTGTTCGGCCAGATGGACGAGCCGCCGGGCACGCGTCTGCGTGTCGCCCTGTCGGCGCTGACGATGGCGGAGTACTTCCGCGACGTGGCGAAGCAGGACGTGCTGCTGTTCATCGACAACATCTTCCGCTTCACTCAGGCCGGCTCCGAGGTGTCCACCCTGCTCGGCCGGATGCCGTCCGCCGTGGGGTACCAGCCGAACCTCGCCGACGAGATGGGTCAGCTCCAGGAGCGGATCACCTCCACGCGTGGTCACTCGATCACCTCGATGCAGGCGATCTACGTGCCGGCCGACGACTACACCGACCCGGCCCCGGCGACGACCTTCGCCCACCTCGACGCGACCACCGAGCTCTCGCGTGAGATCGCCTCGCTCGGTATCTACCCCGCGGTGGACCCGCTCACGTCGACCTCGCGGATCCTCGACCCGCGGTTCATCGGAAACGACCACTACAACACCGCGATCCGGGTCAAGCAGATCCTCCAGCGCAACAAGGAGCTGCAGGACATCATCGCGATCCTCGGTGTCGACGAGCTCTCCGAAGAGGACAAGGTCATCGTGTCCCGGGCCCGCCGTATCCAGCGGTTCCTGTCGCAGAACACCTACGTCGCCAAGCAGTTCACCGGCATCGAGGGCTCGACCGTCCCGATCGAGGACACGATCGAGGCCTTTACGAAGATCGCCGATGGTGAGTACGATCACGTCGCGGAGCAAGCATTCTTCATGTGCGGTGGCCTCGACGACGTCGAGAAGAAGTGGTCTGAGATCCAGAAGAACCTCTGAGTTCTTCCCTGAAACGACCCCGTCCCGCGGGATGCCGGTGACCACACCGGGTCTCGCGGGGCGGGATCACCAGGACCCAGAGCCCAACAAAGCACATCGAACACATGAGGAGTCCGCGTGAGTGACGACCTGCTTCAGGTTGAGCTGGTCGCAGCCGACCGGCTCGTGTGGTCCGGCGAGGCGAAGATGGTCATCGCCCGAACCACCGAGGGCGACGTCGGCATCCTGCCGCACCACGCCCCGATGCTCTCGCTGATGGTGGACGGCGTCGTCGACGTCCAGACCGCCGACGGCGAGACCTGGGTGGCGGCTGTGGACGCCGGTTTCCTGTCCGTGGCGAACAACCGGATCTCGATCCTGTCCGAGCACGCCGAGATGTCCCACGAGATCGACCTCGAGAAGGCGCGTGCCGAGCTCGAGCGTGCCAAGGTCTCGGGGGAGTACGCCACGCAGGCCGAGGCCGAGGAGGCCGTGCGCCGCGCCGAGGCTCGCATCAGGGCCGTCGAGCGGGCATCCTGAGGTCTTCGCCGGGTACGTCCCCCGAGCAGGGACCGAGTAGGAAGATGCGGAGGCGGTAGATGCCGTGGTGGGCCTGGCTGCTGGACGGCGTCGGTGTCCTGCTGCTGCTTGCTCTGCTCTACGGCATCGCCCTGGTCGTACGCCGCCGCTGGATCTCCCGCGGCGGCGGCACATTCGAGTTCAGCGTCCGCGTCCGGTCCTCGAGGGCCGGACGCGGCTGGGTTCTCGGGGTGGGCCGCTACAGCGGTGACGCCCTCGAGTGGTTTCGGATCTTCTCGCTCGCGCCCGGACCCAAGCTGCGCCTGTCCCGAGGGGACCTGGAGTACGTCGGACGCCGGGAGCCCGAAGGGGCGGAGTCGTACTCCCTCTACTCCGGACACACGATCGTGCTGTGTCAGACGCCGACCGGGCCTCTCGAGGTGGCGATGAGCCCGGCCGCGCTCACCGGGTTCCTGGCCTGGCTGGAGGCGGCACCCCCCGGTCGCCGGGTCCGCCGCGGCTGAGCGATTACCAAGGTATGCCGCGAATCTGTCCCTTCCCATGGGGAACTTGCCGTGGGAAGGGACAAATCTCCTGCATACCCTGGTAATCGGTCGCCCGGACCCGGCGCGCGATCAGCGCTCGCCACCGGGCTTCCACAGCACGTCTCCCCGTTCCCGGTTGGCGTGCCTGGCCAGGATGAACAGCAGGTCGGAGAGCCGGTTGAGGTACTTGATCGCGAGGACGTTCATGGTCTCTCCGTGCTCCTCGTAAGCCGCCCAGGCGGCGCGCTCGGCGCGGCGGGTCACGGTGCGCGCGACGTGGAGCAGCGCTGCGCCGGGCGTGCCACCGTTGAGGATGAAGGAGCGGAGGTTCTCGAGGTCCTCGTTGAACTCGTCGCACCAGCGCTCGAGGCGGTCGACGTAGGCCTCCTCGATCCGCAGCGGAGGAAACTTCGGGTTCTCCACGACGGGCGTGCAGAAGTCGGCGCCGACGTCGAAGAGGTCGTTCTGGACGGTGGTCAGCACCTTCACGACGTCCTCGTCGAGGTTCCCCAGTGCGATCGCCGTGCCGATGTGGGCGTTCGCCTCGTCGACGTCGGCATAAGCATGGAGCCGCAGGTCGTTCTTCGACGTCTCGCTCATGTCGCCGAGCCGCGTGCGGCCGGCGTCGCCGGTGCGGGTGTAGATACGGGTGAGGTTGACCATGCCCCTCACCCTAGGGCGACGGCGGTCCGGGTGGCAGATGCGAAGACGTGGGATAAGTCGCAGTATCGTCGTCGGATGCATGGTCGGTGCGGCGCGGTCGAACAGTGGGAGCAGACAGGCTGATGGAGGGATTCCGGGTCCGGTCGTCAGGCCCGCTGTCTCGCCCCCTCCACGGCTCGGCGCGGGTGGACGGTGCGAAGAACAGCGCGTTGAAGCTCATGGCTGCCTCCCTTCTCGCGCCCGGTCAGACGGTGCTCACCAACGTCCCGGACATCCTGGACGTCGCGGTGATGGCGCAGCTCCTGGAGCGGCTGGGCTGCACCGTCATGGTGGAGCACGACCTCGCCGGCCGCGTGACGATCGACGTGCCGGAGGATCTCGCGCACGAGGCGCCCTACGACCTCGTCCGTCGGCTGCGCGCCTCGATCAGCGTGCTCGGCCCTCTCGTCGCCCGGTGCCGGCGGGCGAAGGTCGCACTGCCGGGCGGCGACAACATCGGCTCGCGTGGGCTCGACATGCACGTGAGAGGTCTCGAGGAGCTCGGCGTCTCGGTACACATCGAGCACGGGTTCGTGGTGGCCGAGGCCCGGGACGGGCTCGCCGGGGCGAACCTGTGGCTCGACTTCCCGAGCGTCGGCGCCACCGAGAACCTCCTGATGGCCGCCGTACTCACCCCGGGCCGAACCGTGATCGACAACGTCGCGCGTGAGCCGGAGATCGCCGACCTGTGCACGATGCTGGTGGAGATGGGCGCCGACATCGAGGGCATCTCCACGTCCACGCTCACCGTGGAAGGCGTCGACCGGCTGAAACCGGTGCAGCACTCGACCGTCCCGGACCGCATCGTCGCCGGGACCTGGGCCTTCGCCACCGCGATCGCCGGGGGGCACCTGGTGGTGGACGGCGGCTGCGCCCACCACCTCGACATCGTGCTGGACAAGATGGTCTCCGCCGGAGCCCGGGTGGAGACCGTCGGCAACGGCTTCGAGGTGCACGTCGACCGGCGGCTCGAGTCCTTCGACGTGGTCACGCTTCCCTACCCGGGCTTCCCGACCGACCTGCAGCCGTTCGCCATGGCGCTCGCGGCGGTGAGCGACGGGACCGCGATGATCACCGAGAACGTCTTCGAGGCGCGGTTCATGTTCGCCCAGGAGCTCGCCCGGCTCGGCGCCGACCTGCGCACGGACGGCCACCATGCCGTCGTGCGGGGAAGGCCGGCCCTGTCGGGAGCGCCGGTGGTGGCCCATGACATCCGGGCGGGCGCGGCGCTCGTCCTCGCGGCGCTTGCCGCCGAAGGAACGACCGAGGTTGCCGAGTCCCACCACATCGACCGCGGCTACCCGCGCTTCGCCGAGACCCTCGCCGACCTGGGAGCCGACGTGGTGCGCGCCGACCTCGGTGACGTGCCGACCTGACCAGGTGTCAACCACCGTGTGGGTGGTGCAATACCACCCGTTCGGGCCAGGGCCGGAACGGTCCTGTCCAGACGACGCGCCGCATGCTGCGAAACAGGCAACCAAACCGACCGCTTCTGCGTCATAGTTCCTGCAAGGTGGCCGGGGTTGGACGGGTCGGACACCACCAGAGGGCATCGGGAGTGGGCATGGAAGTCAGGGTCGACGGCAGGAGGCTGGTCCTGGTCGGGTACTTCGACGTGCGGTCGACCAGCGTCGTACGGGAGGCCTTGTACGACCTGATGGGGCGCGGCCTCGGCGACGTGGTCGTCGACCTCACCGACGTGCTCGCGGTCGACGTGACGGCCCTCCGGGTGCTCGCCGCGGCGAGCAGGACGATGGAGCGGCAGGGTCGCTCGCTGGTCGTCCGGGGCTGCAGCCCGGCGCTGAGGCGGGTCCTGGCACTGACGCGCATGCGCCGGCTGATCCACCTCGAGCGGGCGGTTCCTGCCTGAGCTGTGACCGTCTGAGGGGCTGTGACGTACTCGGTGTGTGAGACAGGCCATAGGGTAGTTACCGACGGGTTCAGTTCGTCGTACGCTCCTGCTCTATGAGCGAGAAGCCGCAGGACGCCACGCCGGAGACGGACCGGCCGCAGCCGAAGGACAAGCCCTGGGTGATGCGGACCTACGCGGGGCACAGCTCCGCTGCCGAGTCCAACGCCTTGTACCGAAGGAACCTAGCCAAGGGGCAGACCGGCCTCTCGGTGGCGTTCGACCTCCCCACGCAGACCGGCTACGACCCGGACTCATCTCTGTCGCGTGGAGAGGTCGGCAAGGTGGGTGTCCCGGTCCCGCACCTCGGCGAGATGCGCCGGCTCTTCGAGCAGATCCCGCTCACCGAGATGAACACCTCGATGACGATCAACGCGACCGCGATGTGGCTTCTCGCGCTCTACCAGGTCGTCGCCGAGGAGCAGGCAGGGCCCGGCGCGGACTTCGAGCAGGTTCACGCCAAGCTCGCCGGCACCACGCAGAACGACATCATCAAGGAGTACCTCTCACGCGGCACCTACGTCTTCCCGCCCGAGCACTCCCTGCGGCTGACCAGCGACCTGATCGCGTACACCGTCAACAACATCCCCAAGTGGAACCCGATCAACATCTGCAGCTACCACCTGCAGGAGGCCGGTGCCACCCCGACGCAGGAGCTCGCCTACGCGCTCTGCACGGCGATCGCCGTCCTCGACACCGTCCGCGACTCGGGGCAGGTCGAGCCGGAGGACTTCGAGAAGGTCGTCGGCCGCATCTCGTTCTTCGTCAACGCCGGCGTCCGCTTCATCGAGGAGGCCTGCAAGATGCGGGCCTTCGTGCAACTGTGGGACGAGCTCACGCGCGAGCGCTACGGCGTGCAGGACCCGAAGATGCGCCGCTTCCGGTACGGCGTCCAGGTGAACTCCCTCGGACTGACCGAGGCGCAGCCGGAGAACAACGTCCAGCGGATCGTCCTCGAGATGC
>DASVBF010000188.1:0-25207 GCA_036375975.1 Nocardioidaceae bacterium | reverse complement strand
CGCATCGGCATCCGGCGAACGGCGGACTTCGGCTCGCTGAAGCCGGCCCGGGTCAGCGCAAGCTGGACCGGCGACGGCACCCGAACCGACCTGGTGAAGGCGGTCGTCAAGGTCGTCCGCTGAGGGAAGACCACGGTTTAGAGCAGGGTGCCGTCCGTGCTCGACCGTCCGTCCCTGCTGCCGTCGCCGCCACCAAGCAGTCATTCTGGACAGATGAGCAAGGACAGGCACGCCATCAGCCTCCGGCTGTCACGACTGGCGGGACGCAACGGTCGGTGGCCGGAGCCCACCCGGATGGTGCTCCTCCAGACCTCCCGCCTGACCGTGGCGGCCGTCGCTGCGTATCTCGTCGCCCTGGCGTTCTTTCCCGGCACCCAGCCGCTCACCGGACCACTGACTGCGCTCCTGGTCGTCCAGGCGACTCTGTTCTCGACGCTCACCATGGGTTTCCAGCGCGTCCTCAGCGTCGTCTCCGGGGTGCTCATCGCCGTCCTGCTGTCGTCGCTGGTGGGGCTCACGTGGTGGAGCCTCGGCCTCATCGTCGCGGCCTCCCTGCTCGTGGGGCAGATGCTTCGGCTCGGTCCCCAGCTCCTGGAGGCTCCGATCAGCGCCATGCTGATCCTCGGCGTCGGGGCCTCGTCGAGCGCGGCGACGGACAGGGTCGCCGAGACCCTGATCGGAGCCGGCGTTGGCATCCTCGTCAACCTGGTGTTCCCACCAGAGCTCCGCGCGCAGAGCGCCGCAGCGGCAGTCCGGCGGGTGGCCGACGAGGCCGCCGACCTCCTCACCGCGGTCGCCCGCGAGCTCCCGGAGGAGCCGTCTCGGGAGCAGGCCTACGGATGGCTCCAGGAGGTCCGCGGCCTCTCGCGCTTCGTCGATCTCGCCGACCGCGCCATCACGGATGCGGCAGCAAGCCGACGTCTCAACCCGCGCGCCATGCGTGATCTCGACAACGAGCCGATCCTGCGCAGCGGGCTCGACGCCCTCGAGCACTGCACGGTCGCGCTCCGCGCGCTCTTCCGCTCCGTCGCGGACGGGATCCGCGAGGCCGAGACAGACGAGCACGACGAGTACACCCCCGAGCTGCTCGGCGCCTTCGGCGTGCTGCTCGAGGACCTCGCGAAGGGGCTGCGCACCTACGGCTCCCTGGTCTACGCCGACGCGGACACCCGGACCGTGACGACGGACACGGCGCTCGCCGAGGCGCTCGACGCCCTGCGGGAGACACGGGCGGTCCTCACCGAGCTGCTGCTCATCGACGTCGGCGACAACCAGGACCAGTGGATGCTCCACGGCTCGCTCCTCGCCTCGGTCGACCGTGTGCTGAGCGAGCTCGACCTCGAGGAGCGCGCGAGGCAGCGCGAGCGCTGGGAGGGCTCGGTCATGGGCCGGCGGAAGGGCGTCCCCGTCATCGGCAGGCTCCGGCAGCCGCGACCAAGGCCCTGACGACACCTCGTCGGGACATGGTCCGGCCCGACGAGGTGCCGAGCAGCCGGGTCGTCACATGGCTCGGCGGCTCGCAGCGGCCGAGCGTGCGGCGATGTGGCTTGCGATGAACGCCCCGTCACGGCCCGCGCCGCCGATCAGCATCGAGTAGAACCCGCGCTGGAAGAGCAGGCCGACGAAGTACAGCCCGGGCGCCGCCGACACCACGCCACCCTCATCGAGCGGCCACCCGTCCTCGCCGACGACGGGGAGGTCGATGAAGCTGAAGTCCTGGCGGAAGCCGGTGCACCAGATCACGTTGCGGACGTCGAGCACGGTGCCGTCGTCGAGCACGGGAAGACCTTCCTTGGCGCCGGTGACGCGTGCCGGTGTGCGGTGCACGCCCGCGGCCTCGAGGTGCTCCGACTTCACCCGGATGAGCGGACCGCCGTGGTTGCGCACCTCGGGCCTCATCTTCCGTCCCACCGGCGTCCGGGTCGTGAGCACGTGGTTGGCTGCGAACCACAGCACGGGGGTCGCGAGCCTGCCACCGAAGCCTTCGATGTCGATCGGGATCTGACCCCGATGCGGCCCGGCCAGCCAGGTCTCGTGACCGGCCTGAGCGGACTCCAGGGCGAGGTCCGCGCCCGAGTGGCTGGCGCCCACGACGAGGACCTCACCCGGGAGCAGCTGTGAGGGGTTGTGGTAGTCGTTCGAGTGGATCTGCCGGATTCCGGGGTCGATCTGTCCGGCGAACGCCGGCGTCCTGGGGTGGTGCTCGCCACCGGTTGCGACCACGACGTTCCGCGCGCGGAGGCTGGTCCCGCCGCACGTGACGACGTAGTCGCCGTCCTGGCCACGTCGGACCCGGTCGACGGACATGCCATGGCGTACGTCGAGACCCATCGCCTCGACGTACTGCTCCAGGTAGTCCCCCATCTGGCGGCCCGTGGGCCAGGTTCGTGGCGGCAGCGGGAAGGGCATGCCGGGAAGGGAGTCGTACTTCGCCGGCGTGTACAGGCGCAGGGAGTCGTACCTCCTGCGCCAGTGGTCACCGACCCGTGCGTTCTCGTCGAGCACGACGGTCTCCACGCCGACGCGGGACAGGTGGTAGGCCGTGGCGAGGCCGGTCTGTCCGGCGCCGATGATCACGGTGTCGACGTGCTCCTCGCCGTTCGGGCCGCTCTGTGCGGGGACCGGGGTCGCGGACTGAGTGGTCATGGTCGCCTCCAGTGGGATGTGGTGCTCATGACGCTAGGAGCCGAAGGCGCGTCGGCGCGTCGGACGGATCACCCATCTTGCGCAGGCCGGGCCGTGGGTAGCTCTGTGCAGACGTCAGAGCAGGCCGTGGTCGTAGACGTACGCCGTCGCAGCGGCACGGGAGGAGATGTCGAGCTTGGCGTAGATGTTGCTGAGGTGCCGCGCTACGGTCTTCTCGCTGAGCACGAGCTCGGCGGCGATCTCCCGGTTCGTCAGCCCGGCAGCGACGTACCGGAGGACCTCGATCTCGCGGGAAGTGAGCACCGACCCGCCGGCACGAGAGCCCTTGGCGAGGGCCTCGGCGCGGGCCACGTCGGGCGCCGCCCCGAGTCGGTCGAAGACCCACCGTGCTGAGTCGAACTCCATCTGCGCCGAGTCCTCGTCACCCAGCGCTCGGAGGGCGCAGCCGATCCGCAACCTGACCCGGGCAGCGTGGTACGGCGTCTCGAGGTCGCGCCAGCGCAGCCACGCCTGACGCAGCGCCGCCAGCGCCTCACGCGCCGCACCTTCTGCGAGGAGGACGGCACCCTTCGCCTGAGCCGCGAGCGCCTGGAGGAGCGGCACGTCGATCTCGCGAGCGAGCGACGTGAGCTCCTCCATGGCCGGCCGCGCGTCCGCCGCGCAGCCCGCCTCGAGCAGCACCTCGACTCCGGCGTCGAGGATCTGGGCCCGGTCCAGCGCGGCTGCGGGTGGCTCCCCGAGGAGGCGGCGCACCCCCGCCTCCGCGGCGTCGAGCCGACCCTGACCGAGGCGCAGCAGAACGAGTCCCGGCTCGGGTCGATTCCCGGCCTGGTTGGCCTTGCGGAACATCTCCTCGGCCAGGCCGAACTCACCGCGTAGCCGGTGGAGCTCCCCGAGCTCGTAGAAGGCCGCGCCGACCGCCGGCTGCTCCGCGAGCCGCTCGCAGGCCAGGTGCCCCTCGGCGATCGCGTCGTTCCACGAGCCGTCGAGCTGCATGATCTGGGTGCGGTGCACGAGACAGAGACCGCGGTACGGGACCAGGTCGGGCTGCTCCTCGCACCAGCGCGTCAGCGCCGACGTCCACTCGCGGGCCCGGCGGATGTCGAACATGTGCCTGCACGCGTCGATCACGGAGCAGTACGCCAGGCCGGTGATGACGGGGCTCACCTCTCCTTCTGTGACGCCCACCATCACCTCGTCGAGGAGGGCGAAGCCCTGGGTCGGCTCTCCCAGCAGGAACTCTGCGTGACCCGCGACCAGTCGGGCGAGCGTCCCGAGGTCCGGGTCGTGATAGCGGTCGGCGATGGCGATGGCCTCGCAGGCGGCGGCGAAGCCCTCAGCCGGCTCGCCGGACAGGACCTGGCGCCGTGCCTCCGGGACGATGAGGTAGCCGCGCTCCACGGACTCGGGGCCGTGCTCGCCGACGAGCTGTCGGGCCCGGCCGAGCCAACCGCCGCCCCGCGCCATCTCGCCTCGGTTCATCAGCCCGAAGGCCAGCCAGAAGGCACAGCGCGCTGCCTGCAGGGGCAGGTCGTTCTCCACGTAGAAGTGGAAGCCGCGGGCCCACGCCTCGTCAGAGCCGGCATCGTCGCCGCAGAGGAAGGCCGCGGTGGCCAGCAGCTCCAGGTCCGTTCCCGCCAGAGGCGCGTCGCGGTCGGAGGCGCTGAGCCGCGCGTAGCACTCTCCCCACGCGCGTTCGCGGAACAGCTCGCGCCCTCGTTCGAGCGTCGCAGTCACCATGGCCACTCCCGGCAGCACCATACGCCCGTCCGGTGACGTCGGCAGGGGATGTCAGGGGATGTGCGGTCCAACCCTCACGGGCGCCGAGCTACCGCCGCCGCGCCGCTCAGAGCACGCCGCGGAGGTATTTCGGCGTTCCGACCACGATCTTGGGGTGCTGGGCGGGGTCGGACCACCGGACCAGCCACGTGAGGTCCCGTGTCGGCATCGACACCCATCCGTTGGGTCCGACACGAGTCCCGGTGTTGATCAGGAGACTGCCTCTCCGCACGTCGGCAGGATCTGCCGCCATGCGCTGCCTCAGACCGGAGGACCAGTAGATCCGCCGCGCCCGGTTGTAGCCGGTCACGAGGGCACGGTCGAAGCTGCCGGGATGTGCCGAGAAGACGGTCTCGAACCGCGGTCGCCAGGTCGCCCGGCCGCTGCGGGAGGTCTGGAAGACGTTGTACGTCGCCGCGGACTCGGGGTCGAACGGCCACCGGTCGTTGGCGTCGATCCGCCGGTACGTCAGCTCGCCACCCGGGTCGACACGCTTGCCGAAGGCGCTGAGGACGTCGTGCACGCCACCGACCGTCTCGCCGGTCCTCCACTCGCCGAGGCGAGCCATCCCGCGGGCTCCGAGCTTCACGGGCACCGGACCGCGGACTCGGTACCAGGCGCGCCCCGTCTTCTGCCATGCGACGGCGACGCCACGCGCCTCCGACCAGCTCGACGCCGTGACGGTGACGACCTGACGGGACCTGCCCACCTTGCCGAGCTCGTCCGGGTGCACGGGCCCCTGCGGAGGCTGGGGCGCGGGCACCGAGCCGGTCGCCGCGTGGCACGCCGAGCCCGAGCAGTCCTTGAGCTGCTGCAGGATGGCGTCGAGCGCCTTGCGAGTCTCGGCGTGCGTCGGCCGGTATGCCACGTTGACGAGCTGGTAGGGGTCGACCTTGCGGTCGTAGAGCTCCACCTCGTGGGTCACCGGGTAGACCAGATAGGTGTAGCGCGGCGTGCGCACCCCGCGGTAGAGGTACTTGTCCTGCGGAACGTCCTCGAACGCCGGGCCGGCCTCGATCGCGATGGCGTTGTACGCCGGCACGCTCCCGTTCGCCACGTTCCGCAGCGAGACACCGTCCAGGGTCAGGAGCGGGTTGGCGTTGCCGGCTTCGGCGAAGGTGGCGGCCACATCGACGAGGCTCACCATGCCGTCCACTCGCCCAGCCGGAACGCCGGGCCCGCGCATGTACAGCGGGACGCGGAGGCTGGCCTCGTAGGCGAGGACCTTGCCCTTGTACCGGTGCTGCCCCAGCAGGAGGCCGTTGTCCGAGGTGAAGACGATCAGCGTGTTGTCGAGCTGGCCAAGGCGGTCCAGGAGCTGCACCGTGTCACGGACGTTCCTGTCCACGGCCTGCAGCGACTCGATCCTTCTCTCGTTGATGTACCGCAGCCTCGAGATGTACTTCCCGTCGAAGCGGGCGAGCTTGCGGATGCGCTGTGGCTTCTCGACGACGACCCGCTCGTTGAAGCTGGGGTCGTGCTCGGCGGCGGACGGCTCCCCCTTGAACGTGCCGACGTCCTGAGGCGCCGGCTTGGGCGGCACCCACCGACATCCGGTGGCGTTCTTCTCACACGCACCGTGCGGGGCCAGATCGGACTGCCAGATGAAGAAGGGCTGGCCGGCCGCAACCCCTTCGGTGATGGCCTCCTCCGTCACGCGCTGGGTGATGTCGGCCTGATACTCACCCGTGTGGTCCACGACCACGCCGTTCTCGTTCACATGGGTGCTGTCGTAGTCGTAGGTGCCCCTGACGGTGGCGTGCCAGTTGTCCCAGCCCGGCGGCACCTCCCGGGGATCCGCCTCCCCATAGCCGTTGAGGTACTTGCCGGTGAAGGTCGTCCGGTAGCCGGCATTGTGCATCCACACCGGAAGCGTGCGGTCGTTGAGGGGTCGCAGGCCTTCGTATCCTCCCGACGGCGCCTTGTTCGAGAGCACTCCGTGGTTGTGCGCGTGCTGGCCGGTGACGATGGTGGCACGGGCGGGGCAGCACAAAGGGTACGGCGAGAGTGCGTTGCGGAACGTCGCCCCGGCGGTGCCCCCGAGCAACTGGCGCGTGTAGGGCATGTACTTCATGTCCAGCACGCTCTGGTCGTCGGTGCTGATCAAGATGATGTTGGGCTTGTCGGGCGGCGCCGCGGCGACCTGCGTACCGAGGGCGAGCGGAGCCGCGGCTCCCGCGAGCAACGAGAACGACAACAACCGCCGCAGGATCTGTCGACGCACCAAGCACACCCCTTCTCTGACGAGCAACCCCGAGAAGAGGCGCGGCAGGAAGATTAGCGAACAACGGTCGCTTGTATGGTTTTTTCGTCAAATAGACGCTGTTGACGTGGTTACGAACGGCGGCGCTGCCGTCTGCGGTCCAGACATCTGTTTCGGCCCTCGATACGGGAGGAAGAAGCCAGATAGAACTTGTGAATCGCGCGTCGTCCACTGGATCCAAGGAACATTCCGTGACTCGTCATCCAGATGACAACCGAAACCGAGCAGCCCGGGGGTCCGCGGCCGGGCACCCGTACACCACGGGACAGGTCGGCGCCGGACGCACCTCGAGCACGAGAAGGCCGACTGGTGGTCGGGCCTCCTCAGGACCCGGAAGCCTCGTGAACCTCCGATCAGCGGAGTTCGACCCTCCGCCGCTCGACATCGAGACCACGACGAGCAAGAACGCCCTCTGGGTCCACCTCCGCGGTGAGGCCGACCTCGGCAACCACGAGCGACTGCATGCCGGGCTCAGCCACGTCAGGCTGGAGGGGGCGAAGGCGGTGCACCTCGTGCTGACCGACCTGACGTTCTGCGACCTGTGCGCGTTACGTCACCTCGTCGCGTTCGCCGCACGGGTGCAGGCGGCGGGCCGGGAGCTCACCGCTCACGGCGCCTGCCCGAGCCTGAAGAAGATCGCCGGGCTGCTGAACGTCTCTCAGCAGCTGCACTTCGTCTGACTGCCTGCGGGACCGACCGCGGCAACCTGGGGCGCCGACCGCTCCCGATCACTAGCCTCGAAGCATGAGCAAGGATCGGGACCCGTCGGGCGGGGACAGGACGCGGCCGCTTCCCGAGTCGGTGTACGAGGCCGAGCTCTTCCGGCTGCAGGCGGAGTTCGTCAGAGTCCAGGAGTGGGTGAAGGCGGACCGCCAGAGAGTCGTGGTGATCTTCGAGGGGCGGGACGCCGCGGGCAAGGGCGGCACCATCAAGCGGATCTCGCAGTACCTGAGCCCTCGGGTCGCCCGCATCGTGGCGCTTCCGGCTCCCAGCGAGCGCGAACGCGGTCAGTGGTACTTCCAGCGCTACATCTCGCACCTGCCCACCGCCGGTGAGCTCGTGCTGTTCGACCGGTCCTGGTACAACCGCGCCGGGGTGGAGAAGGTGATGGGCTTCTGTACGCCGGCGGAGTACCGGATGTTCCTGCACCAGTGCCCGATCTTCGAGAGGCTGCTGGTCGAGGATGGCATCCTGCTCCGCAAGTACTGGTTCTCCGTCAGCGACCAGGAGCAGCAGAGGCGCTTCAAGTCACGTCTGAACGACCCGATGCGGCAGTGGAAGCTCTCTCCGATGGACCTCGAGTCGATCACCCGGTGGGAGGACTACTCGCGGGCCAAGGACGAGATGATGGTGCACACCGACATCCCCGAAGCACCGTGGTACGTCGTCGAGAGCGACAACAAGAAGCGGGCGCGGCTCAACATGATGGCCCACCTGCTCTCGACGATCCCCTACTCCGACGTACCCCCGCCGACCCTGGAGCTGCCCAAGCGGCCCAAGCCGAAGGGCTACATCCGCACACCCCGGGACCTCGCGACGTACGTGCCGGACCACTGTGCCGAGCTGGTCGACTGATCGGCAGGAGCAGTTCGGACCACTCAGAGCCGCGTCACGGGATCGCTGCCCACGCTCCCCGGCGACGGACGAACCTCCGGCATGCGCAGAGCCACCACGCCGCCGATGAGCAGCAGCCCGGCCAGGACGGAGAGGGACGGCAGGAAGGAGCCGGTGCTCGTCCGCGTGAGCGCCATGAGGTAGACGAAGACCACCGACGCCTGCCCGACGAGCTGGATCAGCGCGTTCGACGTACCCACTGGCGTCGGCCGGGTGATGTCGGCGGAGTACTCCAACCCCACCGGTAGGGCGCTGGTCATGAAGAACCCGAGCAGGAAGCCCGAGGCGAAGAGGCCGAGTCTGTCTTCGGCAAGGGCGATGCCGACCAGCGCCGGCGCCGCAAGGACGAGTGCCAGGGAGATGAAGGGAACACGCCGCTGGGTCCGGTCGGAGAGCGCCGACAGCACGACCGCTCCGATCACCCCGCCGAGGAGCAGAAGCGCGCCGAGGTCACCGGCATCGGTCGAGGAGAAGCCACGAGGTCGGACGATCTCCTCGATCCAGGTCGAGACGCCGTTGAAGACGCCCATCGCGACGAAGACGAGTCCGAGGAAGACCAGGAACGGCGGCACATGCACCGCGTGGCGAAGTCCCTCGACCATGAGGGCACGCTCGTCGACGCTGTCCGTCTCGGGTGGGGTCGGCGGACGGTCGCGGGCCAGGAGGACGAACAGGACACCGGCGACAAGAGCGCAGGCGCCGTAGAGCAGCTGTACGGAGCCGACCGACATGCTCGCCACCAGCACCGGCGTCAACGCCATCCCTGCACCGGTGCCCACGAGGTTGGCCAGGGTGATCAGGCTGACCGCCGTCGCGCGTTGCGAACGCGGGAACCAGTGGTTCGACACCGTGGTCCACGCGTTGAGGAGGAACGGCTGCGCCACGGCGACGGCGAGGGTGGCACCCAGCGCCAGGCCGTAGCGGGGGCCCACCAGGCCTCGCGCAACGCCTCCCACGCCGGAGAGCAACGCACCGAACCCGGCGGCGACCCGGAGCCCTCGGGTGTCGATCAGGTGGGCCGCGGGGAGGGAGAGCGGCAGGTAGACCAGCATGAACGTCATGGCGAGCAGGCCGACCGCCAGGGCGGAGACGCCGTAGTAGCCGGTGGCAGCACTCGTGACGGGGGCATAGCTGATCCACAACAGCTGGATGGTGAGGTTCACGAGCATGAAGGCCGCGAGCACCACCCAGCGGTAGCCGTAGACAGACGTCTCTCGCTGCACGACCCGGCCTCCAGTCCATCTCCTCTGACCACGGTAGGGCGTGTCCTGCACCGTGGTCGGGGATTGCTGCAGGCAGCACGGATGCCGCTCGGGCGGCCGTCCGCCTCAGCCCGTCAGCGCCTCCAGACCCGCACGCTCCTCAGGAGACAGCTCGCGCGACCTCGCGCCCTGCTGGTCCCAGCGCACGGTCACCGACCGGCTCCGTGAGACGACCCGGCCGTCGGCGGCGTACATGGTCTCCTTCAGGCCGACGCTGGTCCGCCCGACGGAGTCCACCTCGAACTCCACGCGCACCGCCCGGTCGCGGCCCACGAGGGGGCTGACCCAGTCGATCTCGAGACGCGCGAGGACGTACACCTCCGGCTGCTCCAGCCCCACCTCGGCGAACCACCGGGTCCGGGCCTCGTCCAGCAGCGTGAGGAACTCGCCGTGGTAGACGTGGCCGAACCCGTCCAGGTCCCGGAACCGCAACGGCACCCAGTCGTCCTGCCGCTCGGGCGGCGAGTCTGCGTCCACAGGCTCATCCTGCCGTACGGCGAACCGCCCTACCTCGTGACCTCGGCGACGAGGCCGCGCACCGTGTCGACGTAGTGGTCGACCTCCTCGGCCGTCGTCGTCGGCCCGACCAGCGCCATCTCGTGGACCGGCGTGAGGAGGATCCCGCGGTTGGCGCACCACACGTGGAGGAGGGCGTCCAGCGGGCCGGTCAGCCCCTCGTTCACGACGTCCACCGCGTTGTAGTCGACCTCCGCGAACGCTGCCTCGGCACCGTTCCTGGGCGGTTCGGGCAGGAAGCGGAACTCCACCCTGCAGCCGATCCGGGCGACGTACCAGGCCAGGCCGGCGTCGATGATGACCTTCTCGAGCCCGTCCTGCATCCGCTTGCCGAGCGCCACCATGTGCTCGAAGTTCTCGTCGTTGATGGCGTGCTCGAGTGCCGCGCGAACACCTGCGACCGCGGTGGCGTTCCCGGACAGCGTGCCACCGAAGCCGAAGAAGGTGTGCCAGGCCGGCCGCGCCGCCAGGAAGTCCGAGATCTCGCTCGTGAGGCCCAGGACCGCAGCGGGATAGCCACCGGCCACGAACTTCCCGGCCACGAACATGTCCGGGGTCAGGCCCATCTCCCCGGTGACACCGCGAGGCCCGGCGCACATGCTGTGCGTCTCGTCCATCAGAAGCAGCGTCCCGTGCTTCCGCGTCAGGTCACGCAGCGCGTCGTGGAAGCCCGGTTCGGGGTGGATGATCCCGAGGTTGGTCATGACGGGCTCGGTGATGACGCACGCGACGTCACCGGGGGCGAGGGCTCGCTCGAGAGCGTCGACGTCGTTGAACTCGACGACGCGCGTCATCACCTTCGGGTCCGTGACGATCGGGCCGAGCGAACCCGGGATGTTGATGAGCTCCCCGAAGAAGTCCACGACCAGGGTCTCGTCCACGGAGCCGTGGTAGGTCCCGTTGAAGCACAGGACCAGCTGACGGCCCGTGATCTCCCGCGCGATCTTCAGAGCCATCCGGTTCGCGTCCGTGGCGGTCATCAGGACCTGCCAGAAGGGCAGCCCGAACCGGCGGGCCAGCTCCTCACCGACCCAAACGGCGTCCTCGGTCGGGAGCATCGTGGTGGTGCCACGGGTCCGCATCTGAGCGGTGATGGCCTCGACGATCTGCGGATGCGCGTGGCCGCACAGTCCGCCGGTGTCGCCGAGGCACAGGTCGAGGTACGTGTGGCCGTCGACGTCGGTGATGTGCACACCCTCGGCGGCTTCGACGAAGATCGGGAACCCTCCCGACCAGATTCGCATCCACGACATGGGTACGCCGCCGACCAGGCTCTTCCTCGCCTGGTCGAACAGCGCTTTCGACCTCGGACGCTCCGCGACGAAGCGCCGGGTCTCCTGCTCGAGGAGGGACTTCACCCTGTCCAGCGTCACCTCGGGCATGCGCGGTTCACCATCCTTCCGGTCGCTCTGGAGCAGCGGGTCTCACGCGATGGTCACGGACTCGTCGAGGTACACGTCCTGGATGGCATGCAACAGCTCGATGCCCTCGGCGAACGGGCGCTGGAACACCTTGCGTCCGGCGATGACACCGGATCCTCCGGCCCGCTTGTTGACCACCGCGGTCCGGACGGCGTCGTGGAGGTCCGAGGCACCTGAGGAGGGGCCTCCGGAGTTGATCATCCCCACGCGTCCGGCGTAGCAGTTGAGGACCTGCCACCGACAGCGGTCGATCGGGTTCTCGCCGACGTAGGTGTCATAGACCAGCGGGCTGGTCTTGCCGAAGGAGAGCGCGGTGAAGCCGCCGTTGTTCTCGGGAAGCTTCTGCTTCACCAGGTCTGCCTCGAGGGTCACGCCGAGGTGGTTCGCCTGCCCGGTCAGGTCGGCCGAGACGTGGTAGTCCACGCCGTCCTTCTTGAAGGCCGGATTGCGCAGGTAGCACCACAGGACGGTGGCCATGCCGAGCGAGTGTGCTTCGGCGAAGGCGGCACCGACCTCCTCGAGCTCGTGCCGGGAGACGTCGGCGCCCCAGTAGATCGTCGCGCCGACTGCTGTGGCCCCGAGGTCGAACGCCTGGCGCACCGAGGCGAACATCGTCTGGTCGTGGATCGCCGGGTAGCTGAGGAGCTCGTTGTGGTTGAGCTTGAGCAGGAACGGGATCTTGCCCGCGAACCTCCGGGAGACGGCGCCCAGCACACCGAGGGTCGTGGCCACCGCGTTGCAGCCGCCCTCCAGCGCGAGGCCGACGATGTTCTCGGGGTCGAAGTACATCGGGTTCGGCGCGAACGAGGCGGCGCCGGAGTGCTCGATCCCCTGGTCGACGGGGAAGATCGAGAGGTAGCCGGTGCCGCCGAGCCGGCCGTGGCCGTAGAGCGCCGCGAGGTTGCGGAGCACTCCCGGTTTCCGGTCGCTGTCGCGCCAGACGCGGTCGACGAAGTCGGGACCGGGAAGGTGCAGCTCCTCCCGCGGCATCGTCTTGCACTCGTAGTCCAGCAGCCGCTCGGCGTCGTCGCCTAGCACAGCCGCGATGTCCGTTGTCATGCTTCGACGCTGCGCCGCCCGCCGAGGACCGCGCCAGGGCCCTCCGACCCCTCTTCGGCCCGCGATGACAGGGTGAGCCGCGGCGTCCGCGGCTAGCCCGTCCGGAGTGCCTCGGCGAGCGCCCTCAGCATCTGGTCGTCCACCTTGTAGTAGGCCCACTTCCCGCGCTGCTCCCGGATCACCAGGCCGGCCTCGACGAGCTGCTTCATGTGGTGGGAGACCGTGGGCTGGGAGAGCCCCACGAACTCGGTGAGGTCGCAGACGCAGGCCTCACCCCCGCTCTGGGCCGCGATCAGCGAGAGCAGCCGGACCCGGCTGGGGTCGCTGAGCGCCTTGAACGACCGGGCGAGTCGTTCGGCGTCCTCGACGGAGAGGACGCCCTGCGTGACCGGTGCGCAGCAGGCGACCTGGTCGAGAAGCGGAAGAGTGTTGGTTGACTGCACGAGTCCAGTGTGGCAGATGCATTGACAATCATCAATACGTTGGTACGCTGAGAGATGGATAGACAGACATCTATGCGTGGGAGGCAACCATGTCAGAGCAGGAGACCAGGGAGCTGGTGCGGGAGCGGTACGCCGCGGCGGCACGTGCCGTCGTGTCAGGTGGAGGGAACAGCGAGGCGCTCGAGGCGGAGCACTGCTGCGCCGGCCCGTCGAGCTCCCCCGCGCTCCACGTCGAGGCCGGCTCCTCGTGCTGCGGAGAACCGGTCGAGGTCGGCCAGGCCTTCGGCGCGGTCCTCTACGACGTCGGCCAGCAGGGCGAGCTTCCCGTGCAGGCGGTCGCGGCCAGCCTCGGCTGCGGCAACCCCACCGCCGTGGCCGACCTCCGCCCGGGCGAGCGGGTGCTCGACCTCGGGTCCGGCGGCGGGATCGACGTACTCCTGTCGGCGCGGCGGGTCGGCGAGGAGGGCTTCGCGTACGGCGTGGACATGACCGACGAGATGCTCGACCTCGCCCGGGCCAACGCCGCCGAGGCCGGGGTGGCCAACGTCGAGTTCCTCAAGGGCACGATCGAGGACGTTCCGCTGCCGGACGGGTCCGTGGACGTGGTGATCTCGAACTGCGTGATCAACCTGTCCACCGACAAGCCGAGGGTCCTCGCGGAGATGCACCGCGTTCTCTCCCCTGGTGGCCGGATCGGTGTGTCCGACGTGGTCGCCGAGGATCACGTCACGCCCGAGGAGCGAGCCGAGCGCGGGTCCTTCGTGGGCTGCGTCGCCGGAGCCCTCTCCCGGCAGGAGTATCTCGACGGGCTGGCCGCCGCGGGCTTCGCAGACGCCGCTGTGGAGTTCACCCACGAGGTGGCGCCGGGCATGCACGGCGCGATCGTGAGGGCGACGAAGCCGCTGTCCTGAGGGCGGCCGGGGACCTTCGGCACTGCTCGTTGCTCGCTGTCGCCGCCTACCGTCGCAGGAAAGAGGACGCTCACGAAGGAGGACCGCCATGCCCCCTCACTGCGACTCACTGGACGGCCCCGTCGTGGCAGCCGCACGCGCGGCTCTCGACGCCCACGACGTCGCCCTGGCACTGCCCTTCGTCCCGGAGGATGCCGAGGCGGAGGTCCGCGCCACCTTCGACCGTGTGCTGTCGGCACGAAACCAGAGCGAGGCGTCGCGTGAGGTCGCCGACCGCCTCTTCTTCGAGACCGTCGTGCGTCTGCACCGTGCCGGGGAGGGTGCGCCCTACACCGGGTTGAGGCCTGCCGGCCTCTCCGTGGGGCCGGTCATCCCTCTCGCGGAGAAGGCCATCGAGGAGGGCTCGGCGGACGAGCTGCTCGGCTTCCTGGAGGACGCCCTGCGCGACGAGCTACGGGCCAGGCTCGAGGTGGTGCGCAGTCTCGCCGCGGAGAAGGGCGACTCGGTCGAGGCGGCCCGCAGCTACGTCGAGGCGATGCTCGGCTACGAGGTCTACACGAACCACCTCTACGAGGCGCTCCGCTCGACCGAACACCACGAGGCGGGGGCGCACGCCCATCACGGCTGAGCGCCGGTTCCTGCCTCCCGGGCGTGAGCGGCTGCGCGCCCGATGAGGCCGGCGCCGCTCGTCGTCGCGCGACGCCATGGGGGAACGCCCTCGATCTCGATCTCGAGCGAGAAGCTGAGGAAGGTCCGGATCAGCACGATCAGCCCCAGCACGAGGACGTTCTCCATGGACGGCTCGACGGCCACCGTCCGGATGAGGTCCGCGGCCACGAGGATCTCCAGGCCGAGCAGGAGCACACCGCCGAAGGACTCGCGCAGGACCCGGTAGGCCTCGCGCCCCTCCGCCTTCCGCCACACGCGGGTCGAGACCACGACTGACCAGACCAGACCGAGGACGAGGACACCCACGCCGACGGCCTCGAACGCGTTGCCGACGTAGTCCATGAGCTCGACGAAAGCCACAGGTCTTCCCCCCGCCTGCCGGGCTCCACCGGGCCCGGCGCTTCACAGCGTCCCATGGAGCCTCGCGCGGACGGCGGCAAAGCGTCGACAAAACGCCCGGTCCGGATCACCCGTCGGGGATGATGCCGACCCGACCGCTGCGGCGGACCGTGGAGAGCGACGGACGGACGGAGGTGCGTCATGGGTCTTCCTGCCGAACATCTCGGCGCCCAGGAACACGTCGTACTGGAGATGCACGAGCACTGGAAGCACCTGCTCCTGACCGGTCTCATCTGCCTGGCTGCGCTCGTCGGACTCGTCGTCGTTCTCGCGATCGCACCCGAGAGCGGGTTCCTGGCCTGGCTCGACACCATCGGCTGGATCGCGTTCGGCTTGGTCTTCCTGGTGTTCGGCGCCTGGCCGTTCACGGAGTGGCGGATGCGGACCTACACGCTGACCAACGAGCGCCTCGCCATGCGTCGGGGCGTCTTCCGCAGGAAGGGCCGGGACATCCCGCTGAGCCGGATCAACGACGTCGCGTTCGAGCAGGGCATCCTGGACCGGATCACGAAGGCAGGGACGCTGAAGGTGTCGTCCGCCAGCGAGCACGGCACGGTCGTGCTCCGCGACATCCCCGACATCCACCAGGTGACCACCATCCTCAACGACCTGGTGCGCGAGGCCCGCGTCGCGGGGTGACGCGCCTTCCTGACACGTTCCCGTACCGGGACGGTTCGTCATTTCTCCTGCGCAGCCCGTCCGAGACGATCATGATTTGTGTCCATGCGTCCTTTTCGACCGGCTCGCCGGCCGGCGCTCGTCGGGGCAGCCCTGCTCCTGGCTGCGTGCGCGGCCGGGTCACTCGTCTTCACCCAGGGGCCGACCCGGCCTGCCCATGCCGGGCACGTCCCGGGCCACACCGGTCACCCCGCAGCCCACACGGGTACGACGACCGCGGACGGCTCACCCGTCGGCACCATCGCCATGGTGGCCACCAACCGCGTCGAGCTCCTGCGCCACAAGGGGTCGATCACCGGCGACGGGAGCACTGTCTACGTCGCCAACCGCACGGAGTTCCGGCCCGCCGCGACCAAGGTCGGCATCCCGCCCTGGGTCCGCGCCCGCGCCTGGGTGGTCGTCGACCTCGACACCGGCCGGCTCCTGGGCAAGCACCATGCCCGCGAGCAGCTGCCCCAGGCCTCCACCATGAAGCTGCTCACCGCGCTCACCGCGATCCGAACGATCGCACCCGGCACATTGCACCGGATCACGAAGTTCGAGTCATCCCAGATGTGCTCGTGTGCGGGTGTCGAGCGGGGTCGGGTCTACCGGCGTGACACGCTCCTCGCCGGGATGCTGCTTCCCTCGGGCAACGACGCCGCCGAAGCCGTGGCCGGTTCGCACCCGGCGGGCAGGCGTGCGTTCTACCGCGCGATGAACCGTCTCGCCGAGGAGCTCGGCGCCCGGGACACGGTGGCGAGGAACGCCTCCGGCCTCACGGCGACCGGCTCCCACTCCTCGGCCCGGGACCTGGTCGTGCTGCTGCGGGCCGCGGTCGCGGACGAGACGATCGCCGGCATCCTCGCGAAGAGGAAGGCGGCCATCACCACCGCGAACGGACGGCACAGCCATGTCGTGTGGCGCAGCACCGACTACGTGAACCGCTACGAAGGCTCGCTCGGGAAGAGCGGCTACACGACGCCCGCGAAGAACACCCTCGTGGTCACCACGGACATCGACGGCCATCGGATCGCCTTCGCCGGCCTCGGCGCGCCCAGCGGCTACTCCACGTCGGGCGCCCGCGCCCTCACCGAGTGGGCCAGCGCCAACTTCGACGGCCTCGAGGCGGTAGGACGCCTGCCCCGGCCCTGAGTCCAGCCCTGACAGGAGCGGTCAGACGCAGGGCCGGAACCCGCAAGGCTGCAGCGTCGCGTCGTACCAGAGGACCCCCTCGTCGACCAGGTCCCACAGGACCGCGACGATGTGGCCGCGGTCGGTGCCGTAGTCGGTCGCGACCGAGGCGACGACGTCGGACGGCGTCCACGCGCCCTCCTGGACGGCAGCCCAGACGGCTGTTCGCAGCATCTCCGGGTCGGTCTGCGCGGCGAGCATGGTGATACCTCACTGTGTCCTGTCCGTTCGGTCCCTGTGACCGGGTCGCGGCCCCACATCCGCGGCCATGACCAGCCTCGCGGAAGGACTCCGGGCCCAGGAGGGCCCTTGGTCCCCCCGCGCCCCGGCATCCGGCCTTTTCGGGCAGTCCCTCCCTTAAAGCCTCGACCGTGGCACTCCTGCCGTTCTGCACGAATTCGGGCACGAACCGCGTAGGCCTACCGATCCGACGGTTGCTACGACACGCCCGCGACCGTCGTCAGCACCGGCGATCGTGTAGGTGGAGTCGGACGGTGTGGTGAGGCGCCCCGACTGCTCAGCCGGGATGCCCCCACAGTCGGTCAGCGAACGCCCCGGCTCGCCGCCCGGCAGTCCGCGCCGAGGCAGTTCTCCAACGCCTTCAGGCGTACCTCGAGCCGAGCCCTGGTCGCGGCGTACTCCGGCATGCCGGCCACGTTGCGGAGCTCGTAAGGATCCTTCTTGCGGTCGAAGAGAAGGACGTGGCCTTCCTCGACGTACCGGACGAAGGTGTAGCGCGGCGTGCGTACCCCACGCCACTCCCACGGGGCCACCTCGCTGCCGCTCTGCACCAGCACGGTGCCGTACCCGCGCGCGTTCCTCCGGAGGACGGGAAGCAGCGACGTACCGTCGACCTGGACATCGGCCCGCGCACCCGCCAGCTCGAGGAAGGTGGGCGCCAGATCGATGTGCTCGGTCATCTGGCGGCGGTGCACCCCTCTGGGGATGCTCGGTCCGCGTACCAGCAACGGGATCTTCAGCGACTCCTCGTAGGGCAGAGCCTTGCCCACGTGCCTGTGCTCGCCCAGGTGGAGGCCGTTGTCGGAGGTGAAGAAGATGTAGGTGTTGTCCAGCTGTCCGAGGCGCTTCAAGGTCCTGATGGCCGAGGCGTTGGCCTCGTCGACAGCCTGGAGTGCCTGGAGGCGAGCCCGGTTGAGGGTCACCATGCGGTCGCGCCGGACCCGCCCCGCTGCGCGGGTGATCCAGGATTTCTTGTCGAACGCCGGGCTCTTGAACGAGACCGGCCTGACGTGTGGGAAGTAGCCCCGATGCCGAGGGGCGGGCACCGGCGGGACCCACGTGCCGTCGACGTTCATGCCGTGGGGTGCGAGCTGTGAGGCATAGATGAAGAAGGGCTTGCCCGAGGCGGAGAACTGCCTGATGTACCGGTTCGTCTGCTGCCGCACCCAGTCACCCGTGTAGACGTCCTTCACCACACGCTCGTGGCCGTCGTAGAGCGCGGAGAAGCCGTAGGGCGAGTACTGCTTGGCCGTCGTGGGGTTGAACTGCGTCCACCCAGGCTGCACACCGTCCTTGCCGTAGTACTTGTTGAGGTACTTGCCGACGAAGGCCGTCTTGTATCCGGCCTGCTGAAGCCAGACCGCGACGTTGTGGTTCGGGTTGCTTGCATGGAAGCCGCCCCAGGGGCCTTTGTTGTGGTGGACGCCGTTGTTCTGGGCGTACTGGCCAGACAGGATCTCGGCCCGCGCGGGACAGCAGAGCGGATGGTTGGAGAGGAAGTTCTTCATCGTGACTCCGCGCTCCCCGAGGAGGCGGCGGGTCTCGGGCATCCACCGCAGGTCGCTCGCGCGCATGTCATCAGTGACGATGAGCAGGATGTTCGGACGGGTCGCCGCGACCGCGGGTGCGGTCTGCCTGGGAACGAACGCGAGTGGGATGGTCGCCAACGCGACGAGCACAACCCGAATGACCTTGGTGCGCATGCATGCTTCCTCTGGGAGTTCCTGGGACCTGGAGGGAGCCGTGAACCGGTCTGGCCAACCGCCCCCGGGCCTGACCTCTCGAGGAATCGGAACAATGGCCGCACACGCGTTTGACCACGTGTCGTCGTCAGGCTGGTGCGTCCCGAGAAGGTTGACCTGGCAAGTACCATGCCATTTCTTGCGGGGTTATTTGTCCCTTTTTCCCAGATTGTGATGACCAGACAGGTCAGCCGGCGCGGTGGGGGCAGCATCGTGTCCGAGCACACGTTTCGGCCTCAAGCCGTTGGCTACCCTCGACACACCATGAAGATCGGGATGCGTACTCGCCACGCCAAGCGCTATCGGGAGATCGCGACCCTGCTGATGCGCCACGGGCGCGGCGATCTCGTGCGCTCGGCCGGCATGGAGGAGGTGCTGGCCGACGAGCCGGCCGAGACGGGTGACCCGGAGGCGGCGGCACGGCTCGCGGACGAGCTCGAGGCGATGGGTCCGACCTTCGTCAAGCTGGGCCAGCTGTTGTCCTCACGCGTGGACCTCCTCACCCCGGCGTACGTCGACGCGCTCTCGCGCCTGCAGGACAACGTCGAGCCGTTCCCGTTCGAGCAGGTCGAGGAGATCGTCAGCGACGAGCTCGAGGTGCGCCTGTCGAGGGTGTTCCCGACCTTCGAGCACAAGCCGCTGGCCGCGGCCTCGCTCGGCCAGGTGCACCGGGCCACCCTCCGCGACGGCCGGGAGGTCGTCGTCAAGGTGCAGCGTCCGGGAGTGCGCCGACAGGTGCTCGACGACATGGAGGTCCTCGCCGACCTCGCCGAGGTGCTCGACGCCCGCACCGACCTCGGCCGCTACGGTCTCGCGGACATGCTCGAGGAGTTCCGCAAGTCGCTCCTCGACGAGCTCGACTACCACTGCGAGGCCGACAACCTCACGACGATCGGCCGCATCCTCGAGGACTACCCGAGCATCGTCGTGCCGAAGCCCTTCCCGGACTACTCGGGCGGCCGGGTCCTGACCATGGAGTACGTCGAGGGCAGGAAGATCACCGATCTCGGGCCACTCGGCCAGCTCGAGCTCGACGGCGCTCCCCTGGCGGACGACCTCTTCGCCGCCTACCTGGAACAGGTCCTCGTCGAGGGGATCTTCCACGCCGACCCGCACCCCGGGAACGTCCTGCTGACCCCGGACGGCCGGATCGCCCTCCTCGACATCGGCATGGTCGCCCGGATCGCTCCTGCCTACCGCGAGCGGCTGGTCAAGCTCTTCCTGGCCCTTGCCGACGGCCGCCCCGACGAGGTGGCGCGCGTCGCGCGCACCCTGGGCGAGGAGCTCGTCGACTACGACGCCGACGCGTTCGAGCGGGCGGTCACCGAGATCGTCGGTCGGTCCGCCGAGGCGTCGCTGGCGGACCTCGACGTCGGCGCCGTGGTGCTCCAGCTGACCCGCAGAGCGGGCGAGGCGGGCCTGAAGATGGACCCCGAGATGGTGATGCTCGGAAAGGCCCTGCTGAACCTCGACCAGGTCGCCGCCACCCTCGACCCGGCCTTCGAGCCGCGCGAGGCGCTGCGCCGGCACACGACCGACCTGATGAAGTCCTCGATGAAGACCTCCCCGGCCGCGATGTTCGCGTCGGTGCTCGAGGCCAAGGAGTTCGTCGAGGCCCTGCCCGGACGGGTGAACCGTGCCTTCGACGCGGTCGGCAACGGCCACTTCGAGCTGCGAGTGAAGGCGTTCGACGAGGACGAGTTCCTCCGGGGGCTGCACAAGCTCGCCAACGTGATCGCGACCGGGCTGGTGCTTGCCGCCATGATCCTCGCCTCCGCGTTGCTCGCGCGCTCGGGGAGCAACGGTCCGTCGGCGGAGAACCGGATCGCGCTCGTCGTCTTCATCGTCTCGGTCGTGATCGCGCTGACGATGCTCACGAAGATCGCCCTGCAGACCCGGCGCGTCCGCACCCGCCGTCGTACCTGAGGCCCGCCGCTGTGAAGCAAGTTGGCTCCGTAGACCGCCCTGGGCGGTGCAACTTGCTTCAGATCGCGCTCGACTGGTTCAGAGACGGGAGTGCAGGCGTACGACGGTCCCCGTCTCCAGCGAACGCACCTGGACCAGGTCGCACAGCTGGTTCACGAGCCACAGGCCACGACCGCCCTCGGCGGAGTCGGGCACGACGTCGCGGCCGACGAGCGGGTCGCCGATCCGGCCGGTGTCACTGACCTCGACGACGAACGACTCCGACTCACGCCAACCCCGCAGGACGCCCTCCCCACCGCCGTGGGTCATGCTGTTCGTGGCCAGCTCGTGCACGGCCAGCGCGAGGTCCGCCGCCCTGCGATGGGAGAGTCCCGCATCCAGGGCCCAGGTGCGAAGGACGGCGCGCAGCCGGCTCAGGTCGTCCTGGAAGGGCGCCTCGTTCGCGCTCGCCGGCGCCGGTGTGAGCTTGGAGGCGAACCCGTCGCTGGCATAGCGGTGCCCGGCGTACTCCAGGTGGACGCCCGCCGCAGAACCCAAGTAGGGGTGGGTGCGCATGACGTCCTGCACGACGTCCCGAGGCAGGGCATCGACGTCGTAGGGGCAGACCAGCCGCCAGGCCGGACCGTCGTCGAAGGCGACGTTCAGCAGGGACTCGTGGAGACTGCACTCCTCGAACTCCACCTCGCTGCGACCGGACCAGACCGGTTCCCCGATCCCGCGGACCGGTCCTGCGCTTCCGGACTCACGGACGAAGCGTCGCCAGACCGGGATGATGCGTGCCGGGTTCCGGCCAACCCACTCCAGGTCGAGGAAGGCCACCCGGTCCGCGGCACGCCCGAGTGCCGAACGCAGCCTTCGGATCCGGTCGGGAAGCACCGCGACCAGCACCGGTTCTCGTCGGTCGAGCCCCTCGATGATGAAGGGAACCGTCGCTGCGACCAGGTCGTCGAGACCTCGGTAGAACACCGCCTCATGGCGGAAACCACCGACCCCTGGGCCCGAGACACCCCGTCGCACCCGCTCCCTCCTCTCCGAGCCGCCGATGGTGCGTTCGAGGGCTCTAGTTCAGGGTGCCTCGCGGACTCTGTTTTCGAAAGAGTCTCGAATTCTGGCGCCGGCAAGCGGTTACGGACTGACGGCTGTTCCCGCTAGGTTGCCGACTGGTCCCAAAGCGGGACGAGGGAGGCAACCCGTCTCAAAGGGGACACGGCTTGTCCATGCACGTCAGACAGCTGCGGCTGTCATCTCGGGTGACCCGGCCGATCCTGGCCCTTCTCTTCTCCTTCGCCATGGCCCTCGGTGGCGTGGGCCTGGTCGCCGGCCCCGCCCAGGCAGACGGGCCCGGCGTCGGCACACCATGGGTCGTCACCGTCGGTGACTCCTACATCTCCGGCGAGGCCGGTCGCTGGGCCGGCAGCTCCAACGCGTCGAGCTCTTACGCCGACGCGCTCGGCTCGACGGCGTACTACGACAACGCCTCGGGGACCGGCGAGCAGATCCCCCGCTGCCACCGGAGCAAGGCGGCGGAGGCGTACGTCGGAGTGGGCGTCAACGGCCTCAACCTCGCCTGCTCGGGCGCCAAGACGTCGACCTTCACCGACGGTAACGGCTACTTCAAACCCGGGCTCGACTTCTACGACGACGGCGCGGGCCACCTCGGCCAGGCGAAGATGCTCCAGCAGTTCGCGGCGGGCCACAACGTGAAGATGGTCGTGGTGTCGATCGGTGGCAACGACTTCAACTTCGCGTCGATCGTGCAGACCTGCGTCAGCGACTTCCTCGCCTCGCCGAGCTGGTGGCCGGACTACTGCAACGACGACAGCAGCGTCACCTCGAACTTCACGACCAGCAACGTCGCTGCGGTGAAGTCCAGGATCGCCACGGCCTACCAGAATCTCCGGACCGCCATGCGCAACGCGGGCTACAGCGACAGCTCCTGGACGATGCTCGTGCAGAACTACCCCTCCCGCTGCCGCGAGGCTCAGGCTTCCGGTACTCCCAGAGCGGCTACACCCGGCAGTCGACAGGCGGCTGCGGCTTCTGGAACGCCGACGCCGACTGGGCCAACGACTCCGCCCTTCCAACCATCAACAACACGGTGGTCGGCGCCGTCAGCGCGGCGGGGATCACCAACAGCAAGACGCTGAACCTCACCTCCGCCTTCAACGGCCGCCGGCTGTGCGAAAACACGGTCGGCCTGTACGAGGAGCAGGGGCTGACCAGCTGGACCCAGCCCGGGGCGGTGGACAAGACGGAGTGGATCAACCAGATCCGGACCGTCTCGACCTGCTGCGCGAGCTCGCCGTACTACATCCAGGAGTCCCTGCACCCGAACTACTGGGCCCAGCTGGCCACGCGGTCGTGCGTCCGGCAGGCCTACAACGCGGGCGTGCCGCGGGGTGGCACGTGCTCGATCAGCGGCACCGGGCTCGTCAACGGCGAGCCCCGGATGACGTTGAACTAGCAACCGTCAGCGGTAGCGGCAGATCCCGCCCACGCCTTCCATCGGCCAGTAACCGGCGTCGGGCGGGATCACCCGCACCTGCGCGCTCGTCAGCAAGGCAGCGCGCACCGCGACGTCCACGAGGGAGCCCTTGCGGGCCTCGGGCGGCACCGGGTCTCCCTCCCCGAACGGCCACACGTCCGTCGGCGAGGGACCGAACCAGGCCGCCACGTCGTCGGGCTCGGCCGAGACCAACAGTGTGGCGACCCGCCCGCCGGACAGGGCGGCCAGCGTCTCGCGGGCGCCCTCGACCGAGAGCCCGTGCGGCGACCGCTCCTCGAGGAAGGTCTGCCAGAGCACCGACATCTCGTCGTCGACTGCCTCGCGCACGGCACGGGCCACCGCCTCACCCCGAACCTTCTGAGAGCCGTCCGAGGACCGGCTGCCGGTGATGCGCTTGACCCGAACCCCGCGGCGCACCCACTCGGGCAGCCGGTCGAGCAGCAGCTGCTGTGCCCGCACATCACCGCTCACCACGAGGATCCTGGCCTCCACCCGGCGCAGGTAGTCGGTGACCGCGTCCGCGACTGCTCCGGCGTTGTGGGCCCACGAGTCTTCGGCGCGTCGCTGGTACCGACCCTGCGTGAGGCCCTCCCAGCCGCCGGGGGCGTTGCGCTCGATCTCGTCGTCAGGCCCCTCGACCACGGAACGGACCGGCTCCTCCCCGGCGCCGATGGATGCGGCGAGGTCGGCTCCCGTGCGGTCGATGACGACGTGGACGTAGGCGGGACGATCCTGCGCCCACCGGGCGAGAGGCAGCATGTGCGCGGGTGCGGCGTAGCGGGCGACGTCCGGCCCACCGAGCTCCGGGAGCGTCACCACGGCGAGCACGTCGCCGTCACGCGCGAACCCGGCCACCTGCCCCATGCCTCGGGCTGCCCTCGCCGAGGCCGGGACCATCAACGCGTTCTCGAGCGCGGACACCGTCGCCCGGTCCGCGCCCTGGTCCACGAGAGCGGTCGCGAGGGGGGCCCATCTGGTCTCCCAGGCGAGCTGGTACTCGTTCGCCACGTCCGGCGCCGTACCCAGGTACACCGACATCACGGGTTCCGTGGGCCGGAGCACGACATCGAGCGTGCTCCGGTTGATCCTCTGCTCCAGGACTGCCACAGCAGTCACCTCCTCGAGATTCCCTTCCTCCCATATCGACCCAGCGATGCCCTCGGCGCCAGAGTCGTCCGACCCGTTTCCCAGGGACCGGGGAGACCGGGGGCCGGGCCTGGCGGTGGCGCGCGGCCGAGGACGGCCGCCCGGTCGGGCCGCGGGTCGACCCGGCCCGACTTCTCGGCCGGGGGTAGCGTGGCGCTCTCATGCCAGCAGACCCCTCCCCCGCCTCGGCGGTAGCCGACCGGCTTCGAGCCGCAGGGTGCGTGTTCGCCGAGGACGAGGCTGCGCTGCTCCTGGCCGAGGCCGCCTCACCGGCGGAGCTCGAGAGCATGGTCGAGCGGCGTGCCTCGGGGGAGCCGCTCGAGCAGGTGCTCGGCTGGGCGGAGTTCTGCGGCCTGCGCTTCGTGGTGGAGCCGGGGGTGTTCGTGCCCCGCAGGCGGACCGAGCTCCTGGTCCGCGAGGCGGCGGCCCTGGTCAAAGGGCCTGCCGTCGTGGTCGACCTCTGCTGCGGCTCGGGCGCGGTGGGCGCCGCGCTCGCGGAGGTCGTGGCCACGGACGGGCACCGGGTCGAGCTGCATGCCGCAGACGTCGACCCCGCCGCCGTCGCCTGCGCGCGGCGGAACCTCCCTGCCGGAGGGCAGGTCCACCAAGGCGACCTGTACGCCGCCCTGCCACGCTCGCTTCGCGGGCACGTCGACCTGCTGCTCGTCAACGCGCCGTACGTCCCGACGGCAGAGATCGGCATGATGCCTCCTGAGGCGCGGCTCCACGAGGCGCGGGTGGCCCTCGACGGAGGTCCGGACGGGCTGGACGTGCAGCGCCGGGTGATCGCCGGAGCCCCGCGCTGGCTGGCGCC
>DASVBF010000140.1:0-18151 GCA_036375975.1 Nocardioidaceae bacterium | reverse complement strand
GCCCGGCACGAAGCACCACGACCCCGCCGCGGCGCTTCGTGCTGCCCGCGGCTGCCTCGCGCGAGACCGGCGGCGAGGGACTGTCCCGCCGCAGGCCGCCCGTCGCGGCTCCCAAACTCGCGTGCGCTCGGCACGCCCCGCGGTGAGGACGACGAGAAGTGGCTTCACTACTACCCGGACTCCCACGAGCTCGACATCCGGGACTGGACGGATGCGCTGGTCGGGCACGCCGACTGGGACGTGTGGCACGACCTGGACGTCACTGGAGCGGGAGAGCTCGAGAGGCGGCTGCACGTCCTCGGCCGTGCCATCAGGTCGCGGTGAGCGGAGGGGGATCCGACCTGGAAGCGCGTTCAGGGAGCCGGTGACATCACCCGTGACAGGCTGACGAACGAGTAGCCGCGCAGCCGCAGCTGATGGATGACCCGCGGCAGCGCGTCCGCGTCGAGGGTGGAGTGGTCGTCAGGGTTCGAGCCGACGTGCATCAGCACGATCTCTCCTGGCCGGGCGGCTGCGAGCACGCGCGTGACGACCTTGCCGACGGTCATCCCGCCCTCGACCGTGCCTGTCCAGCCGAGAGTGTCGACCGTCCAGCCGAACGGCACGTAGCAGAGCCGGTTGACGATCGCGATGGTGTGCGTGGTGTGCTCGCCGAACGGGAACCGGAGGAACCGCCGCGGGTCCTGTCCCGTCGTGTCCCGGATCACCGCCTCGGCGCGCCGCACCTGCCGGGTGACCGCGTCGTCGCCCAGCGTCGTGAGATGTGGGTGCGTCATGGTGTGGTTGCCGACGAGGTGCGTCCGGGCGATCCGAGTCGAGCGCTTCGGGTAGGCCTTCACGAAGTCGCCGGTGAGGAAGAACGTTGCCCGCACGTGCCGCGCCGCGAGGGTGTCGAGGATCGACCGCACGCCCTCCGCGTCGCCGCCGGCGTCGAAGGTGAGGGCCACGACCTTGTCGGTCACCGGAAGCCGGGTCAGCTCTCTGCCCTTGAAGCGCGACGGCACGGTGCACGTCGCAGCCGCGACCAGCTGGTCACCGGCAGCGAGAGGGGGATATGACGGAGCGGCCGGGGGCGCGCTCGAACCAATCGGGCCTGCGGCACACCCGGCCGCGAGCAGGCCGGCGGTCAGGACCGTCACGAGAACTCGACGTCGCATGCGATCGCCACCATGGTGCCGGCCTGCTCAGCAGGGACTTCCGTCCCTGACTCCACCTTGCGCCTTGTCGGTCCTGGTGGCTATGGCAAGACGGCCCCGTCCAGACAGACCATGGTCCCTCGTTGGCTCGGCCACGGGCCGGGACCGCGATGCAAGATGTCCGCGAGGCCCTCACAACCCCGGAGTTAGGCTCGCAACGCCCAGTCCACGCTGCTCAGGCGGGACGAACGACGAGAATCCGGCACCGACGCGAGGAGACGCCATGGCCCACCGTCCCGAGACCCTGGCCATGCACGTCAGCGGGCACGGCGCGTCCATCGTCACCGAGCACGCCGACGACATCGCCGCAGACCTCGAGCAGGCCCTGGCAGCGAGCAAGTAGCCCGTGACGACCTTGCACCAGGACCCTTCCTCGGTGGGACAGACGACCACCGAGCGGGTCCTCCTCTACACCGAGGCGGACCCGCTGGTGCTGGCCAGCGGACGCGAGCTGGGTCCGGTCGAGGTCGCCTACGAGACCTACGGCACGCTCGCGCCGGAGCGCGACAACGCCATCTTCGTCTGTCATGCGCTCACCGGCGACGCCCATGCGGCCGGGTACCGCGAAGGCGCGGACAAGCCGGGCTGGTGGGACAACCTCATCGGCCCCGGGAAACCCCTCGACACGGACCGGTTCTACGTCATCTGCCCCAACCTCCTCGGCGGCTGCCAGGGCACAACCGGTCCGCTCTCGACGAACCCGGAGACCGGGAAGGCGTACGGGCTCGACTTCCCGCTGCTCCAGATGACCGACTTCGTGACCGTCCACCGTCGGCTGCTCGAGCACCTCGGCATCGAGCACCTCCACGCGGCGGTCGGAGGCTCCCTCGGCGGCATGCAGGTGCTCCAGTGGACCCTCGACGCGCCCACGCAGATCGAGAACGCGGTCATCGTCGCGGCGTCCTCCCGCCTGACCGCGCAGAACATCGCCTTCTCCGCCGTCGCCCGCGAGGCGATCATGCGCGACCCCGACTTCAGGTCCGGTGAGTACGTCGGGACCGACCGGGCACCGCATCTCGGCCTGTCCATCGCGCGGATGATGGCCCACATCACCTACCTGTCCGAGGAGGCGATGTCGGAGAAGTTCGGTCGGCGCCTCCAGGGCGACGAGCCTCCGGGCAGCCGGATGGGGCTCGGAGTGGACTTCCAGGTCGAGAGCTACCTGAACCACCAGGGGGAGGTGTTCCTCGACCGGTTCGACGCGCTGTCCTACCTCTACCTGACACGCTCGATGGACTACTTCGACCTGTTCGCCGACCCGGGAGCGGCCGCCAGGATCGCCGAGGGCGGCACGCGGTTCCTGGTGATCTCGTTCGACACCGACTGGCGCTTCGACACCTCGCACTCGCGCCGGATCGTGCGGACCCTGGAGCATGCCGGGGCATCGGTCACCTTCCGCGAGATCCGGTCGGCGTGGGGCCACGACTCGTTCCTGCTCGTCGTACCCGGCTACCACGAGACGTTGAGCGCGTTCCTCAACGCCGACGGACGCCACCTCCGCCCCGGCACTCCGGTGCACGTCCCCGACCGGCCCGACCTCGACCTCGTCGCCCGACTCATCCCCGACGGCTCCCGCGTGCTCGACATCGGGTGCGGTGACGGCGACCTCCTCGCTCATCTCGTGCATGAGCACGGCTGCTCGGGCACCGGCGTGGAGATCGACCACGACGCCGTACTCGCCTCCATCCGACGTGGCGTGCCGATCATCGAGGTGGACCTCGACGAGCAGCTCGACGAGTTCGCGGACAACGCCTACGACGTCGTGGTGATGTCGCAGACCCTCCAGGCGACCCGCCGTCCCGCCGACGTGCTGAGGGAGATCAGCCGGGTGGGCCGCCGCTGCATCGTGTCCGTCCCGAACTTCGGGTACTGGCGGCATCGGGCCGGCCTCATGGTCCGGGGACGCATGCCGGTGTCCCGCGAGCTCCCGCACCCGTGGCACGAGACGCCGAATATCCACCTCTCCACGCTCGCCGACCTCGAGGCCCTGTTCGAGGAGCTCGGGCTCGTCGTGGAGCGACGGATCCTGCTCGACGAGAAGGCCGAACGGATGCGCTGGTCGCACGCCGCGAACCTGCGCGCCGGCGCGGCGGTCTACGTCCTCACCCGCTGAGCCTCACCAGTCAGGCGCGCGAGGTGACCCCGGCCAGCTGGAGTGCCTCGCGAGCGGCCGGCTCGGCCAGGGCCCGGTCGGCCGGGACGAGCCCGATGCGGGTACGACGGTCGAGGAGGTCGTCGAGGTCCAACGCACCCTCGTGGGTCACGCCCCAGAGCAGCTCCGCGAGCGTGATCGGAGAGCCGGGAGCCACCGGACGCATCGGGTCGTCGATGAGAGAGGCCGCGGCAGCGAGCACCTGCGGCGCCTCCGTGCCGTAGCGACGCACCAGCCGCGCAGGCGCCTCGATCGCCGGGAGGATTGCCCGCGGCGCGGCCCCCACGAGAGGGAGGTGCGCCGTGCGACACGGGCCGGCGGCCAGACCACGCTGAGCGACGGCGGCATCGACCGCGTCCTGCGCCATGCGGCGGTACGTCGTCAGCTTGCCGCCCACGACCGTCACCACCCCCGACGCCGAGGTCAACACGGCATGACGCCGGGACAGGTCCGCCGTACGCCCCTCCGAGTGCAGCAGGGGGCGGAGGCCGGCGTAGGCGCCGACCACGTCGGACCGGTGCAGTGGCCGCTCGAAGACGGCAGCCACCACGTCGAGGAGGAAGCCGATCTCGCTCTCGCTGGGCGCCGGGACGTCAGGGACCGGTCCGTCGGCCGGCTCGTCGGTGAGCCCGACGTACACCAGCCCGTCGGGCTGCGGCAGCACCAGCACGAAGCGGCTGCTCTCCCCGGGCACCGGCGCAGTCACGGCCACCGACAGCCCCGGCAGCGCCGAGCCCCGGAGCACGAGGTGCGTGCCGCGTGAGGGTCGCAGGGTCACCTCGGGCACCAGGTCCCCGGCCCAGACACCGGCCGCGTTCACGACCGCCCGGGCCCGGATCGTCGAGACCCGGCCGGTGAGCTCGTCACGGACCTCGCCGCCATCGCCACGGAGGGACAGGACGCGTGTGCGCGTGAGCACCCGCGCGCCCGAGGCGGCGGCCGTCCGGGCGATCGAGACGACCAGCCGCGCGTCGTCCTCGAGCTGGCCGTCCCAGGACAGGATGCCGCCACGCAGACCAAGCGCTCTGAGCGCGGGCGCCATGGCCAAGGTCTCGGTGCCGGTGAGCCGGCGCGGCCGGGGGAGCACCTCGTGCGGAGTGCGCGCCGAGAGCCGCAAGAGGTCGCCCGCCCAGAGCCCGCCGGCGACCACGCCTGCCTGGAACCTCGTGACCATGGGCATCAGCGGCGTGAGCATCGGCAGGGCATGCGTGAGGTGCGGCGCCGTGCGGCCCATCAGGATGCCGCGTTCCACGGCGCTCTCGTAGGCCACGCCGACCTGCCCCCTGGCGAGGTACCGCAGACCGCCGTGCACGAGCTTCGAGCTCCACCGCGAGGTGCCGAACGCGATGTCGTGGGCGTCCACGGCCACCACGTCCAGGCCCCGGGAGGCCGCGTCGAGCGCTACGCCCGCGCCCGTGACGCCGAGGCCCACGACGAGCAGGTCGACGGTGCGGCCGTCGGTCGCCTCCGCGAGCTCGCGGGTACGGCGGGCGGCGGTGAGCGCGGAGCCGTCGACAGGACGGCCGCCCGGACCGGGGCCGGGCGCGAAGGAGAGAGGTCGAGACGTCATGGCGCGAGGAACCTCTCCAGCAGGACGCGCAGCTGCTCGTCGTACGCCTCGACGGAGCGCGCGTCGTCGGTCATCGTCTCCGCCGAGAGCGTGAAGCCGTGGCCCGCGAGGACCATGCTCCGGGCGAGCAGGACCGGGTCCCCGGACCGGACCGAGCCGTCCGCCTGCCCCTCCTCGACCAGCGGGACCAGCAGGTCGAGGATGTTGTCCTGCGAGCGGCCGCGGCGCTGCAGCAGGTACGGCAGCAGCATCTCCGGGTCCACCTCGACGATCTTGCGAAGCAGGTCGTTCGAACGCAGCGCCGCAACGGTGCGGCTCACCCCGGCGCTGAGGCGTTCCAGGACCGAGCCGCCGGCGCCCGCGGCGGCGACCTCGGCGACCACGCCACCCCACTCCCGGGTCATCAGGTCGGCCAGCAGGGTCTGCATGTCCGGCCAGGTGCGGTAGATCGTCATCCGCGACACCCCCGCCCGCCGGGCCACGTCGGTGAGCGTCGTGCGCTTCCACCCGGTGGCGAGGATGCACTCGCGGGCGGCATCGAGGTACCGGTCCTCGGACCGGTCGATGTTACGGATAGACGTCATGTGTCACACTGTAACGCATGACGACTCCCATGCACTGGTCCCGCTGGGGCGACCCGGCCCACGCGGCACCACTTCCGGAGGCGGCCGCAGCCCTCATCGACGCGGTCTTCGGCACCGGGGACCAGCCGACCGTCGACCTCGCGGACGTGAAGCTCCCCGAGGCCGGCCTCGCCCGGGAGCGGCTGGCCGAGCTCGAGGACCTCCTCGGCACCGAACACGTCCGCACCGACCACGAGAGCCGGGTTCGGCACACGAGAGGAAAGTCCACGCCCGACCTGCTGAGAATCCGCAAGGGAGACGGCGGGGACGCGCCGGACGCCGTCCTGCTTCCCCGGGACCACGACGAGGTCCAGGCAGTCGTGTCCTGGTGCAGCGAGCACCGCGTCGCCCTCGTGCCCTTCGGCGGGGGAACCTCAGTCGTCGGCGGTCTCGCGGCGAGGAGGGACGGGTTCGCCGGTGTCGTCGCCCTCGACCTGGCGCGCCTCGACCGGCTCGTCTCGGTGGACGCGGAGTCGCACACTGCCGAGCTCCAGGCGGGCCTGCTCGGGCCGGAGGCAGAACGCCTTCTCGGCGAGCACGGGATGACGCTGGGCCACTTTCCGCAGTCGTTCGAGTACGCCAGCATCGGCGGGTTCGCGGCCACGCGGTCCAGCGGGCAGGCGAGCGCGGGTTTCGGGCGCTTCGACTCCCTGGTCGTCGGCCTGCGCGTGGCCACCCCGCTTGGAACCCTCGAGCTCGGCAGCGCACCCGCCAACGCCGCCGGCCCGGACCTGCGCCAGCTCGTCCTCGGGTCGGAGGGCGCCTTCGGCGTCATCACCTCCGTCACCGTCCGGGTCCGCCCGGTCCCCGAGGTCAAGACCTACGAGGCATGGCGATTCGAGACCTTCGCGGAGGGTGCGGCGGCGCTGCGGGTCCTGACCCAGGAGCGGATCGCGCCGACGGTCCTGCGGCTCTCCGACGAGGCGGAGACCTCGATCAATCTCGCCAGGCCCAGTGAGGTGGGCGGCGAGAGCGCAGGCGGCTGCCTGATGGTCGCGGGCTTCGAAGGCACGCGGGAGTACGTCGACCGCACGCGCGCCCTCGTGGCCCGGCGCCTCACCGACATGGGGGGCCGGTGCCTGGGCGAGGAGGGCGGCGAGGCCTGGGCGCAAGGGCGCTTCCACGGCCCGTACCTCCGCGACTCCCTCCTCGACGTCGGCGTCCTCGTCGAGACCCTCGAGACGGCGACGTTCTGGTCCAACCTCCCGAGGCTCTACGACGCGGTGAAGCAGGCGCTCGAGACCGCGCTGGCGGAGCAGAGCCCGATCGTGCTCTGCCACATCTCCCACGTGTACGAGACGGGCGCCTCCCTCTACTTCACGGTCGCGGCCAAGCAGACCGCCGACCCCCTCGCGCAGTGGGCCGCTGCCAAGGCCGCCGCCTCGGACGCGATGATCGCGGCCGGCGCGACGATCACCCACCACCACGCCGTCGGCCGCGACCACAAGCCCTGGCTCGCCCAGGAGGTCGGCCCGGTCGGCGTCGAGATGCTCCGGGCGGTCAAGGAGCGGCTCGACCCCACCGGAGTCCTGAACCCGGGAGCGCTCGTCCCGTGACACGCTCCTTCGCCTTCCTGGTCAACCCCACCTCCGGTGGCGGTGCGGCCCCCGCGGCCGTCGTGCCCGTGGCACGGGCGCTCCGTGACGCGGGCTGCACCGTCGACGTGACCTACAGCCCCGGACCGGTGGCCTGCAGGGAGCTCGTCGCCGAAGCGGTCGGGCGAGGTGACGTGGTCGTCGCGGTGGGCGGCGACGGCATGGTGGCCTCCCTCGCCGGGGCGGTGGTCGAGTCCGGCGGTGTGCTCGGGATCGTGCCGAGCGGCCGGGGCAACGACTTCGCACGCCAGCTGGGCGTCGGTGGTGAGCCGGAGGACGTCGCGGCCACCTTGCTGAAGGCCGACCCGCGCCGGGTGGACGTGATCGACGTCGACGGCCGGACGGTCGTGGGCAGCGTGTACGCCGGGGTCGACTCCCTCGCCTCGGAGCTGGTGGACCGCGCCCACCGCCTCCCGCGGTCGCTGCAGTACCCCTACGCCGCGGTGCGGTCCATCGTGCAGTTCCGCCCCTCGTCGTACGACGTGGTGGTCGACGGCCGGTCGCACCGCTTCGACGCGTTCACCGTCGTGGTCGCCAACTCCGGCTACTACGGGTCCGGCATGCACATCGCCCCCGACGCGGCGCCCGACGACGGCGTGCTCGACATCGTGGTGATCCGGGCGTCCTCGAAGCTCCGGCTGATCCGCTCGATGCCGAAGCTGTACGACGGCACGCACGTCGAGCTCCCGGAGGTCGTGGTCCTCCGCGGACGGGAGGTCTCGGTCAGCGCGGCCGACCCGGTGCAGGCGTACGGAGACGGCGAACGGCTCGAGCCGCTGCCGTTCCGTGCAACGGTCCGCCCCGCTGCGCTCCGGGTCCTCGCGCCGTCGGTCCCCAACCCCAGGCTGGACCTCTGACACCGTTTTGAAGGACGGAACGACCCTGCCGCATCATCAACCGGCCCGTGGCTCGACCTTCGCGGATACGGTCGGTGGGTGAGTGACGACTACCGCGCCCTGAACCGCGCCAGCTGGGACGAACGCGCCCCCGCACACGCCGCCTCCGTGGACTATGCCTTCGAGCAGTTCCGGACCGACCCGGCCTTCCTGTCCGAGGTGGTGCGCTTCGACCTCCCGCTGCTCGGCTCGGTCGAGGGGCAGCGCGGCGTACACCTGCAGTGCCACATCGGCACCGACACCCTCTCCCTGTCACGCCTGGGCGCTCGGATGACCGGACTCGACTTCAGCCCTGCTGCAGTCGAGCAGGCACGCGCACTCGTTGCGTCGACCGGCGAGGAGGTCGACTTCGTCGAGGCCGACGTGTACGACGCCGCGGACGTCCTGCCGGAGCACTCGTTCGACCTGGTCTTCACCGGGATCGGCGCGCTCTGCTGGCTTCCGGACGTACGACGGTGGGCCGGCGTCGTGAGCCGGCTGCTTGCTCCGGGCGGGCGGCTGTTCATCCGGGAGGGCCACCCGATGCTGTGGTCCCTCGCCGACCCGCGGCCGGACCGCCTCCTCGTCGTGGAGCACCCGTACTTCGAGCGGGAGGAGCCGACGGTGTGGGACGAGGGTGGCACCTACGTCGAGACGGACGTGGTCTTCGAGCACAACGTCACCCATGAGTGGAACCACGGGCTCGGCGAGATCGTCACCGCGCTGCTCGACGAAGGGCTCGAGCTGACCGGGCTCGTCGAGCACGACAGCGTGCCGTGGGAGGCGATGCCGGGTCAGATGGAGCCGCTGCCCAACGGCGAGTGGCGGCTGGCCGACCGTCCCTGGCGGCTGCCGCACAGCTACACGCTTCAGGCGGTGCGGCCGATGCCCTGACCTCCGCGATGCTCGGGTCCTCGACGTGCACCGGTGGCGATTCGGCATCCCCGTTCCCTCGGTCGGCGTCATGTAGGGCTTCAGAGGGGGAAGGACAGGAAGCCGAGGATCGGAGGACGGTCCGCCCGGACGTCAGACCCGGGTCGTGCGTCTCGCCCCGTCGTCGGTGTACTCCACCGACTCGAAGTCGACGGTTCGTCGCGCGTTGGCGAGCGAGGTCACGACGGCGCTCCCGAGCTGACCAGCCCGGTCGAACACCGCGGCGGTGCCGACGGCGATCCCCTCGTCCTCGACCCTGTCGACCGCGGCGAGCCCGATCTCGAGTCCGACGGGCTGCCGCGCGAGGGTGAGCGTGATGTCGGTGTTGATGTACTCGACCCCGCGGCTGCCCCAGTTGGTGACCAGGCTGGCTCCGTCCGCCACCGCCGCCGCAGCCTGGAACGGCGTGATCTGCTCCCCGGCGACGATGGGGAGCGCGGTGTTCCACGACGTCTTCCGGGACGGGTTCTGGTGGCGGGAGAACTTCTGTGACCACCCGGCAGAGCTGTGGAAGAACGGCACGCGTGGCTCCTCCGACGGGGGCACCAGCTCGACGGGCGGCGGCGTCGGCCGCTCCGTCGGGGCCCACACCTCGCCGGCCGCGGACTCGCTGGGCCTGAGGAAGACCGCGCTCGCGCGGGCGACCTTCTCACCGTCCTGCGTCAGGACCGCGTCGACCAGGCAGATCCGCCGTCCCTCCCGGACCACCTCCGCGCTGAGCCGGCACGGGTCCATGGTCGCCGGTCGGAACAGGTCCACGGTCAGCCGCGCCGGCCGGAGCTGATCCAGCCCTTCCTCCGCGACGCTCCCCTCGAGAGTCCGGGCCAAGGCCCCGCTCACGGCCACCCCGTGCATCTGGTTCGCGCTCCACGAGCTGCGCGCGATGTCGTTCGGGACGAGGGACTCGCCGCTGCGGCGAAAGTACGACAGGTCCATGCCGTCATCCTCGCGCAGCGCACGGTCGCCCGACTGCCGTGTCCACGGCAGCGGCGGGGGCCGTGGACCTTCGGACGCCGCCTCAGGGACCACTGGCACTACGGCGCCGGAGGTAGTTCCGAGAAGTATGGGTGTGTGAGCACACGTGCTGGTGAGATCGTCGTCGGCTACGACGGCTCCGGCGACAGCGAGCTCGCACTCGACTGGGGAGACGAGCTCGCGGCCGAGCAGGGACGGCCCCTGCGCGTGCTGATCTCGGAGGTCGACCCCACCCAGGTCCTCGAGGCGACCAGCGACTGGCACGCCGCGAAGATGGCGCAGCTCGAGGCCCAGGCGCGGGACCGGCTCGCAGGGGCGAGATGTCGTCGGTGTGAGATCGAGATCGCGGCCCTGCCGCCTGCCCAGGCGCTGATCGAGGCGTCCGCCCGTGCCGTGTCTGTGGTCGTCGGCGCTCGCGGGCACAGCCTTCTCTCGGGCGTGGTGCTCGGCTCGGTCAGCCAGCACGTGACCCGGCACTCCTCCTGCCCGGTGATCGTGGTCCGGGCTCCCTACAACCCCGACGCCGACCGGGTCGTCGTCGGCGTGGACGGCTCCACCGGGAGCCGGAAGGCCCTGGAGTTCGCGTTCGAGCACGCCAGCCGGAACGCCGTTCCCGTCACCGCGATCCACGCGTGGCGCAACGCCGGACGCGGGCGTGGCGGCGAGAGTCTCGTCGAGGAGATCCGGGCGGCCGAGCGGATCCTCTCGGAGGCGCTCGCGGGATTCGCCAACCAGTACCCCGACGTGAAGGTCACGTCCGACGCGGTCCCGGTCGCGCCGTACCGGGTTCTCGCCGACGCGTCGCAGTCGGCCGCCCTCCTCGTCGTCGGCTCGCGGGGGCTGGGGGCCTTCGCCGGTCTGCTCCTCGGGTCGGTGAGCCAGTCGGTCCTCCACCATGCGCAGTGCACCGTGGCCGTCGTACGGTGAGGAGCATGCAGGCCTGGGAGACCTCCGGCGACGGGAAGCTGCACCGCACTGAGCGTCCCGCGCCCCGCCCAGGACCGGGCGAGGTGCTCGTCGAGGTGTCCGTCTGCGGGGTGTGCCGCACCGACCTGCACGTGCGGGACGGAGACCTTCCACCGCACCGCTCCCCGGTCGTGCCCGGCCACGAGGTCGTGGGCGCCGTCGCCGAGGTCGGCGAGGGCGTCGCCCGCTTCGACGTGGGCGACCGCGTCGGGATCGCCTGGCTGAGGCACACCTGTGGTGAGTGCGCGTGGTGCCGACGGGGCGAGGAGAACCTCTGCCCGTCCTCCCGCTACACCGGATGGGACGAGGACGGCGGCTATGCGGAGTACGCCGTGGTGCCGGCCGCCTTCGCCTACGACGTCCCGGCGGACCTGCCTGACGAGCAGGCGGCCCCGCTGCTGTGCGCCGGGATCATCGGCTACCGTGCGTTGCGCCGGGCGGAGCTCCCGCCCGGTGGTCGGCTGGGCATCTACGGCTTCGGGGCCAGCGCGCACATCACCTCACAGATCGCGATGGCGCAGGGTGCCGAGGTGCACGTGCTGACCCGGGACGAGGCTGCTCGAGAGCTGGCGCTCTCCCTGGGTGCCGCCAGCGCGGGAGGCGCGTACGACGAACCGCCTGCCCCGCTGGACTCGGCCATCCTCTTCGCACCCGTCGGCGACCTGGTGCCTCCCGCGCTCGCGGCGCTCGACCGTGGCGGGACCCTCGCCGTGGCCGGGATCCACCTCTCCGACATCCCGACCCTGGACTATCAGCGGCACCTGTTCCGAGAGCGCACCCTCACCAGCGTCACCTCGAACACCCGCGCCGACGGGGAGGAGCTGCTCCGGCTCGCCCCGCGTCTGGGCGTGACGGCCACCGTGACGTCGTACCCGCTGGACCGGGCCGACGTCGCCCTCGACGACCTTGCCGCCGACCGCGTGCATGGCGCGGCCGTACTTCGGATCGGGGACCTTCGCCCCTGACGCCTGGCCCACGCGCATGTCGGAATGGAAGACATGAACGAGACCAAGACCTGGCATGTCGACATCTACATCGGTGAGCACGAGGGCCAGACGCACGCCGAGGCGCGGCTCCGCCCGAACGGCGACTTCACCCTCGTCGGGACGGGTACCGCCCGGCTGAACCCGATCGACCGCGACGTACCGGAGATCGGAGACGAGCTCGCCACCGCGCGTGCGCTGTCCGATCTCGCGCACCGGCTGCTCCACGCGGCGGCCGAGGACATCGAGGACATCACCCACGAGAAGGTGCGGCACCTGCACGGCTGACCTTGACCTGCTTCCCCGACCGGGTCCCGCGCCGGCGCGTTCCCGGCGCGCACGAGTCCGCTGGGGGGAGGACGGCGGCGTCTCAGTGATGACGACGCCGCCGTCGGCCTTTGTGGAGGCCGTCGACGAGCAGCAGGAGCACGGCGGAGGTGAGCGCCATCAGCCACCCCGCCTGAGACGGCCAGCCGCCACCGAGCAGACGCGAGAGCCACGGAACGCCCACGAACGCCAGCAGGAGAAGGGCCTCGGCGGCGACCGCGACCAGGACGAGCCGGTTCGTGGTGAGCCGGAGCCGCCAAGCCGGCACGGTCTCGCTGCGGCAGGCGAAAGCGTTGGCCATCTGGCTGACCGCGATGACGGCGAAGGTCGTCCCCGACGCTGTGGCGAGGAGGACTGCCGACGGCGTCTCGCCCCAGGACCAGCCGCCGAGGGTGAGGACCACGACGAACGCGGTCATGGACAGGGTGGCCTCGAGGAGGCCGAGGACACCGAAGGCCCGCCGGAGCAGGTCGCCGGTCACCAGCGAGCCGCTGCGGGAGGCCCCTTGCATGACGCGCTGGCTCGGCGGCTCCGCCCCGAGCCCCACCGCGGGGAGCATGTCCGTGCCGATGTCGAGGGCGAGCACCTGGAGCACCCCGATCGCCAGCGGGAGCTGACCGCCCGTGAGCGCCCAGGCGGCGAAGGGGGCGAGCTCCGCGACGTTGTCGGCCAGGTGGTAGGTCAGGAACCTGCGCACGTTCGCGAACGTCGCCCGCCCCAGCTCCACGGCCGCGACGATCGTCCCGAAGTGGTCGTCGAGCAGCACCAGGTCGGCGGCCTCGCGGGCCACGTCGCTTCCGCTCGCACCCATCGCCACGCCGACGTCGGCCTCCCGGAGCGCCGGTGCGTCGTTGACGCCGTCCCCGGTCATCGCCACGACGTGCCCGCGTGCGCGCAGCGCCCGGGCGATGCGGAGCTTGTCCGCCGGCGCCACACGTGCGACGACCGCCCCCAGGTCGTCGTCGAGGAGCTCGCCGAGAGCGGCGTCGTCGTCCGGCAGGTCGGGCCCGTCGACCACGACGCCCCCCGGCCTGAGCAGCCCGACCTCGCGGGCGATCGCCGAGGCGGTCGCCGGGTGGTCCCCGGTCACCATCAGCACGCGGATGGCGGCCGCCCGGCACAGCTCGAGCGCCTCGGCCACGTCGGGCCGAGGCGGGTCCTCGAGACCGACCAGGGCCAGCAGCTCCAGGTCCGCCTCGGCGTCTTCAGGCGGGCGGTCGGGCTCCCAGGTTCCCCGCGCGACGCCGAGGACCCGTTGGCCCCGGCTCGCCATGCCGTGCAGCGCCTCCGACGTTCCACGTGGAACCGACGAGCACCCGCGCAGAACCGACTCGGGGGCGCCCATGACGTGCGATACCCCCTCGACGACCACAGAGCTGAGCATGCGGTCCGAGGTGAACGGCCGACGCAGGCTGATCACGCCCGAGGGCGCGGCGTTGTCTGCCGTGGAAGGCGGGATCGCCCCGTCCGGGCCCGGACGGGGAGTAGCGGCCGCCGTACCGACCGGTTGCGAGAGCGGGACGCCGACCCGGTGCAGGCCGAGCGCCCAGCAGTGCAGCGCAGCCTCCATCGGGTCACCGACTGCCCTCCACTCGTCCCCGTGCCGGACCACCCGGCCAGCGACGCAGCGGACTGCGCTCTCGGCCGCGGCGCCCATGATCTCGACGGCGGCCGGGTCGCCGTGGTGGTGTCCCACGGGGGTATACCCCTCGGCGTCGAGAACGACCGTGCCCTCGGCGGTCCACACCTCGACCACGGCCATCCGGTTCTGGGTGAGCGTCCCGGTCTTGTCGGTGCACACGAAGGTCGTGGCACCGAGCGTCTCGACTGAGTCGAGGCGCCGCACCAGGGCGTTCCGGTCCGCCATGAGCTGGGCCCCGCGGGCGAGGGACAGGGTGACCGTCGGAAGCAGGCCCTCGGGGACCAGCGCGACCGCGACCCCGACCGCGAAGAGGAACGCGGAGGTGCCGCTGAGTCCCAGCACGAGCCCTGACACGCCGAGCAGGACTCCTGCGGCGATGGCCACGATCGCCACCGTGCGCACGACGCGGTTCAGCTGGACGGTCAGGGGGCTCGGTGGACGCCACGCCTGGCGCGTGAGCGCGGAGATCCCCGCGATCGTGGTGTCAGCACCGATCGCCACCACCTCGCCGAGCCCCTCGCCCTGGACGACGAACGTGCCGGCGAGCACCATGCTGCCCGTCGCGCGCGTGACCGGCCTGCTCTCGCCGGTCACGAGGGACTCGTCGATCCTCACGTCATGGGCCCTGACCAGGGTCAGGTCCGCGGCGAGGCGGTCACCTGCCGTCAGCACGACGATGTCGCCGCGGACCAGGTCCACCGCCTCGATGCTGCGTAGCCTCCCGTCGCGGCGCACGAGCACCTTCGAGGGCAGCATCGCGTCGAGCCGCTCCGCGGACCGGTCCGCGCGGTACTCCTGCGCGAACGCGAACGCCGCGTTGAGGAGCACCACCGCGAGGATCGCCACGGACAGCTCGGGCATGCCCGCGAGGAGCGCCATCGCCGCGGCGACCCAGAGCAGGATCGCAAGGAGGTGGGTCAGCTGGCGGACCAGCTGGGCGACCAGGGACGGGCGCGGAGGCTTCGGGAGCCGGTTCGGTCCCTGCACGGCCGACCGCCGCGCGGCCTCCTCCGAAGTGAGGCCGGCGGCGGTCGTGCTCATGCCGGGCCCCTCTCAAGCGAGGGGTCCGAGGTTTCCGGAAGTTCAGGCGGGGCGGTCACCGCCGGAACCTTCGTGACGGATGGTCGCGTCCGGACCTGGGAACACGAGCGCCTCGTGGCCGGTGTCGAACCAGCGCACGACGTAGGGCGGCGTCCCGTCCTTGCCGCGGACCTCCAGGATCTTCCCGTCTCGCTCGTGGTCGGACACGTGGGTGCCGCTCACGTGGATCAGGTCACCGACTGAGGCGTGCATGGCCGCTCCTTCTTCACTCAGCGCGCTGGATCGGGATCTTGACCGTCGGCCTCTCCTCGCCGGTCGTGGGGACCCGAACCTCGAGGACGCCGTCGGTGTACGACGCGGTGATCTTGTCCGGGTCGGCGCCCTTGGGCAGGCCCACCGTCCGAAGGAAGGAGCCGTAGTGGAACTCGTGGTGGCTCTTCTCCTTGGTCTCCTCGCGGCGCTCGCCCCGGATGGTCAGCATGTCGTTGTCGACGCTGACCTCCACGTCCCGCTCCGGGTCGATGCCGGGCAGCTCCGCGCGCACGACGTACGCGCCCTCCTCGATGAAGTCCTCCACGCGGACGACGGGGGCAAGGCCGAATCCGCGGAAGTTGAACGGAGCGTTGGACTCGAGCCAGTCCATCATCTCGGCCATCGGGCTCGAGGACCTCTTGGCAAGGGTTGCCATGTGCTGTCTCCTTCCGGCAGGCAAAGGCTGTGTGATCCAGCCTCCCGCCGCGGGTCTCGATACTGAAGGGGCGAAGGTCCCCGCGCTGTCCCCCAGAGCGTTTGCACCTCGACCGTCAGGGCACAAAAGCGACAGACCGAGTTCGACGCCGAGGACACATCGATGCCCGACCCGCGCCTGCGCCAGAGCATGTGGGGATACCAGCAGCAGTTCCGTATCTCGCTCGACGGGGCGGTCGACCGTGCCCTGGAGCAGATCGGCGCGATCCTCGCCCCCGAGGCCTACCTGGTCGGCTTCGCGACCGGGGGCGACGACACCAGTCGGGTGTGCCTCGAGATCCGCGACGGGCTCGAGGCGGACTTCGCAGCGGAGGACTTCGGCGGGGTCATCCTCGACGCGAAGCAGCGCTACCAGGAGTCGCCGGTCCACGACATGGAGTTCGCGACGGAGGAGATGCACCGCGCCCGTCACGAGTTCCACCGCGACGCCGCGCGCCGGGCCGCGGTGGCGGCGGCGATGGAGCGTGCCCCCGCAGGGGCGGGCCGGACGTTCTTCGTCGGGCAGGGCGCGCCGGTCGGTGGATACGAGGTGCACCCGGTGATCTCCGTCTCGACCGACGCCATCGACGCCCTGCCCCGGCTGGAGACGACGGAGGTCGACGGTGTCCCGCTGACAGTCTCGCTCTCCCACGGCATCATCTCCGAGCTCTTGCAGATGGCGACCCATGCCCTGCTCGCCGCGAAGCCTCCGCGGTCGATCTCCCCGATCGAGGACGACGTGCCGACCGACGTCATCCGGCGCGCCGCGAACCACCTCGTCTTCTCGACCGCGATGATCACCGGCGAGACCCTGGCCAAGGGGCTGTTCGACTCCTTCGAGGCGCTCGCCTCCACCGCCTACGAAGGTCGTGCCGGCTCCGGGACGGTGGTCCTCGCGGCTGCCGGCCACCCGTACGTCGACGTCGCGATCCGGCTGCGCAGCCCGATCTCGGTCCGCGAGCGGCTGCAGTTCCGCAAGCTCCTCGAGGTCAGCGACAACCGGCTCGGCCTGCTGGTCGACGGCACCACGATCTACGGCCTCGGGGGGATCTCCGAGCAGTACGACGGGAGCACGGAGGACCTCTTCCGCTTCTCCGTCGTGGAGCAGGGCGTCTGGGTCATGTCCCATCACGACTCGCCGCTGCTCCGGGTGGCCAACGGGCACCCGCAGCTGCCTCGGCCGCGCATGTCGCCTGCGCTGTTCGTGGACTCCATGCGGCGCGTGTTCGCCGACGTGGACGACGGCGACGTCGAGGCCATCTGGCGTCTCGCGCAGACCGCCGTCGAGGAGGGCAAGGGCACGATGCTCGTCGTCACGACGGCTGCTGCGCAGGAGGCCCAACGACTCGCGCCCCAGGCTCTGGCGATCGACCCGCAACCGATCGGCAGCCGGATGCTGCGTGCACTGACCCGGATCGACGGGGCGGTGCTGCTCACTCCGGACGGGACCTGCCACGCGGTGGGGGTGATCCTCGACGGGATCGCCACCGGTGTCGGTGACCCAGGGCGTGGGGCGCGTTACAACTCCGCGGTGCGCTACACCGCGGCGTCCTCGGCGCCCTGCCTGATCGTGATCGTCAGCGACGACGGGATGATCGACGTACACCCGGAGCTCGCGCCGCGGGTGCGACCCGAGGACGTCGAGCAGGCGTTGTACGACCTCGAGACGATCGGGTCGGCGCCGGAGGTGAACCTCGAGAGCTTCTACGCGGCCCGGGAGCGGCTGCGGCTCTTCGCGTTCTACCTCTCCGAGAGCCAGTGCGAGCGCGCGAACGCCGTGGTGAAGCGCGCCGAGGAGCAGCGGTTCCGGCAGACCGGCATGCGGCTGGCCGTCGTACCCTTCGCGCCCGACCCGCGGATGAACGAGACCTTCTTCTCCCTCTGACCTACGCGGACACCGGTCCGTCGCCAGCCGCGGACCGGCCAACCGCGGACCGGCCAAACGTGAACCGGATGTGAGCAACGGACGGTTTCCGCCGCCTGGAACCGTCCGTTGCTCACATGCGGCGTTCCTGACGCGCGTGGCCTAGCATCACGCCGTGCTCGGACTACGGCTGGCGACTCAGCGAGTGATGGCGCGCGCGGCCGCCGACCTCCGCCAGGGCAAGGACACCTGGTTCACCGCACTCGGCACGTCGATGACTCCGGAGATCAAGGCCGTGCAACGGGTCCGGCTGCGTCCACCCCTCCAGGGCGAGCCGTTCACCGGCCAAGCCGTGCTGGCCCGGGTCGGTGACCGGTACTGGCTGCACCGGGTGACCCGGGAGCGACCAGGTGAGGCGCACATCGCCGGCGACAACGGCATGGTCAACGGGTGGACCCCGAGGGCGTCGGTGTTCGGCGTCCTGTTCGCCGGCTCCGACGAAGCCGGCGCAGACGGATGAGCGAGGTCGCAACCGTCGTGCTGTGCGCGGGTGAGGGCCGGCGCCTTCGTCCGATCACGGAGCAGCTCCCGAAGGCGCTCTGCACGGTCGCCAACGCGTCCTTGGTGTGCTGGGCTCTCGGCAGCCCGCTGTCCAAGGACCTGCGCAGGGCGGTCAACGCCCA
>DASVBF010000017.1:0-3394 GCA_036375975.1 Nocardioidaceae bacterium | reverse complement strand
CTCGAGCTCGGCCACCCGGCGCCGCAGGGCGTCGACCTGGTTCTCGAGCTCGAGGATCCGCTTCACGCCCTCGAGCCCGATGCCGGCCGAGGTCAGCTCCGCGACCTCGCGGAGCATCTCGATGTCGCGCCAGGAGTAGCGTCGCCCGCCCCCGCCGGTGCGTCCGGGCCGCACCAGACCGATGCGGTCGTAGGCGCGGAGGGTCTGCGGATGTAGGCCGGTCAGCTCCGCGGCGACCGAGATGACGTAGACGGGAACGTCCGGCCCCGGAGCCTCGCGCTTGGCCGCCCGCTGGCCCGAGGGTCCGCGGGTGACGGCACGCTGCGAGACGTGCTGCCCCGTGCCCTGTTCGAGCGGCTGCCCCGGCTGACGTGTCGTCATCGGCCGCCTCCGCTGAGAAGGTTCGCCCGGAGGTCGCTGCCCGCGGTGGCCTCGCGATAGGCCCGGACGGCCTCCTTGGCCTTGTCGTCGAGCGTGGCCGGGACGTGGACCTCGACCGTGACGAGCAGGTCGCCGTGGTGCCCGTCCTTGCCGCGGACGCCCTTGCCGCGGACCCGGAAGGTGCGTCCGTTAGGCGTGCCCGGCGGGATCCTGACCGTCACGGGCGCGCCGGAGAGCGTCGGGACCTTGATCTCAGCGCCCAGAGCAGCCTCGTCGAAGCTGATCGGGGCGGTCATGGTGAGGTTGTCGCCCTTGCGCCCGAAGACGCTGTGCGGGGCGACCTTGACGTTGACGAAGAGGTCGCCGGCGGGACCGCCGCGCTCGCCGCTCGCGCCCTTGCCCCGCAGCCGGATCCGCTGGCCGTCCTTGACGCCGGCCGGGATGCGCGCCTGGATCGTGCGCGACGAGAGCCCTCGGCCGGACCCGTGGCAGGTCGGGCACGGGTCGTCGACCACGAGCCCACGGCCGTGGCAGGCCGGACAGGTCTCGGTCATGGTGAAGGCGCCGCCGACCGAGGCGGCGTGCATGCCGGTGCCCTCGCACTCCGGGCACACTCGAGGAACCGAGCCGGAGCGGGCTCCGGTGCCGTTGCAGTCGGGGCACGGGGCGTCGGAGGAGAGCCGGAGCGGGACGGTGACGCCGTCGACCGAGTCGAGGAAGCTGATCGTCACGTCGGTCTCGATGTCGGCGCCACGGCGCGGTGCCTGCCGGCCACGGCCGCCTCCGCCGAACATCGTGCCGAAGACGTCTCCGAACCCTCCGCCGCCGCCCTGGCGGCCCAGGAAGTCGCCGATGTCGAAGTGGACGCCGCCCCCGGCGCCGCCCGGGCTCCCCGCCGTGAACGGCCCGAAGCCGCCGCCGTAGGTGCGGATCTCGTCGTACTTCTTGCGCTTGTCCGGGTCGCCGACCACGTCGTAGGCCTCGGCGACCTGCTTGAAGCGCTCCTCGGCGACCTTGTCACCCGGCTTCGAGTCCGGGTGGTAGGCGCGCGCGAGCTTGCGGTACGCCTTCTTGATGTCGTCCGCGGTGGCGTCCTTGGACACACCGAGCACCTTGTAGAAGTCCTTGGTCGCCCAGTCAGCAGTGGTCATGCGCGCACCTCCCTCCGGTCCTCCTGGCCGTTACTCGTTGCCGCTTCCGTTGTCGCCGCCCGCCGACCGGGTCTCCGCCGAGGACTGTGCCGCCGTCTCCGGCTCGGGGTCGACCACGGTGACCCGCGCGGGGCGGACGACCCGCTCGCCGATCCGGTAGCCGGCGTGGACGATGTTCTGACACGTCGTCGTGGTGACGTCCGGCGAGTGCGCGTGCATCAACGCCTCGTGCAGGTTCGGGTCGAACTCGTCGCCGGGCTCGCCGTACTTCTCGAGGCCGAGGCCGGCCACGATCCGCTCGAGCGAGTCGGCCACCGCCTTGAACCCGCCCTCGACCTCGCCGTGCTCCCGGGCCCGGTCGATGTCGTCGAGCACCGGCAGCATCGCCGAGAGGACCGAGAACGTGGCGTTCTGCTTCACGAGCTCGCGGTCGCGGTCGACCCGCCGCTTGTAGTTGACGTACTCCGCCTGGAGACGCTGGAGGTCGCCGGTCAGCGTGGCGACGTCGCGCTGTGCCTTCGCGAGGTCGGCGACCAGCTCGGTGGGGCTGTCGTCGGCCATGCCGGCCTGAGCGCGGCCTTCGGCCTCCCCTGCAGCGGCGTCCCCGGCCGGGCCCTCCGGGCCGAGGGGCGCAGTGTCCTGCGGCCCCTCGGCACCGGGTCGGGTCGGCTCTTCTCCAGGCGTGCTCTCGTGCTGGTTCTCAGCAGAGGTCACTTGCTCTCACCCTCGTTGTTGTCCTCGTCGACGATCTCGGCGTCCACCACGTCCTCGTCGGACTCGCCGGTGCCCGTCGTGCCACCCGCACCGGCGGCCTGGGACTCACCGGCGGCGTACATCGCCGCACCCATCTTCTGGCTGGACTCGCCGAGCTTGTGGACCGCGGCGTCGAGCGCGCTCTTCTCCGCCTGCTCGTCCTCGAGCAGCTTCTTGAGCGCCTCGACGTCGGCCTCGACCTCGCTCTTGACGTCGGCCGGGACCTTCTCGCCGTTCTCGGAGAGGAACTTCTCCGTGGTGTAGACGAGGCTGTCGGCCTGGTTGCGGGCCTCGACCGCCTCGCGACGCTTCCGGTCCTCCTCGGCGTACTGCTCCGCGTCCTTGATCATCTTGTCGATCTCTTCCTTCGACAGCGCCGAGCCACCGGTGATCGTCATCGACTGCTCGTGGCCCGTGCCCCGGTCCTTGGCGGAGACGTGCACGATGCCGTTGGCGTCGATGTCGAAGGTGACCTCGATCTGCGGCACCCCTCGGGGAGCCGGCGGGAGGCCGGTCAGCTCGAAGTTGCCCAGCGGCTGGTTCTGGGCCGCCATCTGACGCTCGCCCTGGTAGACCTGGATCTGCACCGACGGCTGGTTGTCGTCGGCGGTCGTGAACACCTCGGACCGCTTGGTCGGGATCGTGGTGTTGCGCTCGATGAGCTTGGTCATCACCCCGCCCTTGGTCTCGATGCCGAGGGACAGCGGCGTGACGTCGAGGAGCAGCACGTCCTTGACCTCGCCCTTGAGGACGCCGGCCTGGAGGGCCGCGCCGACGGCGACGACCTCGTCCGGGTTCACGCCCTTGTTGGGCTCCTTGCCACCGGTCAGCTGCTTGACCAGGTCGGTCACGGCCGGCATCCGGGTCGAGCCGCCGACCAGGATCACGTGGTCGATCTTGGCGACGTCGATGCCGGCGTCCTTGATCACGTTCTTGAACGGCTGCTTGGTCCGGTCGAGGAGGTCCTCGGTCATCCGCTGGAACTCGCCGCGGGTGAGCTTCTCCTCGAAGTGCAGCGGGCCGGACTCGGAGTGGGTGATGTAGGGCAGGTGGATCGTGGTCTCGCTGGAGGAGGAGAGCTCGATCTTCGCCTTCTCGGCCGCCTCCTG
>DASVBF010000010.1:0-19410 GCA_036375975.1 Nocardioidaceae bacterium | reverse complement strand
GGCATGGTCGGCACGGTCGGCCAGATCCTGGGCGAGGCCAACGTGAACATCGCCGGAATGCAGGTCGCCCGCGACGCGAAGGGCGGTCACGCCCTCGTCGCTCTCACGGTCGACTCCGTGATCCCCGTGGACGTGCTGGGTCAGATCAAGTCCGCCATGGACGCCGAGTCGGTCTGTTCGGTCGACCTCACCGAGTAAGGGCTGACAGGGGGCGGTACGCCGGCCGTGGTCAGCGCTTCGCGGCGATGAGCACGGCGGCGTCCGATGCCACCATCACCTCGACGGTGGTGAAGCGCTCGTCGGTCAGCCACTGCTCCCGCAGGACGTCGACCCGGCCCTCGAAGACCGGGGGCCAGGACGCGCAGGGCGTGAAGTCGTCCAGGACGACGATCCCGCCGGGCTCGACGAGATCGACGATGGTGTCCGCACCGCTGCTCTTGGGCTCCTTCGCGTCGAGGAAGAGCAGGGAGAACGGGCCACGGTCACGGAGCGTGGACCAGTCCGCGGCGACGACCTCCACCTGCGGGTCGTCTGTGAAGATCTCGGCGGCCCTCTCGGCGAGCGTGGCGTCGAGCTCGGCGGTGAGGATCCTTGCGTCTCCCCGGGTCCCGCTCCTGAGCCAGGCGGTGCCGACGCCACAGCCCGTGCCGAACTCCGCCAGGGTCCCGCTGCGGGTGGCGGCGAGCGTAGCGAGCAACCGACCCGTCTCGTTGCGACAGAAGGAGACGTACCCGCTGCGGCGGGAGACGTCGAACGCGCGGGAGACCAAGGTCGGGAGCTCGAGGGGGGCGCTCATGCGGGCAGTCTGTCACCAGACTGAGCGCGGACCAGGGTCTGGGACGCCGTCTCAGATGCTGAGAGGAGTTTACAAACACCCGATGCTGCTTCGTGGCACTCGATAGTCTTGGCTCACCATGCGGAGCTTCTTCGTACTTATCAGCCGCCGCGGCGGGGCCTCTTAAGTAAGGCCACCTCGCCGCGGAGTTCGGCGTTGCCTGGCTTTACGAAGAACCTCCGCGGCGAGAGCACGAAGCACGCATCACCTGCACCCTCGTCAGAGATCCCCCTCGCAGACGCGCAACCCGCACTCGAGGATCGAGTCTCAGCGGTTCGCAGCGGAGCGGCCGTCGACAGTCCGGACGGCCATCGAGCACAGATCCAGCACGGTCATCCCGTGCGATCCGTTGCAGCCATTGCCATGACACCTTCGCGCCGCCAAGGCGCATCGATCCTTGGAGCAATGCCATGTATGACATGTATCCCGAGTGGGGTCCCACCCGTTCCGAGTACGCCAGATCGGCCAGCGAGGCCGCGCTGCAGGTGGCTCTCGACCTGCGGGACAACGGCGGCGAGCGACCTGACGACAACTAGAGTCTGGCTACATGACGCAGTCGTTGAAGCTCGCCGTCATCCCCGGCGACGGCATCGGCGCGGAGGTCACCGCGGAAGCGCTCAAGGTGCTCGAGCAGGTGACCCCCGCCGGTGTGAAGTTCGAGGCCACCCGCTACGACCTCGGCGCTGAGCGCTACCTCGCCACGGGTGAGGTGCTGCCCGACTCGGTGCTCGCCGAGATCAAGCAGCACGACGCCATCCTGCTCGGCGCGGTGGGCGGCAAGCCGGGGGACCCGAACCTTCCGCCGGGGACCCTCGAGCGCGGGCTTCTCCTCCGCCTGCGATTCGAGCTCGACCACTACGTGAACCTGCGCCCGTCACGGATCTTCCCCGGTGTCACCTCACCCCTGGCCGACCCGGGCGAGGTGGACTTCGTCGTCGTCCGCGAAGGCACCGAGGGTCCGTACGTCGGGAACGGTGGGTCGCTTCGTGTCGGCACCCCTGCCGAGGTGGCGACCGAGGTCAGCGTGAACACCGCGTTCGGCGTGGAGCGCGTCGTTCGTGACGCGTTCGCCCGCGCGGCGAAGCGCCCCCGCAAGAAGCTCACCCTCGTGCACAAGACGAACGTGCTCGTGCACGCCGGGGCTGTCTGGTCCCGCCTCGTCGACGAGGTCGCCCGGGAGTTTCCGGACGTCACCGTCGACTACCTGCACATCGACGCCGCGACGATCTTCATGACCACCGACCCGTCGCGCTTCGACGTGATCGTCACCGACAACCTCTTCGGCGACATCATCACCGACCTCGCGGCGGCGATCACCGGCGGTATCGGCCTGGCCGCCAGCGGCAACGTGAACCCGGACCGCACGGCGCCCAGCATGTTCGAGCCCGTCCACGGCTCGGCGCCCGACATCGCCGGACAGCAGAAGGCGGATCCGACGGCGGCGATCCTGTCGGTGTCGCTCCTGCTGGACCACCTCGGCTTCGAGGACGCCGCGGGCAAGGTGGAGCAGGCTGTCGTGGCCGACCTCGCAGAGCGCGGCAGTGGTCCTGCCCGTCGTACCTCGGAGATCGGCGACGCCATCGCCGCGCGCGTGGCCGGCTGAGCGTCGTCCCACCGGTTGGGCCCGGTGGCATTCGGTGTCCCGACGGGACGGACGGTCGCATGCTCGTCGAGGCCGAGAGTCGGATAACGTGACATGTCATGGACAGTGCATCCGGAGAAGCCTCATTGAAGATCGAGTTCTCGCCCGCGGCCCGTCGGGTCGAGCGTTCCAGGCTCGCGGAGATCCATGCGAACCCCGGCTTCGGAGTGCACTTCACCGACCACATGTTCGTAGCCGAGTGGACCCCTGAACACGGGTGGCACGACGCCCGCGTCACCGGGTACGCGCCGATCTCGTTGGATCCGGCGACCGCGGTGCTGCACTATGCCCAGGAGATCTTCGAAGGCCTGAAGGCCTATCGCCATGACGACGGCTCGGTCTGGACGTTCCGCCCGGAGCAGAACGGCGCGCGCATGATCCGCTCTGCCCGACGCCTCGCGCTCCCCGAGCTGCCGGTCCCGGACTTCGTCGCCTCGGTGGACGCGCTGGTGCGGGTCGACGAGCACTGGGTTCCGGGCCCCGAGGGTGAGAAGAGCCTGTATCTGCGGCCCTTCATGTTCGCGTCCGAGAAGTTCCTCGGCGTTCGTCCGTCCCGCCACGTGACGTACATGGTCATCGCCTCGCCTGCGGGTGCCTACTTCCCCCGGGGCGTGCACCCGGTCAGCATCTGGCTGAGCGAGGACTACTCCCGTGCCGCGGTCGGTGGCATGGGAGCTGCCAAGACCGGCGGCAACTACGCGGCGTCCCTCGTGGCCCAGCAGGAGGCGATCGAGAACGGCTGCGACCAGGTGGTCTTCCTCGACGCTGTCGAGCGGAAGTGGGTCGAGGAGCTCGGCGGGATGAACCTCTACTTCGTCCACGACGACGGCACGATCACCACACCCGAGCTCTCGGGCACGATCCTCGAAGGCATCACGAGGTCCTCGATCATCGAGCTGTGCCGCCAGCAGGGTTGGAAGGTCGAAGAGCGCAAGGTGGCGGTCGACGAGTGGCGAGAGGGTGTCACCTCCGGTCGGATCACGGAGGTCTTCGCCTGTGGTACGGCGGCCGTCATCACCCCCGTGGGGACGCTCAGGTGGCGCGGCGGGGAGGCCGGGGCCGGCGACGACGAAATCGGGCCGATCACCCAGCAGGTGCGTCGTGCCCTCGTCGACATCCAGTACGGCCGTGCGGAGGACACGTTCGGCTGGATGCACCGGATCCTCTGACCGGCGAGGTCACAGACCCAGACCCCTCACGGCACGCGCCGCGTCCGTGATCGAGTCGGGGAGCCGCACGACGTCCGCACCGACGTCGCCGGCATGTGACCCGCCGACGGCCACCACCAGGTCCGGCTTGGTCCGCCGCAGCGCACGGGCCGTCTCCTCCGCCTTCGGCTGGTCCTCAGCCGTCGGCACGGCCAGGACGGCGACCTTGGTCGGGAAGGCCTGTACGGCGCGCCGCCAGCTGTCCACCGGGAGGTCTGAGCCGACGTAGACCGCCGTGAGACCGATCCGCCTCGCCGCTGTGGCGAAGGCGAGTGCGCCGAGCTCGTGGTGCGAGCCGCTGGGCAGGCCCACGAGCACCCGGGGGCCGTCGTTGAGGCTGGAGGCCGCGGCGAAGGACTGACCGAGCCTGCGCATGACGGCGTAGCTCGCCGTGTGCTCGCCGGCCACGTCCACGTCTCCCCGAGCCCAGGCGTCACCGAGGGCGCGCAGCGTGGGCATCAGCCAGTCGTCGACGACTGCCTCGAACGGGCCGAGCGCGAAGCCCCGGTCGAGCACCGACTCGATGCGGGCCGCATCGACGGCGGCGGCTGCCTCGAGGAGAGCCTGCGTGAGCCCCGGGCCCTCAGGATGCCACGCCCGTTCGTCGGCCTGACCCAAGGCCGCTTCCCGGAGACGCTGCTCGGCGGGCCGCACGGGCGCACGGCCGGGAGCTGCCCCGTCCGGCTCTCGCACGGCACGCGCGGCCCGGCCGAGAACTGACTCGGGACCCTCCCGCGAGATCGCTGCCGCGGCAGTGGCCGGCGACCAGCCGTCCTCGACGAGCTGCCGCATCGCGGAGAGAACGGCGACCGCCCGGTCGTCGTAGAGGCGGTAGCCGCTCGGGGTGCGCTGCGGGTCCACGACGCCGTACCGGCGCTCCCACGCGCGCAGCGACGCAACAGGCACCCCGGTGCGGCTCGAGGCCTGCTTGATCGTGTACATGGTTCGTCCAGGGTAGTCCTGCGACTAGACCTTTGACAAACCTTTGACAGGACGGGGTGATGTTGTCTACGGTCATCAAGACGCGGAGCCGGGTTCAGCAGGAACTGGCCGAGGTTCGCACCCACGCCGCGCCACCGCTCCACCGGGCCTCCCAACCGGTGGAGCGGTTCGTTTCCGGGGGCAGCTACCCGCGAGCTCCTGGTGACGTAGTCCCACTGCGCGACGGGTCGGCCGCGTTACGGCGAAGGTTCGCCGGTGCTCGGTTACCTTGGTGCGGTGAGGACCACCCGACCCCAGCCACCCATGCCCCCTTCCGGGCTCCGGGTGGGTGACTACCGCCTTCTCGCCAAGATCGGCGAGGGAGGCATGGGCGTAGTGCACCTCGCCCAGGCGCGCGACGGGCGTCGGGTGGCGCTCAAGGTCCTTCGGCCGCACATCATCGGCGACGACGAGGCACGCGAGCGCCTCGCCCGCGAGGTGGCCTCTCTCCGCCGGGTGCGGAGTCCGCGGGTGGCCGAGGTGATCGACGCCGACCCTTGGGGGCCGACCCCGTTCGTTGCCACCCGTTACGTCCCCGGTCTCTCGCTCCACGAGCACGTTCGCGAGGAAGGTCCTCTTGCGGGCGAGGACCTCCGGTACTTCGCGGCAGGCCTGGCGGAGGCGGTTCTGGCCGTGCACTCCGTCGGGGTCCTGCATCGCGACATCAAGCCCTCCAACGTGCTGCTCGAAGGCCGTGCGCCGGTGCTCATCGACTTCGGTCTCGCGCGGCTCGCGGACGACCCGCGCCTCACCGTCACGGGTTGGCTCCTCGGCACACCCGGCTACCTCGCGCCGGAGATCCTCTACGGCGACGACGCGACCACGGCCGCCGACGTGCACTCGTGGGCCGCCACGGTCGCGTTCGCCGCGACCGGCAGACCGCCCTTCGGACGCGGGCCCGCCATGGCGGTCATGGACCGTGTACGCCGTGGGGAACACGAGCTGGGCGACCTCCCTGACGAGGTCCGTCCCCTGGTCGAGGCGGCCTTGGTCGCAGATCCGGCCACGCGTCCGCCGCTTGCCGCGCTCCTCGCCGACCTGCGGCCGCGCAGGGAGAGGGAGTGGGCGGACGTGAGCACCATGCCGCTCGCGCTCGCCACAGTGCGCCACGACGACGACCCCACCGACGTGATCGCCACCGACGGGCAGGCCACCGCGCCGGACGACGCGCAGCCCACCGCCCGGACACTCGTGGACCCGGCCGCGGTCGACGCCCCTTCGGGGACCACGCCACTCACATCACTCCAGCCCGGCGCCCGTGCCCCGTACATGCAGCCTCCGCCGCCACGGCCGGAGGGCGCCCCCACGAGATGGCGCCCACCGCCCAACGGGACGCCGAAGGTGCAACGCGGCCTGCTTCTCGGTGGCATGTCGGCGCTGGTGGCTCTCGGCTTCGCGACGGCGCCGTACCTCGCTCTCGCGGTCATCGGCGTCGCTGCGCTTGGCCTGCGGGCGTACTCCTGGACCGCCGAGGCGGCGCGGGACCGGACCTGGCGCCGCGGCGCCAGGTGGTACGACGGTCCGCTCGCCGCCATCTCGACACCGTGGTACCTGCTCGTCGCGACCGGAGGCACGCTCATGCTGCTGCTCTGGTCGGCGGCGCTCGCGTGCCTGGTCGGGCTCGCCACGCTCCTCTTCCGACCTCCTCTCGAGGGGGCCCTGGTCGTGATGGGCGCGGTGCTCGCGTTCTCGCTCTGGTGGGGGCCGGGAAGCCGGCGCCTGCGCTCGCCCGTGCGGTCTCTGGTCCTGACCGCCACGCGGGCCGCCCCACTGGGCTGGGTCAGCGTCGGGATCGTCGGTGTCGTGGGGGCACTCTGCGCCTACGCGCTCATGACGTCGGGGGTGTCGTGGGACCCGCTTCCCGGTGCGCCCTGGCGTCAGGGCACCCTCCTGGGCGACGTGGCGAACTGGTTCTGAGCCGCGCCCGGAGAGGAAGCTGGGGACCGGATCGCGAGACGCGGTTCCTGTGCGTTGGACGCCTCTGGCACAGTGGAGGGGTGTCCAGGCGACAGATCATTATCAGCTAGCGCGTCGAGCCCCGCCCGACGCGCTGACCTCTCGTGACCACGGGAGGTCTTTTTGTTGCCCGACACGGCCGGCCGCGCTGGCCGGAGGACCGCTCGACACACGACCGAGGAACCCACGATGACCACAGCCGGCAGCCCCTCCGGTGACTTCCACGTCTACGACACGACCCTGCGTGACGGCGCGCAGCAGGAGGGTCTCAACCTCTCGGTCGCCGACAAGCTGACCATCGCCCGCCAGCTCGACGGGCTCGGTGTGGGGTACATCGAGGGCGGCTGGCCCGGGGCGAACCCCAAGGACACCGAGTTCTTCCGCCGGGCGCGGGAGGCGCTGAAGCTCCAGCACGCGGAGCTGGCCGCGTTCGGCGCGACCCGGCGCGCCGGGATGCGGGCGGCGGACGACCCGCTGGTGGCGGCGCTCCGCGAGAGCGGCGCCTCGGTCGTGACCCTGGTCGCGAAGTCCCACGACCGGCACGTCGAGCTCGCGCTGCGCACCACACTCGAGGAGAACCTCGCGATGGTCCGCGACACAGTGGCGCACCTGCGCGCCGAGGGGCAGCGGGTGTTCCTCGACGCCGAGCACTTCTTCGACGGCTACCGGGCCAACCGTGACTACGCCCTCGAGGTGATTCGCGTGGCGGCCGAGGCAGGGGCCGAGGTCGCGGCGCTGTGCGACACCAACGGTGGGATGCTGCCTCCCTGGGTCGCCGACGTGGTCGACGACGTGATCCAGTCCACCGGCGTCCGGGTCGGTATCCACTGCCACAACGACACCGGCTGCGCGGTCGCGAACACCCTCTCAGCCGTGGACGCCGGCGCGACCCACGTGCAGGGCACGCTCAACGGCTATGGCGAGCGCACCGGCAACGCCGACCTGGTCTCCGTGGTGGCGAACCTCGAGCTCAAGCTGGACCGCAAGGTCCTTCCTCCGGGCCTCCTCCGGGAAGCGACGCGCATCGCCCATGCCGTGGCGGAGGTGACCAACGTGCCGCCCGCCTCGCGCCAGCCGTACGTCGGTGTCAGCGCCTTCGCGCACAAGGCGGGACTGCACGCGAGCGCGATCAAGGTCGACCCGGACCTCTACCAGCACATGGACCCGATGCTCGTCGGGAACGACATGCGCCTTCTCGTCTCCGACATGGCTGGTCGCGCCAGCATCGAGCTGAAGGGCCGGGAGCTCGGGTTCGAGCTCGGCGAGGACAAGGAGCTCGTCACCCGGATCACGAACCGGGTGAAGGACCTCGAGTCGAAGGGGTACACGTTCGAGGCCGCCGACGCCTCCTTCGAGCTCTTGCTCGTCGAGGAGGTCGAGGGCGCGCGGCCGTCGTACGTCGAGATCGAGTCGTGGCGGGTGATCACCGACTCCAAGCCCAGCGACGAGGCGGTGTCGGAGGCGACCATCAAGCTGCGGGCGGGCGGCGCCCGGATCATCACCACCGGGGAGGGCAACGGCCCCGTCAACGCACTGGACCAGGCGCTGCGGGACGCGATCGGCCAGGCGTACCCGGAGGTCGCGAAGTTCGAGCTGATCGACTACAAAGTCCGGATCCTCGACCAGGGCCACGGCACCGATGCGGTCACGAGGGTGCTGATCGAGACCAGCGACGGAGAGAGCTCCTGGGTCACGGTGGGAGTCGGCCACAACGTCATCGAGGCGTCCTGGGAGGCGCTCCTCGACGCGGTGACGTTCGGCCTGCGCCGTCACGGGGAGCCGCCGCAGTAGGCACCCGTTCCACTGGACGGTCAGCCGCTCCCCGGGCCGGCGTGCCGTGTGACACAGTCACCGTCGACACGGGGTCCGTCCAGCTCGAGACCGGAGGTACGTCGGTGACCGACATCAAGCAGCACAAGTTCCTGCTCGACGAGGACGAGATGCCGACTCGCTGGTACAACGTCCTCCACGACCTGCCGACGCCGCCTCCACCGGTGCTCCATCCCGGCACGGGTCAGCCGGTCGGTCCGGACGACCTGTCCGGGCTGTTCCCGATGGACCTGATCCTTCAGGAGGTCTCCACCGACCGTTTCGTCGACATCCCGGAGGAGGTGCTCGACGTCTACCGGCTGTGGAGACCCAGCCCGCTCTACCGCGCCCACCGCCTCGAGAAGGCGCTCGCCACCCCGGCCAGGATCTACTACAAGTACGAAGGCGTGTCACCGGCCGGCTCCCACAAGCCGAACACCGCGGTGCCGCAGGCGTTCTACAACGCCAAGGCCGGCATCAGGAAGCTCACCACGGAGACCGGCGCGGGCCAGTGGGGGACCTCCCTGGCTTTCGCATGTGCCCAGTTCGACCTGGAGTGCGAGGTCTGGCAGGTCCGGGCGTCGTACGACCAGAAGCCCTACCGACGGATCATGATCGAGACCTTCGGCGGGACGGTGCACCCGAGCCCGTCGGAGCTCACCGAGGCCGGCCGCAGGATCCTGGCGGAACACCCGGACTCGACCGGGTCCCTGGGCATCGCGATCAGCGAGGCCGTCGAGGTGGCCGCGCAGGACCCGACGACGAACTACGCCCTCGGCAGCGTGCTCAACCACGTCCTGCTGCACCAGACGATCATCGGCGAGGAGGCCCTCCTGCAGCTCGCGAAGGCCGGCGAGACCCCGGACCTGCTGGTGGGCTGCACGGGCGGCGGGTCGAACTTCGGAGGCCTGATGTTCCCCTTCCTCCGGGAGAAGTGGGCCGGCCGGATGGATCCGACGGTCCGCGCGGTGGAGCCGGCCGCGTGCCCCTCGCTGACCCAGGGCACCTACGCCTACGACTTCGGGGACACGGCGGGCATGACGCCGTTGATGAAGATGCACACGCTCGGCCACGACTTCGTGCCGGACCCGATCCACGCCGGTGGGCTGCGCTACCACGGGATGAGTCCGCTGATCAGCCACCTCCACGAGGAGAAGGAGATCGAGGCCGTCGCCAAGCTGCAGACCGAGTGCTTCGCGGCAGGTGTCCTGTTCGCGCGGACCGAGGGCATCGTGCCGGCCCCGGAACCGACCCACGCCCTGGCCGCTGCTGTCGAGGAGGCGGTGCGTTGCCGCGACACAGGCGAGGAGAAGGTGATCCTCACCGCGCTCTGCGGACACGGCCACCTCGACCTGCCCGCGTACGACGCCCACCTGTCGGGTCGGATCGTCGACCATGCCTGGGAGGACGCGGACGTGCAGGCCGCCGTCGCGGAGGCCTTGTCGAAGCTGCCGGTGATGTCGTGACGCGCGGGCCTCGGTGCGGGTAGCGTCCCGGCATGGCCGCGCTCCATGACCTGACCGCTCTCGAGCAGGGGGCGGCGATCCGGGCAGGGGACGTCTCCCCCCGGGAGCTCACCGAGCACTACCTGGGGCGGATCGAGGAGCTCTCCGACTCCGTCGGGGCGTTCGTGACCGTCACGGACGGTCCCGCGATGGACGCCGTCGCGCTGGTCGAGAAGCGTCTCACCTCGGCTGGGAGGCAGGAGCGCATGCCCCCGCTCCTCGGGGTGCCGACGGCTCTCAAGGACCTCAACATGACGGCCGGGATCCGGACCACGTTCGGCTCGGCTGCGACGGCGGACTTCGTTCCCGAGGTCTCCGACGAGGTGGTGCTTCGGATCGAGGCCGCCGGTCTGGTGAGCCTGGGCAAGACGAGCACGCCGGAGTTCGGATCGCCCTGCTACACGGAGCCGGACGTGGCACCACCGTCACGGACCCCCTACGACCTCGGCCGGATGGCCGGCGGGTCCAGCGGCGGGGCGGGTGCCGCCGTCGCCGCAGGGCTGGTTCCTGTCGCGCAGGGGTCCGACGGCGGCGGCTCCATACGGATCCCGGCGAGCTGCTGCGGGCTGTTCGGCCTCAAGCCGACCCGCGGCCGGGTCAGCGCGGCGCCCGTGTACGGCGACCCGGTGGGCCTGGGCGCGATCGGCCCGTTGGCCAGGACCGTCCGGGACGCTGCGGCGATGCTCGACGTCATGGCCGGTCCCGCCGTGGGCGACCCGTTCTGGGCGCCGCCGCTTCCGGAGGGGGAGACCTTCCTGGACGCGTGCTCCCGGGACCCGGGCCGGCTTCGCATCGGCCGGTTCAGCACGCCGGTGATCACGGCGACGGAGCTGCATCCGGACTGCCTCCGGGCGTACGACGACGCCACCCGGCTCCTCGAGGGGCTCGGACACGAGGTCGAGGAGATCGACGTGCCCCTCCCCGTCGACGCGGTCCCGGTCTTCGAGACGTGCTGGTCCGTGCTCTCCACGTTGTCGGAGGTCCCGCAGGACAGGCAGCACCTGCTCCGGCCACTGACCCGGTGGCTTCGCGACCGGGGGGATGCGGTGACCGCACCCGAGTTCGCGTTCGCGGTCGGGGAGCTCCGGCGCGTCGCTGCGTCCTGTCTTCAACGGCTCGCCCCTTACGATGCCGTCCTCACCCCCACGCTGGCCCAACCACCACTGCGCATCGGCGAGATCCGCGACGACGACGACCCGGCCCGCGACTTCGAGAACCAGAAGGCGTTCACCCCGTTCACCTCTGCCTGGAACGTCACAGGCATGCCGGCGGCGTCGCTCCCGCTGCACACGACGACCGAGGGCCTTCCGGTCGGCGTGATGCTGGCGGCCCGACCCACGCAGGAGAGGCTGCTGCTGTCGCTGTGCGCCCAGGTAGAGGAGGCGGCTCCCTGGCGTGACCGGCACCCACCGTGCTGGTGAAGGAGGTCCGATGAACGAGCTCACCCCCTACCTCGCCGTCAGGGACGCGCGCGCGGCGATCGCGTGGTACGTCGAGCACCTCGGCGCCGCGGTCACCTACGACCCGATCGTCATGCCGGACGGCCGGGTCGGCCACTCGGAGCTCGCCGTCCAGGACGCGCGGTGGATGATGGCCGACGAGCATCCCGAGATCCAGGTCGAGGCGCCCCCGCCGGGCAGGGGAGCGGCGGTGACGCTGCACCTCACGGTGGACGACGTCGATGCCGTCGTGGACCAGGTCGTGCGCGGTGGCGCATTGCTCGACCGCGGCCCGGAGGACACCCCCGTGGGTCGGCTCGCCGTCTTCCGGGACCCCTTCGGCCATCGCTGGATGCTCAACACGCCGAAAGCGGGTTGAGCCGGGCGTCCCGGACAGAAAGGGTGCCCCCATGACACTCAGGACCAAGACCCAGTGGTGGGGCGTTGCCCTCGACGCACCGGACGCCCGGGAGCTGGCGCACTTCTACCAACGGCTCCTCGGCTGGCGGATCTACAACGAGTCCGACGAGTGGGTCGATCTCGCTCCGTCCGAGGACGCCGGCTACAACCTCGCGTTCCAGACCGAGCCGAAGTACGTCCGGCCCGTGTGGCCGGCGGCCGACGGTGAGCCCCAGATGTCCATGCACCTCGACATCGAGGTCGATGACCTCGACGAGGCGGTGAGCCACGCACTCGAGGTCGGCGCGCAGCTCGCTTCCTTCCAGCCGCAAGAGCGGGTCCGGGTCATGCTCGACCCTGCCGGACACCCGTTCTGCCTCTACGTCAGCGACGAGAGCTAGGACCTGCCGCTCACACCTCGAGCAGCCGCTCGGTCTCCGCGATGAGCCGTGCGCGCAAGGGCCGGCCCCGCTCGGCGAACGTCCGCTGCGCGGCCACGTACTCCTGCTTACCCTCCGGGGTCTCGATGCACACGGGCGAGTAGCCGAGCGCGGAGAGGTCGTACGGCGATGCGCGCATGTCGAGGACGCGGATGTCGTGGGCCAGCTCGAAGCAGTCCGCCACCAGCTCGGAGGGGATCATCGGGGTCAGCCGGAAGGCGTGCTTGTAGAGGTCCATCCCTGCGTGGAGGCAGCCGGGCTGCTCGAACGCCGCCCTGTCGTCCCGGCGCGGGTTGAGCCTGTTGAGGGGGCGCGCCTCGTCGGTGAAGAACCGGAACGCGTCGAAGTGGGAGCACGCGATCCGGTGCCGTTCCACGACCTCGTCGGTGCCTCCGGGCCCCAGGCGCAGGGGCCACGACGAGTGGCGGACGTCGGACTGCTCCAGCCGGTACACCATCGCCCACTCGTGCATGCCGAAGCAGCCGAGCTGTGGCTGCCTGGAGGCCGTTGCCCTCAGGAGGGTCCGCAGGGCGCGGAGCAGCGGGCGCTGCGAGACGACGTACTCGTCCGAGACCGTCACCCCGCGGGTGGAGTGGGTCGACACCGGGACGTACCCCTTCGCGCCGGCGTACTCCTCCGCCCCCTCCAGCACGACGCCGAAGCCGGGATGCCATCGGCGCAGCGCGGCGGGGCGATGGCTGTAGTAGGTAAAGAGGAAGTCCTCCACCGGATGGGCCTGGCGGTTCCGGCGCCGCGCGAGGTGGGGCTGCACCCACGGGTCCACGCGCGCTTCGTGGGCCAGCCGACGCGCGTGCCAGGAGGGTGCATCGAGCACCTCACCGGTCAGCGCTGCCAGCTTCTCCACACCTCCGAGGGTAGAGAGCGGCGCCCAGAGCCTCCGCAGGTAGGCTCGACCTCGTGCGTATCGCAAGGTTCACCACCGGAGAAGACCCTGTCTACGGCGTCGTGACCGGCGAGGTCGACGAGCTCGGGATCCCCTCCGACGATGCCGTGGTCGTGGCTCTGGCCGGCGACCCGCTGTACGTCGGGGTGCATCTCACGGAGGAGCAGCACAAGCTCTCCGACGTGAGACTGCTCGCCCCGGTGATCCCGCGGAGCAAGGTCGTCGGCATCGGCAAGAACTACGCCGCTCACGCCGCAGAGATGGGCGGCGACGTTCCGGCCGAGCCGCTCATGTTCATGAAGCCCAACACTTCCGTGGTCGGACCCGGCGACCCGGTGTTCTACCCGGCGCAGACCAAGGAGCTGCACTACGAGGGGGAGCTGGCCGTCGTCATCGGCCGGATCTGCCGTGACGTCGCCCCGGACCGGGTCGCCGACGTCGTCTACGGCTACACGATCGGCAACGACGTGACGGCCCGCGACCTGCAGCGCAGCGACGTCCAGTTCACCCGAGCCAAGGGGTTCGACTCGTTCTGCCCTCTCGGTCCCTGGATCGAGACCGAGCTCGACCCTTCCGACCTGCACGTCCAGACCCACCTGAACGGCGACCTGAAACAGGATGGCTGGACCAAGGACATGATCTTCGACGTGACCGCGCTCGTCGCGCACGTCTCCTCCGTGATGACCCTGCTTCCCGGCGACGTGATCCTCACCGGCACACCCGAAGGTGTCGGACCCATGAGCCCCGGCGACGAGGTCGACGTGACGATCTCCGGCATCGGGACCCTGACCAACAAGGTGGTAACTCGTGACTGACCCTGCTCCCGCCGGCGACGGCTCGGCGGTGCGCGTCAGGTTCTGCCCGTCCCCGACCGGCAGCCCGCACGTGGGCCTCGCGCGCACGGCGCTGTTCAACTGGGCCTTCGCCCGGCACCAGGGCGGGACGTTCGTGTTCCGCATCGAGGACACCGACGTCGCCCGGGACTCCCAGGAGTCCTACGAGACCCTGCTCGACGTCATGCGGTGGCTCGGCTTCGACTGGGACGAAGGCCCGGAGGTCGGGGGTCCCCACGGCCCCTACCGCCAGTCCGAGCGCTACGACATCTACGCCGACGTGGCTCGGCGGCTGCTCGAGGCCGGGCGGGCGTACCACTGCTACTGCTCCCAGGAGGAGCTCGAGGAGCGCAACGAGAAGGCGCGGTCCGAAGGGCGGGCGCCCGGCTACGACGGCCACTGCCGGAGCCTGACCGAGGAGCAGCAGAGAGCCTACGCAGCCGAGGAGCGCAAGCCGGTCCTCCGGTTCCGGATGCCCGACCACGCCATCACCTTCGAGGACCTCGTCCGTGGCGAGATCACCTTCCAGCCGGAGAACGTCCCCGACTACGTGCTCGTGCGAGCCAACGGCCACCCGCTCTACACGCTCGTCAACCCGGTCGACGACGCACTGATGGAGATCACCCACGTGCTCAGGGGGGAGGACCTGCTGTCCTCCACTCCTCGTCAGATCGCGCTGTACGACGCGCTCGCCGAGATCGGCGTCGCCGGCGGGACGACTCCGCGGTTCGGGCACCTGCCTTACGTCATGGGCCAGGGGAACCGGAAGCTCTCCAAGCGCGACCCGGAGTCGAACCTGCTGTCCTACCGCGACAAGGGCTTCCTGCCCGAGGGCCTGCTCAACTACCTCGCGCTGCTCGGCTGGGCCATCGCGGAGGACCGCGACATCTTCACCATGGAAGAGATGGTGGCAGCCTTCACCATCGAGCGCGTGAACCCCAATCCCGCCCGGTTCGACATCAAGAAGTGTGAGGCGATCAACGCCTCCCATCTGCGCGCACTCCCGCTCGACGATCTGGCCACACGGATGGTGCCGTACCTCCAGACAGCCGGCATCCTCGGCGAGGAGGTCAGCGCCGAGCAGAGCAAGCTCCTGCGCGAGGCCGCCCCGCTCGTCCAGGAGCGCATGGTGACGCTCGGTGAGTCGGTCGACATGCTCGGCTTCCTCCTCGTCGACGAGCCCCGCTTCGTCCGTGACCCCGTCGACGTGGAGAAGTCGCTGAACGAGGACGGAAAGGCCGTCGTCAAGGCGGCCCACGACGCACTCGCGGCCCTCGACTCCTGGGACACAGCCTCGATCGAGGCCGCTCTGCGACGGGCGCTCGTCGAGGACCTCGGACTCAAGCCACGACACGCGTTCGGACCGGTCCGCGTGGCGGTGTCCGGTCGTCGCGTCTCACCACCGCTGTTCGAGTCGCTCGAGCTGCTCGGACGTGAGCGCTCCCTGTCACGTCTTCGCAGCGCCCAAGAGGCATGAAACAGCCGGAGGGGGGACGACGGTGAGCGGGCCGGACCCCGACGAGGCGCCACCCCCGGGACCACCAGCCACCCCACCCCTGCAGTACCCGCCCGGACCGCCCCCGCCTCAGCCAGGCCCGCCGTGGGCTCCGCCTCAGCAGGGTGCGCCGCAGTGGGGCGGCCCGCCGGCGCAAGCCCCCGCCTGGGGTCCGCCCGGCCCCTGGGGGCCGCCACCCGCGCCCTACGCCCCAGCACCGATGGTCCCCGCGAAGCGGCCGCTCCCGCCGTTCCCGCATCCTGAGCCGCGCGAGTACCACCAGATGCTCCGGACGTGGAACTACGCCTGGTGGAAGCCGGTGACCGGGGCGATCCTGGTCCTTGCAGGCATGGCGGTCGTGGCGCCACTCCTGCTCATGCCGGTGCTGATCCTCGGTGTGGTCTCCGAGCCCGGCTCCTTCTGGGACAACTTCGAGAAGGCCGCCAGCCTCAAGGACGTGGGCCCGACAGAGCTGCTGTACCTCAACCTGACCCTCGGCTCGAGCATCCTCGTCTGTTGGCTCGTCATGCGCGTCGTCCACCGGATGCGACCGCGCTGGCTGACCTCTGTCGTCCCGAAGATGCGCTGGAAGTTCTTCTTCATCTGCCTGGGACTGTCCGTAGTGGCGCTCATCGCCCAGCTCATCGTGGGGCAGCTGGTCTCGGCCCCGGAAACACCGGGCACCTCGGGCACGGTCAACGACTTCACCACGATGACTGCCCTGCTCGCGGTGATCGTGCTGCTCACCACGCCGCTCCAGGCGGCGGGGGAGGAGTACGTCTTCCGCGGCTACCTGATGCAGGCCATCGGCTCCTTCTGGTCCTTCCCGGAGGTTCCGGTCTGGGTCACCCGCTGGGTGGCGATCCTCGGCACGGCGACGTTGTTCGCCCTGGCCCACGGAGTCCAGAACTTCCCCCTGTTCTTCGACCGTTTCATGTTCGGGCTGATCGCCGGCTGGCTGGTGGTCAGGACCGGAGGTCTCGAGGCGAGCATCGCGATGCACATCCTCAACAACTTCCTGGCCTTCGGCTACGCCCTCCTGTTCTCCGACCTCAGCTCGACGCTCAACGTCTCGCAGGTGGGCTGGGAGAACATCCCCGTGACGCTGACCCAGGCAGGCAGCTACGCACTGCTCGTGACACTCGTCGCACGCAAGATGAATCTCCAGCGACGAACCGCCCCGCCGGCTCAGAGCCCGCCGGAGGGCGAGCCGACCGCGCTCGAGCCGGTGTCCTCGCAACCGTGATGTGAAGGTGGTCACGCGGTCCGTGTCGGACCATCCGGGCGTTTTGGAGACCGGCGAGGGGGCCGTGTATTGTCATGCCTCGGCTTCGCAAGAAGCGCGAGCGAGATCCCATGGGGTATGGGGTAATTGGCAGCCCGACTGGTTCTGGTCCAGTTAGTCTAGGTTCGAGTCCTAGTACCCCAGCGATTGGCCGAAATCCTCAGCCTAGGCTAGAGTTTCGGTCGCTCAGGCCCCCGTTGTGTAGTGGCCTAGCACGCCGCCCTCTCAAGGCGGTAGCGCCGGTTCGAATCCGGTCGGGGGTACGTTCCCGAGAAGGTCAGCAGCTCAGTCGAGCCGCTGGCCTTCTCGCGTTCTCGCCCCCTCCTACTGCGTGCTGCCCAGCCCCACGGCACCAGTGACGGTCACCGCCGCGAGCCCGGCGTCCGTCGTGCAGGCGTCGGGCGCGTCCGTGCTGAACGCGATGGCGCCCTGCACCCCGTCCCCGACCAGGGTCGTCGGGTTGTTCGTCGTGATGGTGTACGTCGACGGGGCGTTGCCGGCCGGCTGCTCACTGCCGGGAACGAGCGTCGCGGTCGCAGCGGCGACAACGCTGCCCTGGAGCGACACAGCAGGCCCGGCGTCGTTCGTGGTGTAGTCCACGACCGTCGCGGTGCCGTCCGGCCAGGTGACGACCCCCGTGCCGCTGGTGCTCCCCGCGCCACAGGAGTTCACCGGGATCGCTCCCGTGCCCGAGGCGAGCGGCTCCTGGTACTGAGCCGTTCCCTGGACGACTCCGGTGGAGGTGGTGATGGGGACGGACTCGGTGACGACCTTGCCGACCGCCATCGTGCCGTCCGCCGGTGCTCCGGCGCGGGAGGAGTTGCAGTTGCTCAGCGTGCCCGTGAGCGAGTACCCGAAGGTGCCGAGGTTGCCCGGACCGTTGGGTGTGAAGGCGGCTGTGCCGTCGAGCTGACAGCCCGACCCACCCGGCTCGGCGACCGCGACCGGAGCCACCGTGGTTGCCAATGCAAGAACCGCGATGACGGTCCCCGAGAGCACTGGTCTTCTCATCTCGATCTCCTATCGGTTCGGCTCCCTCCCCGAAAGGCATAGATCGTGATGAAGTACAGAGCAGAGCCGACGGTCTTGGGAAGGTTGTCCAGTCCAGCCGCCCCACCTGCCGTGGGCGCCGCCCGACGCGGAAAGCCCTCGGCGAAGCCTGACGGTCGTGTCCGATTTCCGCTAGCGTTCCCTCGGGGCAGCGGCGAGGATGGACCCGTGCTGATCGACGACACGGAGTCCTGCTACCGGGCGGTGAAGAGCCGAGACCGCCGGTTCGACGGCGTCTTCTACACAGCGGTTCTGTCCACCGGTATCTACTGCCGGCCGTCCTGCCCGGCCATCACGCCACAACGCAGGAACGTGGTCTTCTACCGGACCGCGGCTGCTGCCCAGCAGGCCGGGTTCCGGGCGTGCAAGCGCTGCCGTCCCGATGCCACGCCCGGCTCGCCGGAGTGGGACGTCGCAGCAGACACAGCGGGTCGGGCGATGCGGCTGATCTCGGACGGCGTCGTGGAACGAGAGGGTGTCGAGGGCCTTGCTGCCAAGGTTGGGTACACCTCTCGGCACCTGTCGCGGCTGCTGACGAGGGAGCTCGGTGCCGGACCCCTCGCCCTCGCGCGGGCACGTCGGGCGCAGACCGCGCGCATCCTGATCGAGACCACCGCGATGCCTTTCACCGACGTCGCTTTCGCTGCGGGGTTCTCGAGCATCCGGCAGTTCAACGACACCGTTCGGGAGGTCTATGCCGCGGCCCCGTCGCGACTGCGGGAGCAGGCCGGACCTACAGACCCGCACGCCGGTGTGCTGGCACTGCGACTTCCTGTTCGGAGGCCGTTCGCGACCGAGGAGCTCCTCGCCTTCCTTGCCCTCAGGGTCGTTGAGGGCGTCGAGGAGTCCGGACCGGGTTGGTACTCCCGGACGTTGCGGCTGCCCCACGGCAGCGGGCGGGTGCACCTCGCCTTCCATGAGGTGGAGTCGGCGGGCGCCGTACTCTGCACCCTCAGGCTGAGCGACCTGCGTGACCTTGCTGCGGCGGTGGAGCGTTGTCGCCGGCTCGTCGATGCGGACTGTGACCCGGAGGCGGTCGACGCGGAGCTCGGCTCGCACCCGCTGCTCGCTCCGCTGGTCACCCGGCGTCCGGGCCTCCGCGTGCCCGGGCACGTCGACGGCGACGAGCTCGCTGCTCGCGCGGTGCTGGGTCAGCAGATCTCCGTCGGCGGCGCTCGCAGGCTGGCCGGCCTCCTCGTGGAGAGGTACGGCGAGGAGATGCCCGAGCACCAGGGGAGGTTGTTCCCCAGCGCGGCGAGGCTGGCCGACCTGGCTCCCGACGAGCTGCCTATGCCCCGATCCCGGGGACGCGCCCTGGTGACGCTCTGCGCTCGCCTGGCGTCCGGGGACATCGCCCTCGACCGCAGTGCAGACAGGTCAGAGGTACGACGGTCGCTGCTGGAGGTACCGGGCATCGGCGCGTGGACGGCCGACTACATCGCGATGCGCGCGCTCGGCGACCCGGACGTGTTCCTCCCCGCCGACGTGGGCGTCCGCAGTGGACTCGACGCGCTCGGGGTCGGCATTGGCGAGGCGAGGGAGCTCGGTGAGGCCTGGCGACCCTGGCGCAGCTACGCCCTGATGCATGTCTGGAGTGCGGCGAGCGCCGCAACCACCGGGGAACCGCCC
>DASVBF010000003.1:0-31902 GCA_036375975.1 Nocardioidaceae bacterium | reverse complement strand
AGGCGTCGACCGCAGCGGCCGCGGCACGGCCCTCCGCGATCGCCCACACGATCAGCGACTGCCCGCGACCGGCGTCGCCGGCGACGAACACCCCCTCGACCGAAGACATGTAGTCGTCGTTGCGGGCGACGTTGCCGCGCTGGTCGAGCTCGACCTCCAGCTGCTCGACCAGGCCCGCCTGCTGCGGCCCGGTGAAGCCCATCGCGAAGAGCACCAGGTCCGCCATGATCTCGCGCTCGGTGCCCTCGATCTCCTGGAAGCGGCCGTCCCGCATCTCCACCTCGACCAGCCGCAGCGCGCGCACCTGCCCGTCGCTGTTTCCGAGGAACTCCTTGGTGGAGACGGAGTACACCCGCTCGCCACCCTCCTCGTGGGCCGAGGAGACGCGGTAGGTCATCGGGTAGGTCGGCCACGGCTGGTTGTCCGGACGCTCCTCGCCCGGACGCGGCATGATCTCCAGCTGCGTCACCGACTTCGCGCCCTGGCGGTGGGAGGTCCCGAGGCAGTCCGCACCGGTGTCACCGCCGCCGATGATCACGACGTGCTTGTCCGTCGCGACGATCTGGTTCTCGACCTTCTCACCCAAGGAGGCCCGGTTCGCCTGGGGCAGGAACTCCATCGCCTGGTGGACGCCTTTGAGCTCCCGTCCCGGGATCGGCAGGTCGCGCGGGACCGTCGACCCGATGGCGAGCACCACGGCGTCGTACCGGTCACGGAGCTGACGGCCGGTGAGGGTGGCCCCGACGTCGACCCCGGCGCGGAAGACCGTGCCCTCGCGCTTCATCTGCTCGAGCCGGCGGTCGAGGTACTTCTTCTCCATCTTGAACTCGGGGATGCCGTAACGGAGGAGTCCTCCGATCCGGTCGGCCCGCTCGTAGACCGCGACGGTGTGTCCTGCCCTGGTCAGCTGCTGGGCCGCGGCCAGGCCGGCCGGGCCGGAGCCGATCACGGCCACGGTCTTGCCGCTCAGCCACTCGGGTGGCTGCGGCCGGACGTACCCGGACTCCCATGCCTTGTCGGCGATCGCCACCTCGACGTTCTTGATGGTGACCGGATCCTGGTTGATCCCCAGGACGCAGGCGGTCTCGCAGGGCGCCGGGCACAGCCGCCCCGTGAACTCCGGGAAGTTGTTCGTCGCGTGGAGACGCTCGATCGCGCCGTCCCAGTCGTCACGCCAGACCAGGTCGTTCCACTCGGGGATGATGTTGCCGAGCGGGCAGCCCTGGTGGCAGAACGGGATGCCGCAGTCCATGCAGCGCCCTGCCTGGGTGGTGATGATCGGCAGCAGCGACCGTCCGGCACCGCCGGGGTACACCTCGTTCCAGTCCTGCACCCGCTCACCGACGGCCCGCCGCGTGGCTACTTCGCGGCCGTGCTTCAGGAAACCTCTCGGGTCAGCCATGGAGCGCCTCCATCATCTTGGTCGCGGCCTCGTCCTCGCTGAGGCCCTCCTCGAGCGCCTCGGCCTTGGCCTCGAGCACTCGCTTGAAGTCGCTGGGCATGACCTCGGTGAACCGGGCCAGCGATGCCGGCCAGTCCTCGAGCAGTCTCGCCGCGATGGCTGACTCGGTCTCCTCGAGGTGCCGACGTACGGCGTGCTCCAGGTCATGGGCCGCCTCGCCTTCGACCGGACGGAGCTCCACCAGCTCCGGGTTGACCCGACCCTCGTCGAGGTCGAGGACGAACGCCACGCCACCGGACATGCCCGCGGCGAAGTTCCGCCCCGTCGGACCGAGTACGACGACCATGCCCCCCGTCATGTACTCGCAGCCATGGTCACCAACGCCCTCGACCACCGCGCGGACACCGGAGTTGCGGACGCAGAAGCGCTCGCCCACCTGACCCCGGATGAAGATCTCGCCCGACGTGGCGCCGTAGCAGATCACGTTGCCGGCGATGATCTGGTCCTCGGCCTCGAACCCAGCGGACCGGTCCGGACGCACCACGATCCGGCCGCCCGAGAGCCCCTTGCCGACGTAGTCGTTCGCATCGCCTTCGAGGCGCAGCGTCACACCGCGCGGGACGAAGGCACCGAACGACTGGCCCGCCGAGCCGGTGAACGTGATGTCGATCGTGCCGTCCGGGAGGCCCTCGGCCTTGAAGCGCTTGGTCACCTCGTGGCCGAGGATCGTGCCGACGGTCCGGTTGACGTTGCGGATCTCGACCTGGGCCCGCACCGGCTCGCCCTTGTCGAGGGCGTCCCCAGCAAGCTCCACCAGCTTGTTGTCCAGCGCCTTGTCGAGGCCGTGGTCCTGCACGGTCGTGTTGCGACGCGCCGCGCCCTCCGGCAGCGCCGGAACGTGCAGGATCGGGCTCAGGTCGAGACCGGAGGCCTTCCAGTGGTCGACGGCCTTGGCGACGTCGAGCATCTCGGCGTGGCCGATCGCCTCGTCGAGCGACCTGAAGCCGAGCTCGGCGAGGTACTCGCGGACCTCCTCGGCGATGTACTCGAAGAAGTTGACCACGAACTCCGGCTTGCCGGTGTAGCGCTCGCGGAGGACGGGGTTCTGGGTAGCCACGCCGACCGGGCAGGTGTCGAGGTGACAGACGCGCATCATGATGCAGCCCGACACCACCAGCGGGGCGGTGGCGAAACCGAACTCCTCGGCGCCGAGCAGGGCGGCCACGACGACGTCGCGGCCGGTCTTGAGCTGCCCGTCGGTCTGCACCACGATCCGTTCCCGCAGACCGTTGAGCAGCAGCGTCTGCTGGGTCTCGGCGAGGCCGAGCTCCCACGGACCGCCGGCGTGCTTCAGCGACGTCAGCGGCGAGGCGCCGGTGCCACCGTCGTGGCCCGAGATCAGCACAACGTCGGCGTGCGCCTTCGAGACACCCGCCGCGACCGTGCCGACCCCGACCTCGGCGACCAGCTTCACGTGGATCCGGGCTGACGGGTTGGAGTTCTTGAGGTCGTGGATCAGCTGAGCCAGGTCCTCGATCGAGTAGATGTCGTGGTGCGGCGGCGGCGAGATGAGCCCCACGCCCGGCGTACTGTGCCGGGTCTTCGCGACCCACGGGTAGACCTTGTGACCGGGGAGCTGACCGCCCTCGCCTGGCTTCGCGCCCTGGGCCATCTTGATCTGGATGTCGTCGGAGTTGGTGAGGTACTCCGCGGTGACGCCGAAGCGTCCCGACGCGACCTGCTTGATCGACGAGCGTCGCTCCGGGTCGTAGAGACGGTCGGCGTCCTCGCCGCCCTCACCGGTGTTGGACTTGCCGCCCAGCCGGTTCATGGCGATCGCGAGAGTCTCGTGCGCCTCCTTGCTGATCGAGCCGTAGGACATCGCGCCCGTGGAGAACCGCTTCACGATCTCCGAGACCGGCTCGACCTCCTCGATCGGGATCGGCGGCCGGTCGCTCTTGAAGGAGAACAGGCCGCGCAGCGTCATCAGCCGCTTCGACTGGTCGTCGACGCGCTTGGTGTACTGCTTGAAGATGTCGTAGCGGCCGGTGCGGGTCGAGTGCTGGAGCCGGAAGACGGTGTCCGGGTCGAAGAGGTGCGGCTCGCCCTCGCGACGCCATTGGTACTCGCCGCCGATGTCCAGCGCGCGGTGCGCCTGCGGGAGGCCGTCGACGGGGTATGCCTTGCGGTGCCGCCTGGCGACCTCCTCGGCGACGGTGTCGATGTCGACGCCGCCGAGCTTGCTCACGGTGCCGGTGAAGTACCTGTCCACCAGCGCCTGCGAGAGACCGATCGCCTCGAAGATCTGGGCGCCGGTATAGGACGCGACCGTCGAGACCCCCATCTTGCTCATCACCTTGAGCACGCCCTTGCCGAGCGATCTCACGAGGTTCTTCACGGCGACCTCGGGGTCCACGTCGACGTAGTAGCCGTCGCGGGCGAGGTCCTCCACGGTCTCCATGGCGAGGTAGGGGTTGACCGCCGCGGCGCCGTAGCCGATGAGCAGCGCGACGTGGTGCACCTCGCGCACGTCGCCCGCCTCGACGAGCAGACCGACCTGGGTCCTGGTCTTCTCGCGAACGAGGTGGTGGTGGACGGCACCGGTGAGCAGCAGAGACGGGATCGGCGCGAGGTCTGCGGTCGAGTGCCGGTCGGACAGCACGATGATCCGAGCGCCGTTCGCGATCGCCTCGGACACCTCCGCGCAGATCTCGTCGATCCGGCGGGCCAGCGCCTCTCCCCCGCCCTCGACCTCGTAGAGGCCGCGCGAGACATGCGTGATGAAGCCCGGCAGGTTGCCGTCACGGTTGATGTGACGGATCTTCGCGAGCTCGTCGTTGTCGATCACGGGGAACGGCAGCACGACCTGGCGGCAGGACGCGGGGGTCGGCTCGAGCAGGTTCGCCTCGGGGCCGATCGTGCTCGACAGCGAGGTGACGAGCTCCTCCCGGATCGCGTCGAGCGGCGGGTTCGTCACCTGCGCGAAGAGCTGGGTGAAGTAGTCGAACAGCAGCCGCGGCCGGTCCGAGAGCGCGGCGATGGGCGTGTCGGTGCCCATCGACCCGATCGGCTCGTAGCCGGTCTTCGCCATCGGCGTGAGGAGGATCCGCTTCTCCTCCTCGGTGTAGCCGAAGATCTGCTGCCGGCGGGTCACCGAGGCGTGCGTGTGGACCACGTGCTCCCGCTCGGGGAGGTCGTCGAGATGGATCAGGCCGGCGTGCAGCCACTCGTCGTACGGGTGGTCCGACGCGAGCTCGGACTTGATCTCCTCGTCCTCGATGATGCGGTGCTCGGCGGTGTCGACGAGGAACATGCGGCCGGGCTGGAGACGGCCCTTGCGTACGACGGTCGCCGGGTCGATGTCGAGCACCCCGACCTCGGAGGCCATGACGACGAGGCCCTCGTCGGTGACCCAGTAGCGGCTGGGGCGCAGACCGTTGCGGTCGAGAACCGCACCGATCTGGGTGCCGTCGGTGAACACCACCGCGGCGGGGCCGTCCCACGGCTCCATCATCGAGGCGTGGAACTCGTAGAACGCCCGACGCCTGGGGTCCATCTCTGCGTGGTTCTCCCACGCCTCCGGGATCATCATCAGCACAGCGTGCGGCAGCGACCGGCCGCCTATGTGCAACAGCTCGAGCACCTCGTCGAAGGACGCGGAGTCCGAGGCTCCCGGGGTGCAGATCGGGTAGATCCGCTCGAGGTCGCCTGGGATGAGATCACTCTCGAGCAGCGCCTCACGGGCGCGCATCCAGTTGCGGTTGCCCATGACGGTGTTGATCTCACCGTTGTGCGCGATGAACCGGAACGGGTGCGCCAGCGGCCAGCTCGGGAACGTGTTGGTGGAGAACCGGGAGTGGACCACGGCCACTGCGGACTCCATGCGCTCGTCTCGCAGGTCGGGGTAGAAGCGATCGAGCTGGTCGGTGGTCAGCATGCCCTTGTAGGCGATGGTGCGCGAGGACAGCGACGGGAAGTACACGTCGGTCTCGCGCTCGGAGCGCTTCCGGAGCACGAAGGCGATCCGCTCGAGCGCCATCCCCATCAGGCGCCCCGCCGCAGGAGCCACGAAGAGCTGGCTGAAGGTCGGCATGACGCTGAGCGCCGTCGCACCGAGGAGGTCCGGCTGGACCGGCACGTCCCGCCAGCCGAGCACGTTGAGGCCTTCCTCGGCGGCGATCTGCTCGATGTGCGCACGAGTCTTCGCGACCTGCTCCTTGTCACCGGGCAGGAACGCCGTGCCGACGGCATAGGTGCGGGCCGAAGGCAGCTCGAAGTCGACGACGTCCCGGAGGAACTTGTCCGGGACCTGCAGGAGGATGCCCGCGCCGTCACCGGAGTCGGGCTCGGCCCCGGTGGCGCCACGGTGCTCGAGGTTGCGCAGAGCCGTGATGGCCCTGGCAACGATGTCGTGGCTGGCGACGCCGGTCAGGGTTGCGACGAAGGCCACACCGCACGCATCGTGCTCGTGGAGTCCGTCGTAGAGCCCCTGGGGCGGCGGGAACGCTTGCATGAGGCACTCTCCCGTCGTCGTGACACCGGCGCGACGCGGCGGACGCGGCGGTCTGTCTGGTGCATGAGTGCGCGGGACGACATTGGCCCAGGCGGAGTCTGAAGCGTACAACATCGTCCCGCCGGATCGTTCATCCAGCGAGACGCGAAAAATCCACACAGTGGACAGGTTTGGGGCCTGCCTGGGACGGGAAGGCGATGTTGTTTCAGCCTATTCCGGAACGTGCGGCGAGACCAGCGACCTGGGTGCGGGCGGTCAGCCGAGGTTCGCGCCCACCGCCGAGCCGATTCCGTAGGTGAGGGCCGCTGCCGCCGCCCCGAGCAACATCTGACGGATCCCGCCGTACACCCAGGGACGCGTGGTCACCTGGGTCACGACGGCGCCGGCGCCGAAGAGTGCAACGAGCGTGATGGCCAGACCGGGCCAGAGGGTGGTGGCACCGAGCAGGTACGGCACCAACGGCACGAGGGCGCCGAGCGCGAACGCCAGGAACGACGAGCCCGCAGCGAGCATCGGCGACGCGAGGTCCTCGGGATCGACGCCGAGCTCCTCCCGGGCGTGGACCGCGACGGCGTTGTCGACGTCACGGTGGATCTGGCGAGCCACCTCCTGGGCGAGCTGTGCGTCGAGTCCCTTGCCGACGTACATCGTCGCGAGCTCGTGGGTCTCACCCTCGGGGTTCCTGATGATCTCGGCCCGCTCCTTCTCGACCTCGTGCGCAGCCGCCTCGGACTGGCTCGCGACCGAGGTGTACTCCCCCACGGCCATGGAGAACGCGCCGGCCGCAAGACCGGCCAGACCCGCGAGGACTACCGCGTTGGAGCTGTTGCCACTACCGCCGGCGACGCCCGCGATCAGGGCGACGTTGGAGACCAGCCCGTCGCTGGCTCCGAAGACGGCCGGCCGCAGCCATCCACCCGTGACGTCGGGGTGCTCGTGGCCGACTACGGGGACGTGAGGATCCTTGGGGGTCATGTGGCCCAAATTATCTGTGTCCGCCTAGCAAAGTCATGGAAGGACAGGCTCACCTCAGCACCTGGTCGTCTACGGGGCCAGAGCCGGTCAGCGGGGGTCGTCGGTCCGGTCGGGGTCGGCATCTCTCTGATCGGCCGGCTGCTCCTCCGAGCCGCTCCCCTGCTCGCGGAGCACGGAGGTCTCGCGCCCGGGGTGCCGCCTCGCCGACCACACGAAGTAGACCAGGGCCGCGACGAACAGCGCGATGGAGGTCCAGACGTTCAGCCGCAGCCCGAAGACGTCGTTCATCTGCACCGCGTCGACACGGAGGTTCTCGATCCAGGCCCGGCCCGCGGTGTAAGCCATGACGTAGAGCGCGAAAGCACGCCCGTGACCGAGGCGGAAGCGTCGGTCCGCCCAGATCACCAGCCCGGCCACGCCGAGGTCCCAGACGAACTCATAGAGGAACGTCGGGTGGTGCAGGGTCTGTCCGACGACATTGCCCTCGGCGTCCTTCACGTCGATCTCGAGCGCCCAGGGCAGGTCGGTCTTGCGCCCGTAGAGCTCCTGGTTGAACCAGTTGCCCCACCGCCCGATGCCCTGCGCGAGGGCGATGCCGGGGGCGAGCGCGTCGGCCAGCGGGGGGAACTTGACTCCCGCCCGCCGGGCTCCGATCCAGGCGCCGACACCACCGAGGGCGATCGCGCCCCAGATCCCGAGTCCGCCGTGCCAGACGTACAGAGCGGCGACCGGGTCCTGGCCAGGGCCGAAGTAGAGCTCGTAGTCGGTGATGACGTGGTAGAGCCGACCGCCGACGAGCCCGAACGGAACCGCCCAGATCGCGATGTCCCCGATCTGCCCGGGCTTTCCGCCGCGGGCCACCCAGCGCTTCTCGCCGAGCCACACCGCCACGACGATGCCCGCGATGATGCACAGCGCATAGGCCCGGACGGGGATCGGCCCGAGGTGCCAGACGCCCTGGTGAGGACTGGGGATCGAGGCAAGGATCACGGTGCGTCGGTGCTTTCTGGTCGGTGCAGCAGAGCGGTCAGGTCTTCGGCGATCTGGCCGGCGGGGGTCCCCTCGGTCCAGACGATCGGCGCGCGGTCGTGCCCGTCGACGCCCACGATCTGCGTGCCGTGGTTCACCTCGTAGCCGCCGGAGGGCAGCTTCGCGCCCTTCTGGACCTCCACGCCGAGGTCGTTCGCGACCTTGACGATCGTCTCGAGGTCGCCGGTGACCCCTTCGAAGCGAGGGTTGAAGCGGTCGAGGTACTCGCGCAGCGTCTGGGCGTCGTCCCGGGCGGGGTCGGTCGTCACGAAGAGGACGTCGACCTTGTCCCGGTCCCGGGGCTCCAGACGGGCGACGGCCGAGGCGATGTCGGCCATGACCACCTGGCAGATGTCCGGGCAGTGGGTGTAGCCGAAAAACACGAGCGTGATGGGTGCCGTCGTGTCCTTGGTGAGCGAGAGGTCAGAGCCGTCGGTCCCGGTCAGGGTCGCGTCGGGCATGACGTACTGGTGGACCAGGACCGCGCCGTTCATGCCGTCGGGGTTGTTGTCGGTGAAACCGGAGGCGAGCTGCCCGCTGTCCTGCCCCGTGCACCCCGCGAGCAGCAGGAGCAGCCCGGCCGCGGCCACTGCCCCCGGACGGCGCATCCGGGCTCGGCCGAGCTGAGCCCGCCGGCGGTCAGCCACGGCGGACACCGGCTGCGAGGTCGCGGGTCAGCTCGGCGAGCGAGTCGAGCCCCGCACGACGGTCGCTCCCGGCGTCGAGCAGCCGGCGCACGAACGCCGAGCCGACGATCACCCCGTCGGCGTACGCGGCCACCTCGGCAGCCTGGTCCCCGTTGGACACCCCGAGCCCGACGCCGATGGGGAGGTCGGTGACCTTGCGGGCCCGGGCGACGAGGGGCTCGGCGAGCGCGCTCGTGCTCGAGCGGGCTCCGGTGACACCCATCACGGCCGTCGCGTAGACGAAGCCGCGGCACGCCTCGACCGTCATCTTCAGCCGAGCGTCGGTGGACGAGGGAGCGACCAGGAAGATCTTGTCGAGGCCGTGGGCGTCGGCCGCGGCCACCCACTCGGTCGCCTCGTCGGGCACCAGGTCCGGCGTGATCAGGCCAGACCCCCCGGCCGAGGCGAGGTCCGCGGCGAAGCGCTCGACGCCGTACCTCTCCACAGGGTTCCAGTAGGTCATCACGACGACCTTCGCGCCCGTGGCCGCGACTGCCTCCACAGTCCGGAGCACGTCTCGGGTGCGGATGCCGCCTTCGAGCGCCTGCTGCGCGGCCTGCTGGATCGTGGGCCCGTCCATCACCGGGTCGCTGTAGGGCAGGCCGACCTCGATCAGGTCGCATCCGCCATCGACCATCGCACGCATGGCCTCGATCGAGCCATCGACGTCGGGGAAGCCGGCGGGAAGGTAGCCGACGAGCGCGGCACGCCCCTCGGCGTGCGCCGCCTCGAAGACCGGGCTGACGCTCATTCGGGACCTCCGGCGAGGTGTGAACCAGGCCTGGCGCACTCGAGGTTGGTCACAGCTGGACCTCCCCCGAGCCCTCGCCGACCGCTTGGACGGGACCCGATCCGGCGGAGTCGTCCGGCTTGGTCTCGCCCGGGCCGAACCAGTCGATCGCGGTGCCCATGTCCTTGTCGCCCCGGCCGGAGAGGTTCACGACGATCACCGCGTCGGGCCCGAGCTCCCCGGCCAGCTCGAGCGCGCCGGACACCGCGTGAGCCGACTCGATGGCCGGGATGATGCCCTCCGTGCGTGCGAGAAGCGCCATCGCGTCCATCGCCTGGGCGTCGGTGACCGGGCGGTACTCCGCGCGCCCGGTCTCGGCGAGCCACGCGTGCTCGGGTCCGACGCCCGGGTAGTCCAGGCCGGCCGAGATCGAGTGGGACTCCACGGTCTGGCCGTCCTCGTCCTGCAGGACGTAGGTGCGCGCACCGTGCAGCACGCCGACCTGGTGGGCCCAGATCGTCGCTGCGTGCCGGGGTGTGTTCACCCCGTCGCCCGCCGCCTCGAAGCCGTACAGCCTCACCGACGGCTCGTCGATGAAGGTCTCGAACATGCCGATCGCGTTGGAGCCGCCTCCGACACATGCGGCCACCGCGTCCGGGAGCCGCCCGATCAGCTCCTGGCACTGGCCCCGAGTCTCGTCGCCTATTCCCCGGCAGAAGTCACGAACCATCGCGGGGAAGGGATGCGGCCCGGCCGCGGTGCCGAAGACGTAGGCGGTGTGGTCGACGGTGGTGACCCAGTCCCGGATCGCCTCGTTGATCGCGTCCTTCAGGGTCCGCGAGCCGGACTTCACGGCGACCACCTCGGCGCCGAGGAGGTGCATGCGCGCGACGTTGAGCGCCTGGCGCTCGGTGTCGACCTCGCCCATGTAGACGACGCAGTCGAGCCCGAGGTAGGCGCACGCCGTCGCGGTGGCCACGCCGTGCTGACCGGCACCGGTCTCGGCGATCACCCGGGTCTTGCCCATGCGCTTGGTGAGCAGGGCCTGGCCCAGCACGTTGCGGATCTTGTGTGCGCCCGTGTGGTTCAGGTCCTCCCGCTTGAGCAGGATCCGTGCTCCGGCGACCTCGCTGAGCTTCGTGGCGTCGTACAACAGGCTCGGCGTACCGGCGTACTCACGGAGCATCCGGTCGAACTCGGCGGTGAACTCCGGGTCCGCCGTGGCGTCCTGCCAGGCGAGCGTGAGCTCGTCCAGAGCGGCCATCAGCGCCTCGGGCATCATCCGGCCGCCGAACCGGCCGAAGTGTCCCGACTCGTCGGGTAGTGCAGACATGGGTGCGTGTGCTTTCAGTCGCGGTGCTTGAGCGCAGGGTGGGCGCCGGCGGCGACGAGGTCGGCGACCGCGCTGCGCGGGTCCTTTCCCTTCACCAGCGTCTCCCCCACGAGGACGACGTGCGCGCCCTGCTTGGCGTACTCGAAGACGTCGTGGGGTCCGCGCACGCCTGACTCGGCGACGCGTACCACGCCGTCGGGGATCCGCGGCGCGAGCCGGGAGAAGGTGTCGCGGTCGACCTCGAGCGTCTTCAGGTTGCGGGCGTTCACACCGATCAGTGTTGCGCCGGCCGCCAAGGCACGCTCGACCTCCTCCTCGTCGTGCACCTCCACGAGCGGGGTCAGCCCGATCGACTCCGCACGCTCGACGAGGCTCACGAGGGCCGACTGCTCGAGCGCGGCGACGATCAGCAGGGCCAGGTCGGCACCGGCGGCGCGGGCCTCCCACAGCTGGTAGGAGGTGACGATGAAGTCCTTGCGCAGCACCGGGATCCCGACCGCGGCCCGGACAGCGCGCAGGTCACCGAGACTGCCGCCGAAGCGCCTTCTCTCCGTGAGCACGCTGATGGTCGCGGCCCCACCGGCTTCGTACTCCCTGGCGAGAGCAGCAGGGTCGGCGATCTCCGCGAGGGCCCCCCTGCTGGGGCTGGAGCGCTTCACCTCCGCGATGACGCTCACGCCGGAGGCACGGAACCGAGGCATCGGGTCGAGGGCGTCGGGGGCTCGGCGAGCTGCCTCCTTCACCTCGGGCAGAGGTACGGCGGCCTCGCGCTCGGCGAGGTCGACGCGGACGCCGTCGACGATCTCGTCCAGCACGGACATGACGAACCTCGCATCACGGATGGGACAGGCAGGGTCTCTAGACTCTCACGGGACGACCGACCTTACGCCGGGGAGGTCCGCATAGAGAGCGAGGACGCGGCACCGATGAGCTATCCACCTGAGCCACCGCAGCCGGGCTACGGCTATGGCCAGCCTTATGGATCGCACTATGGTCCGCCGCACCCGACGCCGACGAACGGCAAGGCCACCGCATCGTTGATCACCGGGGTCGCGTCCCTCGTGCTGTGCTGGTGCCCGGGGCTGGGGATCCTTGGCATCCTCGCGGTCGTCCTCGGCGTCAAGGGACGCAACGAGGTCAGGGCGAGCGGCGGCACCCAGCAGGGGGACGGGCTCGCGCTCGGAGGCATCGTCACGGGAGCCATCGCCGTCGGCTTCGGAGTACTGATCCTCACCCTGATCATCATCGCCATCGCATCCGGCCAGTTCCACGCCTCGACGCGCACCTACAGCACGCAGCTCTGATCCACCGCGGGGCATCCTGCACCGAGAAGTCGCCGGTTCCTCGTGTCGCGGCGAAAGGTGCTCGCGCACGTCCCCACCGCGCGATAGCGTCGCTCGACACGTGCACGACACGGAAGTCGACGAGGCACGGCATACGCAGACCGGACATCCCAGGACCGGTCCGACAAAAGGGGATCCCATGAGCTACACGCCGCCACCGCCGCCACCGGGACAGCCGGGACCCGGCGGCTACGGCTACCAGGCCGTGCCACAGACGAACCAGAAGGCGCTGTGGTCGATGATCGTGGGGCTCGTGTCGCTCGTCTTCTGCGGCATCGTCCTCGGCATCGTTGCGATCGTCCTCGGCAGCTCCGCCCGCAAGGAGATCGCAGCCTCCGGCGGAATGCAGACCGGTGAGGGCATGGCGAAGGCGGGCGTCATCCTGGGCGCGATCGGCATCGTGCTCACCATCGGCGTGGTCGTCTTCGTGCTCACCACGGGCGTCTTCACGACCACCACCAACTACTGACGCGCCCCGGCCCCCGTGCTCGCGCCCGGGGCGGCGGACCTTCGGCCCTGGACAGGAGGCCCTGGGCGTCGAAAACTCGAAGCGACAGCGTGTGCGCAGGAGGCTTCGATGGAACCGACCTCGTCCACCCAGGACTCCACCCGGCAGTCTGCGAGCAACCCGGGCTCTCTCGAGTCGGTGCGCCGCCGACGCGCGGAGCTCCGCGAGTCCATGAGCGCCTTGGAGCGAGCTCTTGCCGCTCCACCGGCGGCAGATCACCGGCACTGGCCCGACCGGGTGCGTGACGCGCTGGGCGACCTCTCCGGCGACTTCGAGACCCACATCGAGATCACTGAGGGGCCCGACGGGCTGTACCACGAGCTGCTGGGCATGGCCCCCCGACTCTCGGACGCGGTGGCTCATCTGACCAAGGAGCACGGCGAGATCAAGACCCTCCTCGCGGAGGTTCTCGCGTCGGTCAGCGTGCCCGACACGGACGTGCAGCGGGTGCGGGAGCAGGCGACGACACTCCTCGGACGGCTGGTCCGCCATCGCCAGCGTGGCTCCGACCTCGTCTACGAGGCCTACGAGGTCGACATCGGGGGCGACACCTGACCGCTCCGACGACGGGCGCAGCAGGGCAGCAGGCTCAGGGCCGGAGCCACTCCAGGCCAGGAAGGTTGCGGACCACCCAGAACACCAGAGACACGGCAGCGAAAGAAAGGGCCCAGGCCAGAGCCTGGCGTTGGTCGACGTTGCGACGCACTCCGCGCCAGCGGTCCAGGAACCACCGCGACCAGAACAGCAGCAGCAACGGGATCGAGCCGACGAACATCAGGTTGCTCGAGGCAGCGGCACCGATCTGCCCGTTCGTGAGGTCGTTGACCGCCCGGAGCCCTCCGCAGCCCGGGCAGTACGTGCCGGTGAGCAGCAGCCACGGGCAGAACAGGTAGCTCCCCCCGCGGTGCGGGTCGCGGACGTGCAGGACCACGCTCGCCGCGAGGACGACCCCGGCGACGAGCACGGGAGCGGCGACTCGCCTCCCCCGGTTTCGAGGCTCGATGCCTTCGGCGACGACCGTGGACATCGGCTCAGGAGCTGGTGGTCTCGGCGCCCATGCCCATCACCGCCATGACCTTGCCGACGACGATGCCGATCGGCTGGAGCGCGACCCCGATCCAGAACAGCACCCAGTTGGGTCCGGTGACGAGACCGATGCCACCCACGACCCAGCCGATCAGCATGATCGTGACGCCGGTCCAGGCTGCGGGGGTGTTGCCGTGGTGAGCCATCGTGGGCAGGTCTCCTCGTGACACGTGGGATGGGCGGTCCGGGCGCGTCCGTCGCCGTGCGCGCTCCAGCATTCTAGGAGGTGGGGTCCCTTCCCTCGTCGAGCGCCCGCCACATGTCGTCGTCCGGGGTGGAGCCAGAGCGGGCCGACGGTGCGTCGTACCTGCTGCCCATGGCCGGCCATCGAGGCGACCGCACCACCGCGACGATGAACGCAGCGGTCGCGATCAGCGCCCCCAGGCCGGCGAGGTAGTACCACAGCGACAGGCTCGTGACGAAGGCGTCCGTGGATCCCTTGGCGATCGCCGCTTCGAGCGCCGCGTCCTGGGCGGCTGTGAACCCGAGCGCGACACTCACCAGAGCGCCCGCCGAGGCAACCAGGCCGACCGCGGCGACCAGGCGACGAAGCCGTCCGCGGATCACGAGCACCACGCCCCAGGCGGCGAGGGCCACGAGGGCAGAGGCCGCCACGAGCGGCTGGGCCTCCGCGCCCGTGACGGAGGTGTGCACCTTGATGCCCGCGGCGTCTGCGTCGGTCACGGCCCACTGCCGCGATCCGGCGACGGCCGCGAGGCCAGCCCCGGCCAGACCGGCCAGCACCGTGGGGAGGTAGCTGGGATCCCGCCCCCGCCGTGACGTCGCAGCGGGGTCGTGCGGGGGCCCCTCGGACTCTGGCGTCTCTGACCGAGAGGGCTCGGACTGAGGGGTGTCCTGCCGGGATGCGTCGGGTTCGGGCGGGTCTGTGTCAGGCATCGGCCTTGCCCAGCAGGTCGGCGTCGAAGCAGGTCCGGGTGCCCGTGTGGCACGCGGGACCCTCCTGGTCGACCTTGACCAGCAACGTGTCGCCGTCGCAGTCGAGGCGGACCTCCTTGACCCACTGCCGGTGCCCCGAGGTCTCCCCCTTGACCCAGTACTCCGAGCGCGAGCGGCTCCAGAACGTCGTGCGACCTGTCGTCAGCGTCCTGTGCAGCGCCTCGTCGTCCATCCAGCCGAGCATGAGGACCTCGCCTGTGTCGTACTGCTGCACCACGGCCGGGACCAGTCCCTGCGCGTCGCGCTTCAGCCGGCGGGCGAGGGCCGGATCCAGGGCGGAGCTGCCCGAGGGAGAAGGGGAGATCACGCCCGCAAGTATGTCTCAGCGCCGTTCGTGCTGAGCCACCCAGGAGTCGTGGAGCCTCCTGTACACCCCGTCTTGGCGGACCAGCTCGTCGTGCGGACCGCGCTGGACGATCCGGCCGGCGTCCACCACGACCACCTCGTCGGCGTTCTCCGCCGTGGAGAGCCGGTGGGCGATGGTGACCGACGTACGACCGTTCATGAGACGCTCGAGTGCCTGACCGATCCGCAGCTCCAGCTGAGGGTCCACGGCACTCGTGGCCTCGTCGAGCACGAGGAGGTCCGGATCGGCAAGGTGCGCCCGGATCAGCGCGACCAGCTGCCGCTCTCCTGCCGAGAGTGACTCGCCGCGCTGTCCGACGCGGGTCTGCAGCCCCCAGGGGAGCGACTCGAGCCAGTCGGTGAGCCCCAGCTGCTCCACGGCCTCCCGGATGTCGGCCTCCGAGGCACCGAGGCGTCCGTAGCGCGCGTTGGCCGCCAGGTCGTCGTCGAAGAGGAAGCCCTCCTGCGGCACCATCACGACCCGCTCGCGCAGCGAGCTGAACGGCACCTCGCGGAGGTCCACCCCATCGAGCAGGACGACGCCTCTACTCGGATCCATCAGCCTGGTGAGCAGCTTCGCTAGGGTCGTCTTTCCCGAACCGGTCTCCCCCACGACGGCGACGCGGGAGCCTGGCTCGATGTCCAGCGACACGTCGTGCAGGACGGGCGCGCCGCCCGGATAGGCGAACGCGACGTCGTCGAACTCGATCGAGACCGGGCCTCGTGGGAGCGGCGTCCCGGCTTCGCCGGGATCCACGACGTCGGCGGGCGTGTCGAGGATCCCGATCACCCGCCGCCACCCGGCGATGGCGTTCTGGGCATCCGTGAGGACCTGCGTGCCCATCTGCACCGGCCCCACGAACAGGTTCACGAGGAACGCGAACGCGAGCACCTTGCCGGCCGTGATGTCGCCGTCCACGCCGAGCAGCACGCCGACGATGAGGACCCCCGCGTTCGCGAGGCCCGCCGACACGCCCCCGAGGGAGAACGAGAACGCCGTGAGCCCCTGCGCCCTGGTCGCCGCCTCCTTGTTGCGGTCGATGGCACGGTCGATCCGCTCCTGCGTGCGCGCCTCGATCGCGTAGGACCGGACGACCGCGGCCCCCACCACCGGCTCCGACACCGCCGAGAGCATGACACCGACCTGTCGTCGCACGACGCCGTAGGCGTCGGAGAGCTTGCGCTGGAAGAAGCGCAGCGAGAGGAACAGCGGCGCGAAGCACACCCAGACCACGATGGTCAGCTGCCAGCTGTAGAACGCCATGACGACGGTCGCGACGAGGATCTGGCCCACGCTGACGATCGCGATGATGCCGCCGAAGATCAGGAACTGCGAGACCTGGTCCACGTCGCTGGTGACCCGCGAGACCAAGGAGCCGCGCCGTTCGGTGTTCTGCGTGAGCAGAGGCAGGTCGTGGACGTGCCGGAAGGCCTTGATCCGCAGCGTCGCGAGGCCCGTCTCGGCACTGGTGAACAGCCGCGACGTCATCAGGAACGACGCCCCGCCGGTCACCACGATGGCCACGGCAGCGACGACGGCCATCGTGGCCACGAAGTCGGTGTTCGGCCCGCCGGGCGCTTGCAGCCCGCGGTCGAGGGTCTGCTGGACCGCAATGGGTACGACGATCCGCCCGATCGTCGCGAGGACGGCGAAGACCAGCGTCCCTCCGATGCCCTCCTTCAGCTGGGGCGAGAGCTCGATGCCCCGGCGGATGGTGCGCAGGGCCGAGATCGACTCCCCGGTGTCGACGGCCGTGGAGGCGGTGACTGTCGTCATCGGGTCACCGTCCGGTCGTCTGCCTCCGCGTCGGCGACGCGCTCGGCGGCCGCCTGCTCGTACGCGTTCACCAGGTCGGCGTAGCGGCTGCTGCGCGCGAGGAGGTCCTGGTGCGGCCCGTGGTCCACGACGTGGCCGTCGGCGAGGTAGATCACCTCGTCGGCGAGGCCGATCGTGGCCTTGCGATAGGCGATGACCAGGGTCGTGCTCCCGAAGTCACGAAGGGCGGCCAGGATGCGGGCCTCGACCTCCGGGTCGACCGCGGACGTCGCGTCGTCCATGACGAGCAGGCGCGGCCGTCGTACGAGCGCTCGGGCCAGCGACACCCGCTGCCGCTGGCCCCCCGAAAGAGTCGTCCCGCGCTCCCCGAGCCGTGTGTCGAGGCCGTCAGGAAGGGCGGCGACGAAGCCGTCTGCCTGCGCAGTCCTCAGGGCGGCCCAGATCTCCTCGTCGTCGACGTCCGCACCCAGGGTGACGTTGCCGCGGACCGTGTCGTCGAAGAGGAACGTCTGCTGGGGCACCAGGGTCATGTTCTGCGCGAGGGAGCCTGGTTCGAGGTCGCGGAGGTCGTGGCCGTCGAGGAGGAGGGCTCCTTCGTCGGGGTCGACGAGCCGTGCGAGGAGCGAGGTGAGGGTGCTCTTGCCCGCAGCCGTGGACCCGACCACCGCCACCGTCCGGCCAGGCTCCACCGTGAAGGTGAGGTCCTCGATCAGGGGCTGCTCCGGGACGTACCGATAACCGAGTCCTCGGACCTCCAGCAGCGCCCCCTCCTCGGTCACGTCGACGCGCTGCTCGCCGTACTCCATCTCCCCGGTCGCGGCCAGCACCGCGCTGACCCGCTCGAAGCCCACCACGCTGCGAGGGAACTCCCCCAGCAACCAGCCGAGGGAGCGGATCGGGAACGCGACGATGGTGAGGAGATAGGCGATCGTGACGACGTCGCCGATATCGGTCTGGCCGTTGAGGACCCGCCACACGCCGACGCCGAGCACGGCGAGGACGCCGAGGTTCGGCAGCGCCTCGAGGGCGGGGTCGAAGGCTGCGCGGATCTTCCCGGCCCGGATCGCGACGTCGCGCAGCGCGTGGGCACGCTCGGCGAAACGCTCCGTCTCCTCCTTTTCCCGGCCAAGCGTCTTCACGACCAGGGCGCCGTCGAAGGACTCGTGCGCAACCTCGCTCACCTCGGCACGCAACGCCTGGGCACGGGTCATCAGCGGCGACTGGAGGCGCTGGAAGACGATGTTGGTGATGATGACGAGGGGGAAGACGAGGATCCCGACGAGCGCCATGACGACGTCGGCGAAGAACATCTGCACCACGGCGATGACCATCATCGCGACCGTGCCGACCGCCATGGGGAGAGGCGCGATCGGCGCCCACGCCGCCTCGACGTCGGCGTTGGCGTTCGACAGCAGCTGCCCGGTGGGGTGCTGCTGGTGCCACGACATGGGCAGCCGGAGGTACTGGCGGGTCACGGCGCGGCGGTAGTGCGCCTGCATCCGGTACTGCATGACGCCGGCACCCAGGCGTCGAGCGACGATGCCGACCGCCCGGAGCAGCGCCACGCCGACGAACAGGGCCAGGACCGTGACCAGAGCCTTGGCCGTCGTGGTGCCCGTGTCGAAGGCGGGCAGCACGACGTTGTCCGTGGCCCACCCCAGCACCCAGGCGTCCGCGACGGTCAGCGCACCGAAGAGCAGGCTGCCGAGGGTCGAGAGCGTGAAGACCCACGGCTCACGCCGGATGGCGACCCCGAGCACGCGGAACCCGTCACGGATCGTGCTCGCCGATGCGACCGGCCGCCTTCTGGTCCGGCTAGTAGTCACTGAGGCCCCTCCTTTCCACGCCACCCTACGATCAATCGCATGAGCTCACTCGCGCGCACCGAACGAGCCGCCCTCTGCGACCTTGCCCTCGAGCGGGGCCCGGACGCACCGACCCTGTCCGGTGACTGGACGGTCAAGGACCTGGTCGTGCACCTGCTGGTCCGGGAGGGCAACGTGGCCGCCATCGGCATCGTGGTACACCCGCTGTCCGGTCTCACCGACCTGGCCTCGCGCCGCCTGGCCCGCCAGGACCTGCCCGTCCTCGTGCAGCGGCTGCGGCAGGGGCCCCCGCGCTACTCCCTCTTCGCCGTCCCGGCCCTCGACAAGATGCTCAACATGCTCGAGTTCTTCGTGCACCACGAGGACATCCGGCGGGCCCAGGAGGGGTGGGAGCCACGAGAGCTGCCCCGCAAGCCACAGGACGCCCTGTGGAAGGCGATCCGGGTGGCGGGCAAGGGCCTGGTCCGCTCGGCGAAGGTGGGTGTGGTGCTCGAGCGCAGTGACACGGGCGAGCAGGCGGTCCTCAAGGACTCACCGACCCGGGTCGTCGTACGCGGGCTGCCCGCGGAGCTCGTGATGTTCACCTACGGGCGCCAGGCGCAGGCACGGGTGGAGCTTCAGGGGACGGAGACCGACGTCGCGGCCCTGACCGGGGCGGACCTCGGCATCTGAGGCACTGGCCTCCTCAGTCGTCTCGCGGTGCTCCCCCTGCCTCTCGGCCGGGACGCATGTGCTCTCTGACCTTCCCGACGACCATCGAACCGGCTGCTGCCACGAACACGATGTCGAAGACCATCTGCACCAGCACCAGCTGCCGGGCCAGCTGACCTGCGGCGTACACGTCACCGAGCCCCACGGTGGTCAGCATCTGCACCGTGAAGTACAAGGAGTCGGTCTTCGTCCGGAGCCCTGACATCTGACCGGGGTCGATCACCTCGAGGCGGTAGTAGCCGAAGGCGAAGACCACGACAACTACTCCGAGCAGCGTGACCAGGGTCGGGAACTCGGCCTTCTCGTCGTCCAACAGGTGCCTTCGGACCTGCACCGCGATGGCCCAGCCGAGGATCCCCACGGCGACCAGTGTGAGGAGGATGCTGGCGACGAGCCCCGCGCCCCTTTGATGCACGGGCCACGCGAAGTAGGCAACGAGGAGGGCCAGCAGGCTGACCATCGGGCCGAGCCACTTGCGGCGCCCATGGTCGCTCCTCATGGAGCCATGTCGAACCGGATAGTAGGAACAGGTGTCGCGCACATGCGCCCACTTTCGCACCCCACCCGTGGCCCGAGCGGGAGAACGCCGACCTTGGCGCCCTGCTAGCGGACCGGGTAGCCCGCTGCTGCCAGCGTCTGCTTGACCTCCCCGATGCGGAGAACGCCGAAGTGGAAGACGGTCGCTGCGAGTACGGCGTCGGCACCTGCGTCCACCGCGGGTGGGAAGTGCTCGACCCTGCCCGCTCCCCCACTCGCGATCACCGGGATGGTCACCTCGCGGCGGACGAGCCGGATCAGCTCGAGATCGAAACCGTCCTCGGTCCCGTCCGCGTCCATGGCGTTGAGCAGGATCTCTCCGGCGCCGAGCTCGGTCGCCCGCCTCGTCCATTCGACGGCGTCGATGCCGGCGCTGCGCCGACCGCCGTGGGTCGTCACCTCGAAGCCGGAGTCCGTCCCGCTGGCCCTCCGCGCGTCCACGGACAGCACGAGCACCTGGTTCCCGAAGCGGTCGGCGATCTCGGCGATGAGCTCGGGCCGCCTGATCGCCGCGGTGTTGACGGCGATCTTGTCGGCGCCTGCACGCAGCAGCCGGTCCACATCCTCGACGCTGCTGATGCCGCCACCCACGGTGAGGGGGATGAACACCTGCTCCGCGGTCTGGCTGACGATCTCGAGCGTGGTCGCCCGCTCTTCGTGCGAGGCGGAGATGTCGAGGAAGGTCAGCTCGTCGGCCCCCTCCGCGTCGTACACCTTCGCGAGCTCCACAGGGTCGCCCGCGTCACGCAGCTCCCTGAAGTTGATCCCCTTGACGACGCGCCCGTTGTCGACGTCGAGGCAGGGGATGACGCGGACTGCGAGGCTCATGCGCTCTCGTCGGGCTGGGTGAGGGCCAGGGCGTCCTCGAGGGTGAACCGCCCCTCGTAGAGCGCGGTGCCGATGATCGCCCCCTCCACACCCTCGCCGACCAGCGTCATGAGGGCCTCCAGGTCGGCGAGCTCGGTGATCCCGCCCGACGCGACGACGGGACGCTCCGTCGCGGCACAGACGTTGCGGAGCAGCTCGAGGTTCGGCCCCTGCAGCATGCCGTCCTTGTTCACGTCGGTGACGACGTAGCGGGCGCAGCCCTCCGAGTCGAGCCGGGCGAGCACCTCGTAGAGGTCACCGCCGTCCCGGGTCCACCCTCGTGCGGCAAGTGTCCGTCCACGAACGTCGAGGCCGACAGCAACGCGATCACCGTGCTCGGCGATCGCCTTCGCACACCACTCGGGGTGCTCCAGGGCGGCGGTGCCGATGTTCACACGGCGGCAACCCGTCGCGAGCGCCGCCTCGAGCGAGTCGTCGTCACGGATACCCCCGCTCATCTCCACCTTGATGTCGAGGGTGCCGACGATCTTGGCAAGGAGCGCCCGGTTGTCACCGCGGCCGAACGCCGCGTCCAGGTCGACGAGGTGGAGCCACTCAGCGCCACGGTTCTGCCAGTTCAGGGCGGCCTCTACGGGATCGCCGAAGCGCTTCTCGGAGCCCGCGACCCCCTGAACGAGCTGGACGGCCTGGCCTCCGGCCACGTCGACAGCGGGCAGCAGCTCCAGGTATCGGCTCATGCGGACAAGCCTAGGAGAGGCTCGTCCGCGGCCTTCACCGTGTCTCAGGGCAGGCGCCTCCCGGCCAGAACTGCGCCCGTGGACGATGCTGGCCCGGGACTCAGAGGAAACGGCGGCCGGAAGCTCGCACATGGACGATCTTGGCCCTGGGCGAGGCGGCCATCAGATCGACTCGACCCAGTTGTTCAGCAACGCCGCGCCGGCGTCGCCGGACTTCTCGGGGTGGAACTGCGTCGCGCACAGCGGACCGTTCTCCACGGCAGCCACGAACCGGTCACCGCCGTGCTCGGCCCAGGTCACCAGGGGCGGTCGCGTCCGACCGTTGGTCGTCAGCTTCCATTCCCGGACGCCATAGGAGTGCACGAAGTAGAACCTCTCCCCCTCGATGCCTCGAAAAAGCCTCGAGCCGTCGGCGACCTCGACGGTGTTCCAGCCCATGTGGGGTACGACGGGCGCCTGGATGCGCTCCACGACGCCCGGCCACTCGTCGAGGCCTGGTGTGTCGACACCGTGCTCGACTCCGTGCTCGAAGAGGATCTGCATGCCGACACAGATGCCGAGCACCGGCCGCCCACCGGCGAGCCTGCGCCCGATCACCTCGTGGCCACGCACGGCCCGAACGCCCTCCACGCAGGCCCGGAAGGCGCCGACCCCCGGGACGACCAGCCCGTCGGCGTCCATCACGGCGGTGCGGTCTGCCGTCAACGTGACGTCCGCGCCGGCGCGTTCCACGGCACGGACGGCTGACCGGAGGTTGCCTGAGCCGTAGTCGAGGATGACGACCTTGGGGCTCACAAAGAGCCTTTCGTGCTCGGCACACCTGTCTCACGGGGGTCCAGCGCGACGGCATCGCGCAAGGCTCGCGCCACGGCCTTGAACTGCGCCTCCACGAGGTGGTGGGGGTCGCGGCTCGAGATGACGCGCACGTGCAGGGCGATCTGAGCGTGGTGCGCGAGTGTCTCGAAGACGTGGCGGGTCAGCGACCCGACGTAGGAGTCCCCGATCGTGACGAACGCCTGCGCTTCGGGCTCCCCGGTGTGGACGCAGTACGGCCGGCCGGAGACGTCCACTGCGCACTGCACAAGTGCCTCGTCGAGGGGCACGAGGGCGTCGCCGAAACGGCGGATCCCCTTCTTGTCCCCCAGAGCCTCGCGAAGAGCGTCGCCCAAGGCGATCGCGGTGTCCTCCACGGTGTGGTGGGCGTCGATGTGCAGGTCGCCCACGGTCTGAACCGTCAGGTCGAGGAGGGCGTGCCGGGCAAGCGAGCTGAGCATGTGGTCGTAGAAACCGACGCCTGTGGAGACGTCGGCGCGGCCCGAGCCGTCGAGGTCCACCTCGACGACGACCTTCGACTCCTTGGTCTCCCGCTCGATGCGTGCGCTGCGGCTCATGACTGAAGTACCTCCATCAGTGCGGCTCGGAACGCCGCCATCTCCTCCGGCGTGCCGACCGAGACCCTCAGCCAGCCGTCCGGACCAGTCTCGCGGATCAGCACACCCCGGTCGAGCAGCCGCTGCCAGACGGCGTGCCGGTCCTCGAACGTGCCGAACAGACAGAAGTTCGCGTCACTCTCCGCAACCTCGAGTCCCTGCTCGCGGAGCCAGGTGACAGTGGCGTCGCGCTCTGCCCGCAGGTCGTCGACGCGGGCGAGCAGCTCGTCGGCATGCCGCAGGGCGACCCTGGCGACCGCCTGGGTGACCGCGGAGAGGTGGTAGGGCAGCCGGACAACACGCAAGGCGTCGCAGATCTCCTGCGAGGCGGCGATGTACCCGAGGCGCGCCCCCGCGAGGGCGAAGGCCTTGCTCATCGTGCGCGAGACCACCAGGTTCGACGTGGCCGGCAAGAGCTCGAGCGCGCTCGGCGTACCGGCTCGGCGGAACTCGGCGTACGCCTCGTCGATCACCACGACGCCCGGCGCCGCATCACACACCGCACGGACGGTGTCGAGAGGCAGGGCGGTGCCGGTCGGGTTGTTCGGCGACGGCAGGAGTACGACGGACGGCCGGTGCTCGCCGATCACGGACAGGGCGTGCTCGACGTCGAGGGAGAAGTCCTCCTCGCGGTGACCGACGACCCACCCGGTCATGGCGTCGCGGGCGTATTCGGGGTACATCGAGTAGGTGGGCGCGAAGGACACCGCCACCCGGCCGGGGCCGCCGAAGGCCTGGAGGATCTGCAGCATCACCTCGTTCGATCCGTTGGCTGCCCACACCTGCTCAGGGGTGACACCGTGACCGAGGTACTCCGCGAGAGCAGCACGCAGCTCGGTGAACTCCCGGTCGGGGTAGCGGTTGAGGGTGCGCGTCACGTCCGCGACGGCAGCGGCGACCTCCGCGACCACTGCCTCACTGGGCGGGTACGGGTTCTCGTTCACGTTGAGGGCTACGGGGACGTCGAGCTGTGGTGCGCCGTAGGGCGCGAGGCCACGCAGCTCCTCCCGGAGGGGCAGTGTCGTCACGTCGCGGCTCAGCGGTCCTCGAGCCGGACCTGCACCGCGGCCGCGTGGCCAGGGAGGTCCTCGGCGTGGGCGAGGTTCACCACGTGGGAGGCGACGTCGCGAAGGGCGGCGTGGCTGTAGTCGACAACGTGGACGGCCTTGCGGAAGGAGCGGACCGACAGGCCCGAGGAGTAGCAGGCGGCGCAGCCGGTGGGCAGGACGTGGTTGGACCCGGCGGCGTAGTCGCCGAGCGAGACGGGAGCGAACGCTCCGACGAAGACCGCACCCGCGTTACGGACCCGAGCCGCCCAACGCTCGGCATCGGCCGTCTGGATCTCGAGGTGCTCGGCGGCGTACCCGTTGACGACCGCGAGCCCCTGCTCGAGGTCCTCGACGAGCACGATCGCCGACTGCTGCCCCGAGAGAGCCGACCTGATCCGCTCGATGTGCTTGGTGACCGAGATCTGCTTGTCGAGCTCGGCCTCGACCTCGGCGGCAAGCCGGTCGGACGGCGTGACGAGCACCGACGCGGCGAGCGGGTCGTGCTCGGCCTGGCTGATCAGGTCTGCGGCGACATAGGCGGCCTCGGCGCTGTCGTCCGCGAGGATCGCGATCTCGGTCGGACCGGCCTCGGAGTCGATGCCCACGACACCCTTGAGCAGCCGCTTGGCGGACACGGTGTAGATGTTGCCCGGACCGGTGACCAGGTCGACGGGGCGGCACGGGCCGGCACCGTAGGCGAACATCGCGATCGCCTGGGCGCCGCCTACCGCGTAGACCTCATCGATGCCCAGGAGGGCGCAGGCCGCGAGGATCGTCGGATGCGGGAGGCCACCATTGCTCTTCTGGGGTGAGGACGTGAGCGCGATGGACCTCACGCCGGCGACCTGGGCCGGAACGACGTTCATCACGACGCTCGAGACGAGCGGCGCGAGCCCACCGGGAACGTAGAGGCCGACCCGCTCGACCGGGACCATCCGCTGTGTCACCGTGCCACCGGGCACGACCTCGGTGACCACATCGGACTCCAGCTCGGCCTCACAGGTGGACCGCAGCCGGCGGATCGACTCCTCCAGACCCGCACGGACGTCCGGGTCGAGCGCGTCGAGCTCCTGCTGAAGCACCTCGGTGGGCACGGCGATGTCGCCCTGCTCGACCCCGTCGAACTTCGCGGCGAGCTCAGTGATCGCCTCGACGCCGCGGACACGCACCGCGTCGCAGATCGGGCGCACGACCTCGAGCGCCGCCTCGACGTCGAGCTCCGCGCGCGGCACGACACCGCGGTAGTCCGGGGAGCCTGCGACGGCTCCGGCACCCGTCGTACCCCTCAGGTCGATGCGGCGAATCATGCGTCCAGTGTAGGGGCGTGGCCGTCAGCGGCCTTCCGCCGTGTCAGCGCCCGGACCGCCCCTCTCGGACCAGCGCCCAGGACGCCACGCCACGCTCGAACGCGGCACAGGAGCCGAGATGGGTAGGTTGTGGGCGTGAGCGACGAGCTACCCATGTTCCCCCTGAACGCCGTGCTGTTTCCGGGCATGACCATGGAGCTCCACGTCTTCGAGGACCGCTATCGAGCGCTGGTGCACCACCTGCTCACCATCCCCGACCGGTCCCAGCGGTTGTTCGGCGTCGTCGCGATTCGCGAGGGCTACGAGGTCGGCTCTCACGGCGTGCAGTCCCTGCATCGGGTGGGATGCGTCGCCCAGATGACCACGGTCGTCCCCGCCGAGGACGGCCGGTTCGACATCGGGATCGTCGGGAGAGAGCGGTTCCACCTGCAGTCGGTCGACACCTCCCTTCCCTATCTCGTCGGGACGGTGGAGACGATGTCCGACACCGGCGATCCGGCTGTCCGGCCGGGTCGTACGTCACAGGAGGCTGCTCGCACCCGCGAGACCTTCGAGACGTACCGCGCGACTCTCTCGGATCTGCGCGGGGCGGACGTCCTCGACGTCGAGCTCCCGAAGGATCCCGTCTACCTCTCCTACACCTTGGCCGCGACGTGCCTGCTCACCCTGCGCGAGCGTCAGGCGCTCCTGGAGACGGGAAGCGCCGACGAGCGGCTCGCGATGCTGCGCCACGCGATGCGGGAGGAGATGCGGGCGATGCGCGCCATCCCGTCCCTCCCGGCCACCGAGGTGTCCCGGACCGGCTGGTCCCCGAACTAGGTCCCGGGGAGGAGCAGGCCCGCCATGGCAAGGACGAAACAAGGATCGACCGGGACACCGGCCACGGTCGCGCTCACCCGGGCCCACGTTCCGTTCACGACACATGCCTACGAGCACGACTCCGCGGCACCGTCGTACGGCCTGGAGGCTGCCGAGGTCCTCGGCCTCCCCCCTGAGCAGGTGTTCAAGACGCTCTTCGTGGAGGTCGACGGTCGCCTGGTGGTCGGCATCGTCCCGGTGTCGTGCCGGCTGGACCTCAAGGCGGTGGCCGCTGCCGCGGGTGGGAAGAAGGCCACGCTGGCCGATCCTGCTCTGGCCGAGCGCGCGTCGGGGTACGTCGTGGGCGGGATCTCTCCGCTGGGGCAGAAGCGGGCTCATCCGACGGTGCTCGACGACTCGGCCCTCGACCACGACAAGGTCTACGTCTCCGGGGGGCGGCGCGGTCTCGACATCGGCCTCTCGCCCGACGACCTGGTTCGTCTCACCCGGGCGACGCTGGCGCCGATCGCTCGCGACTGAGCGACGCCGGTGGGTCGGCCTCAGGCATCCGCGGCGAGGACCAGAGCACCATGAGAGCCCCGAGGAGGACCGCGACCGGCCACATCAGGTAGCTCGCCTTCGCCGAGACCTCCAGTTGCAGCGGCGCGACCTGGCCGCGATGCGCGCTCACGAGGACCAGGTGCGGGTCGGGCGGGCCGAGTGCATGGCCGACGAGTGCCATGACGGCCGCCGCGAGGGCAGCGCCAGGCACGAGCAGCAGCGTGGTGAGCAGGAAGTCCCGGGAGCGCCACCAGGTGAGTGCGAGGCCGCTCACGAAGCCGGCCACGATCGCGATCACGGAGTACCAGCCGTCGGCGTTGAACCGCCTGGCGAGGTCGACCTCGGTCGGGACCTGGAAGCCGCCTCGCACCCGCTCGAGATGGCCGGGGTCGGTGACGAGCAGCCAGACCACCCCACACACGGCGCCGACGACCAGGAAGGTGCCGAGCACGGCGACCACGTCGGCCCGGGGGCCGGCCCCGAGGCGGCTTCTCACGGACCCGCCAGACAGCTGGGTCCGAGCAGGGCCTTGAGATCGGCGAACAGGGACTGGCTCGGCGTGACCCGGAGCCGGTCGTCGAGCCGCATCACGGTCGTCGAGGTCTTGGACATCAGCCGCAGCCTGACCTCGGTCACCCCGGGATGTGTGCTGAGGACGTCCTTGAGCTGCTCGATCACGGGCGGTGTGCACCGCGTCGAGGGCAGGCTGATCACCACGGGCCCCGACGGGCCGTCCGAGAGATCCGGGAGGCTGACCTCCTGGCCGTGCAGCTCGGGCTGGTCCTTGCTGCGGCTCAGCCGGCCCTTGATCGCGACGATCGCATCCTCGTTGAGGAAGGTGCTGGCGAGCTGGTAGGCGCTGGGGAAGAGCAGCACGTCGATGGCGCCCTCGAGGTCCTCGAGCGTCACCATGGCCCAGGCGTCGCCGCGCTTGGTGATCTTGCGCTGGACCGTGGTGATCAGGCCGCACACAGTCACCGTGGACCCGTCGGCTCGGTCTTCGTCGACGAGGAGCTGGCCGATCGTGCAGTCGCTTCCGTTGGCCAGGATGTGCTCGAGGCCCATCAAAGGGTGGTCGGAGACGTAGAGGCCCAGCATGTCGCGCTCGTGTCCGAGCAGCGTCTGCTTGTCCCAGTCGTCGATGTCGGGCACGGCTACGGTCACACCCCAGCCGCCACCCTGGCCGCCGTCGCCGTCGAGCCCGCCGAATAGCGAGTCCTGGCCGATGGCCTCGTTGCGCTTGATGTCGACGTACTGGTCCACGGCACTCTCGTGGATGGTGACGAGCGCACGGCGCTTGTGCCCGAGTGAGTCGAACGCGCCGGCCTTGACCAGCGACTCGATCACGCGCTTGTTGCACACGAGGGTCGGCACCTTCTCCATGAAGTCGCCGAAGTCCTTGAACCTGCCCTGCTCGCGCCGGGCGGCGACGATGGCGTCGACGACGTTGATGCCGACGTTGCGGATGGCGGAGAGCCCGAAGCGGATGTCCTCGCCGACCGGGGTGAAGTTGGCCTCCGACTCGTTCACGTCCGGCGGGAGCACCTTGATCTTCATCCGGCGGCACTCGTTGAGGTAGATCGCCATCTTGTCCTTGTCGTCCTTGACGGACGTGAGGACGGCGGCCATGTACTCGGCCGGGTAGTTCGCCTTCAGGTAGGCGGTCCAGTACGACACGAGGCCGTACGCCGCCGAGTGCGCCTTGTTGAAGGCGTAGTCCGAGAAGGGCAGCAGGATGTCCCACAGGGTCTGCACGGCGGCCATGGAGTAGCCGCGCTCCTGCATTCCGGCGGAGAAGGCCTCGAACTGCTTGTCCAGCTCCGCCTTCTTCTTCTTGCCCATGGCCCGGCGGAGCAGGTCGGCTTGTCCCAGCGAGTAGCCCGCGAGCTTCTGGGCGATCGCCATGACCTGCTCCTGGTAGACGATCAGGCCGTAGGTCTCACCCAGGATGTCCTCGAGCGGCTCGGCCAGCTCGGGGTGGATCGGCACGACCTGCTCGCGGCCGTTCTTGCGGCGGGCGTACTTGTTGTGGGAGTCGGCGCCCATGGGGCCGGGTCGGTAGAGCGCACCGACTGCCGAGATGTCCTCGAACTTGTCCGGCCTCATGCTCCGCAGCAGCGCGCGCATGGGGCCGCCGTCGAGCTGGAAGACGCCCAGCGTGTCGCCACGGGAGAGCAGCTGGTAGGTCTTGGGGTCGTCGAGGCTGAGCTCCTCGAGAACCACCTTCTCCTGGCGGTTGTTCTCGATGTTGACCAGCGCGTCGTCGAGGATCGTCAGGTTGCGCAGGCCCAGGAAGTCCATCTTGATCAGGCCGAGGCGCTCGCAGGTCGGGTAGTCGAACTGCGTGATGATCGCGCCGTCCTGCTCGCGGCGCATCAGCGGGATCACGTCCATGAGCGGTTCGCTCGACATGATCACGCCGGCGGCGTGGACGCCCCACTGACGCTTGAGGCCCTCGATGCCGATGGCCGTCTCGACGACCTTGCGCACGTCGGGATCCTGCTCGAAGAGCCCCCGGAACTCACCGCCCTCGCCGTAGCGGGGATGGCTCTCGTCGAAGATCTGCTTGAGCGGGATGTCCTTGCCCATCACCGCGGCGGGCATCGCCTTGGTGATGCGGTCACCCATCGCGAACGGGTAGCCGAGGATGCGAGAGGAGTCCTTGACGGCCTGCTTGGCCTTGATCGTCCCGTAGGTGACGATCATCGAGACCCGGTCGTCGCCGTACTTCTCACTGACGTACCGGATCACCTCACCGCGCCGACGCTCGTCGAAGTCGATGTCGAAGTCGGGCATCGAGACGCGGTCTGGGTTCAGGAACCGCTCGAAGATCAGCCCGTGCTCGAGCGGGTCGAGGTCGGTGATGCGCATGGCGTACGCCGCGATCGACCCGGCGCCCGAGCCACGCCCGGGGCCGACGCGGATGCCGTTGTTCTTGGCCCAGTTGATGAAGTCCGCAACGACGAGGAAGTAGCCGGGGAACCCCATCTGGGTGATCACACCGACTTCGAAGTCGGCCTGCTTGCGCACCCGGTCGGGGATGCCGTCGGGGTAGCGGAAGTGGAGGCCCCGCTCGACCTCCTTGACGAACCAGGAGTTCTCGTCCTCGCCCTCCGGCACCGGGAAGCGCGGCATGTACGTGCCGTTGCCCTCGGTGAACTCGACCTCGCACCGCTCGGCGATCAGAAGCGTGTTGTCGCATGCCTCGCGCATGCCGTACTTGTCCTGCCACAGCTCGCGCATCTCCGCCGGCGACTTGATGTAGTAGCTGTCCCCGTCGAACTTGAACCGCTTCGGGTCGGCCATGGTGCTGCCCGAGGACACACACAGAAGGTGCTCGTGGGCGGGTGCGTCCGTGGGCAGGGTGTAGTGCGAGTCGTTCGTGGCGATGGGCGGGATGCCCAGGTCCTTGGAGAGCCGGAGGAGCCCGTCGCGGACCCGGGTCTCGATGTCGAGGCCGTGATCCATCAGCTCCAGGAAGAAGCTCTCCCTGCCGAAGATGTCCTGGAAGTCTCCGGCGGCCTCGCGAGCCTTCTGGTAGTCGCCGATGCGCAGCCAGGTCTGGATCTCCCCGGAGGGACAGCCGGTGGTGCCGATGAGGCCGTCGGCGTACTCGGCGAGCAGCTCCCGGTCGGCTCGGGGCTTGTAGAAGAAGCCCTCCATCGAGGAGCGGGAGGAGAGCCGGAAGAGGTTGTGCATGCCGGCGGTGCTCTCGGCCAGCAGGGTCATGTGCGTGTAGGCGCCGCTCCCCGAGACGTCGTCCTGGCCCCCGTCACCCCAGCGAACCCGCTTGCGCTCGAACCTCGAGGTGTTCGGCGTGAGGTAGGCCTCCATGCCGATGATCGGCTTGACCCCGGCCGCCTTGGCCTTGGAGTAGAAGTCGAAGGCGCCGAAGACGTTGCCGTGGTCGGTCATGGCGATGGCGTCCATGCCCAGCTCGGCAGTCCGCGCGAACATCTCCGTGAGGCGAGCCGCCCCGTCCAGCATGGAGTACTCCGTGTGCACGTGGAGGTGCACGAACGAGTCGTTGGACCCGGACCCGACTGACATTGGCGGAAACTCGCCCCTTCCAACCCGACACGGACACGCAGCGGCCGACCGAGGATGGCCACGGCCAAGCTTCTTGGGGAAGGGTGACAGCCTACGACACCCGACCCACCCGATCCGGCAGACCCGCGGGACCACCAGAGAAAGGCTGCCACGGGCCGCCGACAGTCTTCGTCAGGGGCTCTCCGACTCGGCCGCGTCGAGGCTCTCGCTGATCACCACGTGCATGATCCTCCGGATCCGCTCGAGCCCGAGGTGGGGCGCGCCCGAGGCCAGGCGCTCGGCGATCTGGGCCTCCCGGTCGGGGTCGCGGCCGCCGTGCCCGGGCACCGCCTTGAACGCCTGGATCCGGGCACTGAGCACGGCCCGCCGGTCCAGGAGAACGGCGAGCTCGTCGTCGACCTCGTCGACCCGCCTTCGGAGCGCGGAGAGCGGGTCACTGCCCAGCCACGCCATCTCGATGTCCGGAGACCCCTCCTCGTTCTCGGCACCGTCGGTCCGACGGATCTCCACCAGGCCATGCCTGAGGTAGAACCTCCGGGCGGGCTCATTGCTCACGAACACCCAGAGGGCGAACCCCTGGGGCCGCAGGCTCTTCACGAAGTCGAGCAGGAAGCTGCCGATGCCTCGCCCGAGGCAGTCGGGACGCACGTAGACCGAGTGCAGCCAGCCGGGCTCCAGGATCACGTAGCCGACCAGCTCCCCGTCTGCCTCCGCCAGCCAGACCTCGCGTTCGCCGTCGAGCTGTCGCCCGATCCACTCGCGGTCCTCCTCGGGGGTGTGCACGGGAGGGGGCATCATCGGCACCGCCGCCTGCCGGCACCACGTCATCAGCCGGGCGAGGCTGTCGGCGTCCTGAGATGTGCCGCGCCGCAGAGCAAGGTCGTCGAGCTCGACGTGCCGCTCCCCTGAGGCCATCGGTCAGACCTCGTCGCGGATGATGTCCAGTGCCCTCGCCAGGTCGTCGGGGTAGGGCGACTCGAACTCGACGAACTCCCCCGTCTCGGGGTGCTCGAAGCCCAGGCGTACGGCGTGAAGCCACTGTCTGAGCAGCCCGAGCCGCTTGGCGAGGACCGGGTCGGCGCCGTACGTCAGGTCCCCGACACAGGGGTGTTTCAGCGCCGACATGTGGACCCGGATCTGGTGCGTCCTACCGGTCTCCAGATGGATCTCGACCAGACTCGCGAACCGGTGTGCCTCCAGCGTCTCGTAGTGGGTGACGCTGTCGCGCCCACCGGCCATGACGGCGAACTTGTAGTCGTACTTCGGGTGCCGGCCGATCGGGGCGTCCACGGTGCCGCGCAACGGGTCCGGGTGCCCCTGGACCAGCGCGTGGTAGGTCTTGTCCACGGTGCGCTGCCGGAAGGCGTTCTTGAGCACCGAGTAG
>DASVBF010000324.1:0-2949 GCA_036375975.1 Nocardioidaceae bacterium | reverse complement strand
CCGCCACGATCGACACCACCGCCTCCGTCCCCTCCTCGGCTCCCGGACCGGCTTGGTCGGGCTCGACCCCGGCTGGCTCGGCAGCAGCTGCCGGAGCGCTCGCGGTCGTTCCCACGTCCCTCGTCCCGATCACCTCGGGCACGGAGGACGCGACGGTCTGCTCCGGGACCGTGGGGGCCGGTGCAGCCGGTGCCGCAGCTGCCTCCACCGGGGCGGTCGCCGCGGTCTGACGGTCGGCGGTCTTCTCCTCGATCCAGCCGATCACGTGCCGCAGCGTCGGGAAGTCCCGCAGCGACAGCGACTCGTCACGCTCCACCCCGAACCTTCCACGCACCGCCGCGAACACCTCGGCCTGCTTCACCGTGTCCACACCCAGATCCGCCTCCAGATCCAGATCCAGATCCAGCAGGTCCGACGGATACCCCGTCATGTCCGCCACGATCGACACCACCGCCTCGGTCACCTCGTCGGCGCTGGGCACCGTCTGTGCCGGTGCCGCGGTGGGAGCCGGACCAGCCGGTGGCGCGGGGGCAGCCACGGGAGCTGGCACAGGAGTGGTGACGGGTGTGGCCGGTGGAGCCACCGCAGGGGCGGCAGCCGGCGACGCCGCGGTCTGACCCGTCTTGCCGCGGATCCAGCCGAGCACGTGCGTCAGGGTCGGGAAGTCGCGCAGCGACAGGGACTCGTCGCGCTCCACACCGAACCGCTCACGCACCGCGGCGAACACCTCGGCCTGCTTCACCGTGTCCACGCCCAGGTCCGCCTCGAGGTCGAGGTCCAGGTCGAGGAGGTCAGGGGGGTAACCCGTCATGTCCGCGACGATCGACACCACGGCGTCGGTGAGCTCTTCGGCCCCCGGGCCCGCCTCCACTGCTGCGGCAGGCACGGGCGGAGCCGCGGGCGGGGCGGCTGGTGCGGGGGAAGGAGGAGTCTCCTCCGCCACGGGCGTGGCGACAGGTACGGGCGCGGGCACAGGTGGGGGCGTCTCCGCCACGGGCGTGGCGACAGGTACGGGCGGTGGGGGCGTCTCCGCCACAGGCGTGGCCGGTTCGGCCGCCCGCTCGGCCTCCACGGGTGCCTTGGCCGGGGACGGCCCGGCGTCGACGATCCGGAGCCGACGGGTGCTCACCTCGAGCCGCGCGCCGGGGACCCCCGAGATCGCGTCGAGCCAGCGTTGCCAGGCAGCGGGGTCGACGATCCGGTACGTGTACCCGAGCTCATGGGGTGCCCTGTGCTTGCCGTCCGGCACAGGTGTCCAGCGCAGGAGCGACATCGCGACCTGCGAGCCGAAGCCCGCGGCGAGTCGCAGCGCGTACTTCACCGGGTAGGCGCCGCCGACGGAGAGGTTGAGCTCACCCAGCTCGGGGTCCGGCTCCTTGTAGTTGGGGACCGGCGGCACGATGCCCGTCTCGAGCGCCTTGATCGCCACGACGTCCTCGATGCCGGCGCCCATGGCGTGCCCGGTGAAGCCCTTGGTGTTCGTGATGACGATGGATCCGGCCTTGTCGCCGAAGGTGGCGCGCAGGGCGTTGATCTCCGCCGAGGCGCTACCGCCGCGTGCCGGTGTGTAGGTCTCGTGCGAGACGAACACCGTCGAGGGGGCGATCTCTGCCCGGTCCACGCCTCGGCTCTCGGCCTGCCGCACCACCTTCTCCATCATCTGGCTGATGTGGTCGACGTCGAGCCTGGTGCCGTGGAAGGCGCTGTTCGCCGTCAGGGTGCCGAGAACCTCGCAGATCGGCTGGAGGCCGCGCTCTCGGGCCAGGGAGGCCGACTCGACGACGAACGCCGCGGCCCCCATCCCGACGATCATGCCGTGCCGGCGTCGGTCGAACGGGGTAGCCGCGTCCTGCACGGCGTCGTCGGTCGCGGCCGCACCCGAGGCCAGGAACCCGGAGGTGACCCACGGCAGGAGGGTGTCGTTGGTGACGTCGTCTGCCGCCACGACCACGACGCGACGGCAGCGGCCGGCCCGGATCCAGTCCTCGGCGAGCGACAGCGCCTGGGTCGTGCTCGCACAGGCCGCGTTGACCTGGGTGTTGGGGCCCCGGGCGCCGATGATCTCGGCGAACTGGGAGTGGCCCATGGACAGGCAGCGGAAGAGGAACCGCCGGTCGAACGTGAAGGGCTCGCTTTCGAGGACGTGCCGGAGCTCGGCGATGCGGCGCTCGACCTCGGGCAGCGCCGGGTTGTCCGCACTCATCCGGCCCTTCACCGCCTCCAGGGCGAGGAGCTGCTCGCGGCGTCCGCGGTCGGTGTAGTACCGGGTCAGGTCGTCAGCGAACGAGTCGTAGCCGGGGAACGCCGAGGCGAAGATGACGCCGGTGTCGTCGCGGAGGGCGTCAGGGAGCCCCCAGCGCTCCGGCAGGCGGGAGCCGAGCGTCGTCGTCTTGTAGCGCATCACCAGCGGCAGCCCGGCGTCGCGCATGGCGTCGAAGCCGGCACCGATCGCCAGGCGCGTCACGGAGTCGAGCGCCTCGTCACGGGAGGCGTCGACGCCGAACTGCTCCACGACGTCCAGCGGCGCGTGCCGCCCCGCCAGCTTCACCACGTCGGCCTCGTCGTCGATGGTCTCGAACGTCGGGTCGCCGCTCGCACGCTTGACGAGGCGGGTGATGTGCATGTCGACCATCTGCTGACGGAAGCGGTGCGGGATGGTGTCGATGAACTGCTGGCCGTCGAGGATCCGCTGGAGGTTCTCGTCGTCGAAGACCTGCTCGACGCCCGGCAGACCCAGGGCTGCGCCGGTGACGACCACCGGCTCGGACCTCTGCGGCTGCCCGTCGCCAGGTGAGGGAGACCGACTGCTGTACACCTGCAGCCCCTCATCGAGGACGCCCGCGAAGAGGCGGCCGAGCTCGACGTACTGCTCCGTGGTCATGGGGGCTCCTGAGGGCCCGGCGGTGGACGAGGTCGTTGCGGACGTGCTGGCCGCGGGCCCGGCGGCGG
>DASVBF010000310.1:0-15350 GCA_036375975.1 Nocardioidaceae bacterium | reverse complement strand
TGCGTGCCCGCCGAAGGGTGGCCAGGGCGTCGGCCTGACGGTGGCTGCGGTACTGCGCCAGGGCCAGGAGGCGCCAGGGTTCCTCACGGAGCGGCTCCTCGGCCAGCAGCGTCTCGATCTCGGGGACCAGGATGGCGTTCTCGCCGGAGTCGAGCCGGGCGGACAGAAGCTGCTCCTCGGCGAGGCGGCGGAGCTCGGTGAGGCGGTGGGCATCGGCCATGGCCCACTCCTGGTCGGCGTACTCGACCATGGCGGGACCGCGCCACAGGCCGAGTGCCTCTCGCAGCAGTCCTGCCCGCTGAGCCGCGTCGGCGACCGAGCCGGACCGGGCGACCAGGTCGCTGAAACGCCAGGCGTCCACGGCACCGTCGGGGACCTTGAGCGCGTAGCCGGCGCCCCGGCTGACGAGCAGCGTGCTCGGCGCCCGCGCCGGCCGGTCCGGCTCCAGGAGGCGGCGCAGGTGGGACAGGTAGGCGTGCAGGCTGCCGGCCGCGCTCTTCGGCGCCTCGTCCGGCCACAGGGCGCTGATCAGGCTGTCGGCGGTCACCACCTGCCCGCGAGCCAGCAGGAGCACCGCGATGACGCTGCGCTGGCGCTGGCCGCCGAGCTGCAGAACCCGGTCGTCGAGAGTCGCCTCGAGCGGACCCAGGATGCCGAAACGGAGACGGGTGGACACGTCGTCACGCGTCACGGTCATGGGTACCCTCCCAGCGCTGCCCCGTCATCTCCCCTCCGAGGGCACCCGAGCCACCCGACATGGCGACGATAGGGCCTCCGACGTGCGGCGACCACCGGGAGTCCGATATATCCGGTCTCGAGGAGTCAGGGCGTCCGCGTCCGGCGAGGCCGTTAGACTGCCGAGTGCCGTCACGTCGGGCGGCTCTCGACCATGGCCGTTCGAAAGGGTCCCGTTGACCACCGAACACGACCTCGTCCTCGTCGTCGACTTCGGGGCGCAGTACGCCCAGCTCATCGCTCGCAGGGTCCGTGAGGCGCGGGTCTACTCCGAGATCGTCCCGCACACGATGCCGGTGGAACAGATGCTGGCGCGGAACCCCAAGGCGGTCATCTTGTCCGGCGGGCCGTCGTCGGTGTACGAGCCGGGTGCTCCCCAGGTCGGGCCCGACGTCTTCGAGGCCGGGGTCCCGGTGTTCGGCATGTGCTACGGGTTCCAGGCGATGGCGCTGGCCCTCGGTGGGGAGGTACGTCGCACCGGGATGCGCGAGTACGGCCGGACTCCGGTCACCGTGACCCAGCGCGGGACGCTCCTGGCCGAGGTCCCCGAGAGCCACCGGGTGTGGATGAGCCACGGCGACTCGGTCGTCCGGGCCCCCGAGGGGTTCACGGCCCTGGCCACCTCCTCGGGCTCCCCGGTCGCGGCCTTCGAGGACCTCGAGCGTCGGCTCGCGGGCGTCCAGTGGCACCCCGAGGTCATGCACACGGAGCATGGGCAGGCGGTCCTGGGTCGCTTCCTGCACAACATCGCCGGCTGTCGGCAGACCTGGACGATGGTGAACATCGTCGACGAGCAGGTCGAGCGGATCCGGGACCAGATCGGGGACAAGCAAGCCATCTGCGGCCTGTCCGGCGGTGTCGACTCGGCGGTCGCCGCCGCGCTCGTGCAGCGCGCGATCGGCGACCAGCTGACCTGTGTGTTCGTCGACCACGGGCTGCTTCGCAAGGGCGAGGCCGAGCAGGTCGAACGCGACTTCGTCGCCGCGACGGGCGTGTCCCTCCACGTCGTGGACGCCCAGCAGCGGTTCCTCGACGCCCTGGTCGGGGTGTCGGACCCCGAGGAGAAGCGCAAGATCATCGGCCGGGAGTTCATCCGGGTCTTCGAGGCCGCCGAGCTCGAGATCGTCGGCGAGGCGGCCGAGCACGGCGAGAAGGTCTCCTACCTCGTGCAGGGCACCCTCTACCCCGACGTCGTGGAGTCCGGCGGGGGAGCGGGAACCTCCAACATCAAGTCCCACCACAACGTCGGTGGTCTCCCCGAGGACATCGAGTTCGAGCTCGTCGAGCCGCTCCGGACCCTGTTCAAGGACGAGGTCCGGCTGGTCGGAGAGCAGCTGGGCCTGCCTCCGGAGATCGTCTGGCGCCACCCGTTCCCCGGTCCCGGCCTGGGCATCCGCATCATCGGAGAGGTCACGCACGAGCGGCTGGAGATCCTGCGCGAGGCCGACGCGATCGCGCGGGAGGAGCTCACCAAGGCGGGGCTGGACCGCGACATCTGGCAGTTCCCGGTGGTTCTGCTGGCCGACGTACGCTCGGTCGGCGTGCAGGGCGACCACCGCACCTACGGCCACCCGGTGGTGCTGCGTCCGGTGACCTCGGAGGACGCCATGACCGCCGACTGGGCGAGGCTGCCCTACGACGTGCTCGAGGCGATCTCGACGCGGATCACCAACGAGGTGCCCGACGTGAACCGGGTGACCGTCGACATCACGAGCAAGCCCCCTGGAACCATCGAGTGGGAGTGAGGCGCCGTCCCTGACGGTGAGCCGTCCCGGCGTAAGCGGCTGCTGGTGGCTGGGTCCCCCATCCCGAGGCCCACCCGCCCGGGCGCTGCTCGCACAATCCCTCAATTTTGGCGATTCGCGGTGTGAATCCAGCCTCTACCGTGCGAAGACGGTCGTCATTCGTGCGACCTGCCCTCGGTGGTCTCGCGCCGGAGGGATTGGTGGGGGCTGTTCGCCGGGGGGGCAGAACGTGGCCGGTAGCTGGCTCTTACGTGTCCGTGCGCTGTCCGCGCTAGCGGTCGTCTTCGCGACACTTGGCGTGATCGGACCGGTCGAACACTCCGCCGGGGCACTCACCATGCCCGCTGGGTTCGTCCTGCGGGACACACCGACTGGACAGGGGCTCTACAACCTGACCGACTTCGGCTACCTCCCCGACGGCAGCGTCCTCACCATCGGCAAGACAGGACGCGTCACCTGGGTCCCGCAAGGGGGAGCCCCCTCGACCATCGCCGTGCTGGACACCGACCCCACCGGTGACCTCGGACTCATCGGCATGGCGATCGCCAACGACTACGACCGAACCGGCCACATCTACCTGATCCGTTCGATCCCGGTCGCTGCGCCTCCCTGGAGGCTCCGGCTCTCACGTTTCACGGTGGTGGGCGGCGCGACCCCGACCGCCCTCGAGGACGAGACGGTCCTGTTCGAGATCTCCTCGACAGCCTCGATGCACGGCATGACCAGCGTCGTGCCCGCGCCCGACGGGACGCTGTGGGTCTCCGTCGGCGACCTGCAGTTCGCCGGCTCGGTCTTCCCCGACGCGGTCAAGGCGCTCGACCTGAACGAGCCTGCGGGCAAGCTGCTGCACCTGACGGCTGACGGCGCGGGTGTCCCCTCGAACCCTTACTACGACGCCGCGGCCCCGTCGTCGTGGCGGAGTCGAACCTACGCGAGCGGCTTCCGCAGTCCCTTCCGGTTCTCCCTCAACCCCGGGACAGGCGTGCCCATCATCGGCGACGTCGGGTGGCGCACCTGGGAGGAGCTGGACCTGGTGGAGCCCGGACAGAGCTACAAGTGGCCGTGCTGGGAGGGACCGGTCAAGACGGCGGGGTACGGCGACCTGCCGGCGTGCGCGAACGTGCTGAACACGCCACCGCTCTGGTACTACCACCATGGCAGCGGCTCCACCGAAGGCAACTCGGTGGTCGCCGGCATCGTCTACTCAGGGCAGAGCTATCCGGAGCGGTATCGCGGTGCCTTCTTCTTCGGCGACTACACGGGCCGGAAGCTCTGGACGACGCGGTTCGACGCCGCCGGCACGATCGTGGTTCCCCCCGAGGATCCGCCGTTCGGAGTGGACATCGGTGCTCCGGTGAAGTTCGCGGCGGCTCCCAACGGCGACATCGTCTATGCCGACCTGCTCTCCGGCTCGTTGCGTCGGTTGAGCTACACACCGGGAAACACCGCGCCCCTCGCGCGGGTGGACACGACCACCGACCCGGAGAGGCGCACGGTCACTTTCGACGCCGGCCGGTCCGTCGACTTCGACGGTGACGCCCTGACCTACCGCTGGACGTTCGGGGACGGTGCAACCGCCCAGGGCCGGACGGTGAGCCACACCTACACGTCGCCGGGCGACAGCTTCATCGCCGGCCTCACGGTCACCGATCCGCTCGGTGCCTCGGACACGGTCTCGGTCGTCGTGGCGCCGTCCAACCACACTCCCGTCCTCGATCTGGCCACGCCGGGGGCTGCCACCTTCGCCGTGGGAGACCCGGTGAGCCTGTCCGCGTCGGCCACGGACACGGAGGACGGTCCGCTCCCGGTGCACTGGACGGTGGCGATCCTGCACTGCTCCGAGGCGACGACCTGCCACCTCCATCCGGAGAACGAGAGCACCGGAGGCAGCTGGCAGGGCCTGTTTCCTGACCACGCGCAGTCCAGCCTTCAGATCACCGCCACCGTCGAGGACTCGGTCGGTGTCGTCGTCAGCAAGACGTATGTGGCTCGTCCGCGCCTGCACCAGCTGCTGTTGGTGAGCGACGTGCCCGCGGTGCTCCAGGTTCCCGGCATATCCGCGGGCGCTGCCGCCCAGGTCACCGAAGGGCTCACCGTGGACGTGACGGCCGCGGCGGTGGCCAACGACGGTGTCGCGACGTTCAGCGGCTGGGCGGACGGCCCGGCGACGCGAACCCGGTCGGTGACCATGGGCACGCGTGACATCACGCTGACGGCCCGATACCTCACGCCCATCGGTCGGCGCTTCGCCGACGAGCCGGCTCTGCAGTCGCTGCTGGGCTCACCGACGGGTCCGGAGGTCGCCGAGGGAGGCATTCGCTATCGGCCGCACGAACGAGGGCGGCTCTACTGGTCCCCGACGGCAGGCGTGCACGAGGTCCACGGGGCCGTCCTGGCCAGGTTCCTTCTCCGTGGCGGTCATGCGGCGCTCGGCGTGCCCGTCACCGACGAGAAGGGAACGGCGGACGGCGTCGGTCGCTTCAACGACTTCTCCACGGCCACGTCGATCTACTTCACGCCGCGGACCGGCGCCCATCTGGTCAGGAACGAGGTCCGCACCAGGTGGCGGCAGCTCGGAGCAGAGAGGGGGGTGCTGGGCTACCCGGTCACGGACTACCGGCGGACCGCCGTGAGGCGCGCGCGCTTCGTCGACTTCCAGAACGGCGGTTCGGTCTACTGGTCCTCGCGAACGGGGGCGCACGAGGTCTACGGTCCGATCTGGCGGCGCTGGGCGGCCATGGGGCGGGAACGGTCCACCCTCGGCCTGCCGACCACCGGCGTGCAGAAGGTGCCCGGGGGGCTGCGCAGCGTCTTCCAGCTCGGCGTCATCCGGTGGTACTCCGCCACCGGCAAGACGGTGGTCCGGCTGACCTGACCTCGAACCACCCTCGAACCACCGGGGGTGGCCGCGTTCAGGCGGCGAGCAGGTCTCCCGTCGTGACCACGGTGGCGAACTCCTCGTGGAGGTTCGTGGCGGTGGCCCGGGCCAGCTCGTCGGCGGTCATGGTGGTGCCGTCAGGACCGGTCCGGTCGAAGGTGTGCGTGGCGTCGAGGGCGAAGAGCACGTCGTACCCGAGGTTGCCGCCGACCCGGGCCGTCGTCTCGCAGCAGTGGTTCGTGGTGATGCCGCAGACGACGATGCCGTGCAGGTCGCGGGCCGAGAGCCAGGCGTCGAGGTCGGGCGACCCGTGGAAGGCGGAGTTGACGTGCTTGGTGACGAGAAGGTCGGGCAAGGCCGGCAGGTAGCTCTTCAGCTCGTTGCCGGGCGAGCCCGGATGGAGCGGGGAGAGCGGGTTGGCCGAGTCGTGGCGCACATAGACGACGGGACGCCCCGCGCTGCGCCAGTGCTCGACGAGCGCGGCGATGTTCGCGTCGCAGCCGGGGTTGTTGCGCACGCCCCAGGACCGGTCCTCGAAGCCCCGCTGGGCGTCGACGACGACGAGGGCGTAACGCGTCAGGTCTCGACTCTCCATGCCGGCAGACCCTAGTCGGGTCGCCGGGGGGTATGGGTCGAACGGCCCTGTACGTCCCCGAACCGGTCGGCGCATGCTGCATCTGTCGGAAGGACGGTGAGCGATCGTGATGGACGACTATCCCAGGAGGGGCCCTGGCGGCCGCGGCTGGGGAGACGGCTGGGGCTACATGCACGACGGCCCGGGCTGGGCCGGGTGGCTGTTCATGGGACTGTTCCTGCTCTTCCTCGTGGCGCTCGTCGTCGCGGTCGTCGTGCTGCTTGTGCGTTCGACCCGACCGGGCGGCAGCGGCGCAGGCACGGGCGCAGCGCCGACCGGCCCGAGCGGGGCCGAAGAGCTGCTCGAGGAGCGATTCGCCCGAGGGGAGATCGAGGAGGAGGAGTACCTCCGACGCAGGTCCGTGCTCCGCGGCGGCTAGCCCCGGCGGGAGAGGATCTCTCGCGCCACCCGCTCGCCCGATCGGACGGCTCCGTCCATGTACCCGTTCCACACGGTCGCGGTCTCGGTCCCGGCCCAGTGGATCCTGCCGACCGGTGAGCGCAGGGCAGCCCCGTGGTCGACCCAGGTGCCCGGGGGCATGAAGCCCGCGTAGCAGCCACGCGTCCAGGGCTCGGCCGCCCAGCTCTTCTCGATGTAGTGACGCACCCGCCGCGCTCGCGGGCCGAAGTAGCGCGCGAAGCAGCCGATGGTGGCCTCCCGCCGCTCGGTCCTGCTCCGGGTGCCCCAGACGCGGCCCTCGCTGCCCTCCATGAAGCCCATGAGCACCCCGAAGGGCGGGTTCGCCCCGGGAGGTGAGTTGTCGAAGGTCACCTTGACGGGCCCCGTGTCGCTGGTGGCCTGGCCGGCGAGCCCCTCCTCTCGCCAGAACGGCTCGTCGTAGACGCACTGCACCTTGATCACGTTGCCCATCGGCATGCGCTGCGTCAGCTGGTCCCGGAGCGCAGGCAGGGCCGGGGCGTAGTCGATCCGGCCGGCCAGGGTCGGTGGTACGGCGACCACGCACCGGTCCGCGCGGACGACGAAGCCGTCGCCCTCGACGCGCACCCGGCGCTCCCCCTGCTCGATCCGGGTCACCGGGGAGGACAGCCGGACCCTGCTCCCAAGACGCCTGGCCAGCCTCGTCGCCAGCAGAGCGGATCCACCGACGACGCGGTCCTGCTGGGCTCCGCCGGTGGTGTTGACCAGCGCCTCGATGCTCCCCGCGGAGTGCACGTAGAAGAGCACGTGCAGGAGCGACAGGTCTCGGGGCTCGGCCGAGAACACCGCCTGGATCGCGAGCTCGAGGAGCTTGCGTCCGCCCGGCGTGGCAACCCCGACCGTGCCGATGGGGTCGGGCAGACCGTCGTAGGGGTACCCACCCGCCGTGTCACCGTGGTCCATCCAGGACTGGAAGGTCATCGAGTCCCAGGCCAGCGCGCGCGGCGCCTTCCACGGCGCCCCGAGCGGCACCTGCTTCGCCATCGCGTCGAGCTGGCCGAGCGCCTTGGCAGCCTCGGCCGTCGCGGCCGGGTCGTGGGTCGGGATGCGGCCGTCGTAGGTGGCCCGCTGGACCGGCAGGTCGCTGCGATAGTCGACGTAGGCACCGGTGTCGTAGGTGGGGAACCGCCTGAGGCCCAGCTCCCGAGCGAGGGCGGCGACGCGTTCCTGGCCACGGACGTCGCCGGCCGTCGGGTCGGATGCCGGGACGTCCTTCGCCGGCCCCAACCACTGGCCGCCGACCTCGACCACCCCGCCTTCGACCTCGTGGTTCAGGATCCGCCCGCCGACCCGGTCTCGCGCTTCGAGGACGACGACGTCGCGTCCTGCGGCGAGGAGGTCCCGAGCAGCGGTCAGCCCTGCCAGGCCGGCGCCCACGACGACGACCTGGGTGCGGATCGACCCGCTGGCGGTGACGGCCTCCGCGGGCTCCTCGAGTCCCGTGGCGAGCAGGGCGGCCGCGCCGGTCCCGGCGAGGAGGCCACGGCGGGTGAGTTCGGTCATCACGAGCCTCCGGCTGGTCAGCGCCGCCACGCGGGCACGAGGTCGGCGAACAGGGCGGTCTCGAGGTACTGGTTCTCGCGCGGCTCGCCACTACCTGGCGCGAGCGCCGCCCCGACGTCCCGGAGCCTCGAGCGGCGGCCCTCCGGGACCACCCAGGGCGCCAGTGCGAGGAACCCGCGCTTCGGACCGGCGTACGGCCGGTAGACCCGCTCGTCCTCGGGCAGGAACCGGGCGTTACCGACGTAGTGCCGACGAGGTGCCCGCGCCCCGCGGCCGGTGATGGCGCTCTGGCCGTCGAAGGCGAGGTCGAGGAGGTTGCCGACCATGTGGGCGGTCACGTTGTAGTCGAAGCGCACCGTCGGGTCCGCGACCGCACGCCAGGTCGACCCCATCCACTCCAGCGGCTGCCAGGTGCTGTAACCGCCCGGCCCGGCCCAACGTGCGGGATTCGCCTCGGCCTGGACCACGACCTCGACGCCGAGACGGTCCATGCACGCCATATAGGTGAGCGACGTGTCGGCGCACGGCCGCAGGGCGCGTGGTCGCCTGCCGAACCGGTAGCCGTAGGTGAAGGCGGGGAGCGAGGTCGCGAACCCGAGGCGGAAGCCCTCGACGACCACGCCTCGGGCGTTGCGGCGCCCTGCGCGGCCGGTGGACGCGCCTTCGTCGAGGCCGAGCAGGTCCGTCTCTAGGCTCGTGAGGGGCACCTTGTCGTTGCGGAACAACAGGTTCCGCTCGCCGGCGGGGGACTTCGGCCTGGTGGGGTACGGCGCCCAAAGGAACGTGCCGTTGGTGACCCGAGGACTGGTGGCGACGTAGGCGACGCCCGTCCGTCGCGCGGCCGGGTCGCCGAAGGCAGCCACCTCCAGAGGGTCGCGAGTCGCGCGGTAGCGCGCCTGGTTGTTGGAGGCGACGACGTACACGCCGTAGTCGCGCGCGATGTCGGAGAAGGTCCTGCTGAAGGCGCGTGCGAACGTGTCGGTGGCGGCCACGAGGACCTGCTTGCGCGGGTCGATCGGCCCGAACCTCTGCTGGTAGGCCGCCACCTGCGGCGTGTAGGCGGCGTTGAGCTCTGCCAGCGCCGACGCCGCGGAGAGGGGAGCCCGGTCACCGGCGGGAGCGCGCAGTGGCGAGCCTGCCTGCTCCCGCACCGCAGCACCGCGGTCCCCGATCGCCAGGGTCATCAAGCCGACGTCCTCGGGGAACACCACGAGGCTCGGCTTGTGCGGGTCGAGGTGAGGGACGACGAAGTCCTCCATCATGCACCGCATGGCGGTTCGGAAGGACCGGTAGCTGCGGACGTTCGCGACGGCCTGCTTGTACTGGATCGCGAAGACCCGGAGTGTGCCCCGGTCGTTCGGGTGTCCGATGGCCGGTCGCCACCGTCGAGGGCGGATGCTCCTGCACGTGGCCTCCGGCGGTCGTCCACGACGCGACGGGGCGATCCCTGCGACCGAGGAGGACACAGGCGTGGCCGTCGTTTCGGGTACATGCCGGGGTGGGCTCGCGGTCGAGGGGGCCGGGGACAGGGTGGCAGCGAGGACGCTCACCATTGCCACCGTGACGACACCGGCTGCGCGCATGCCCACCCCAATCCCTCGGCGTTCGGTCGGACTGCCCAACGAGGAGGGGTGGCGCCGGTTACGTCGCACGGGGTAGGACGGAGAGGTGCATGCCATCCGCGCCGCTCACGCGTTCGACGGTGCGTCGTTCCGGGAGGGTGGAGCCACGGTGGTCGTCGGTGACGGCCTGATCGTCGGTGTCGAGGACTACGGCTTCCCGTTGCCCGAGGACTGCCCTGCCGTCCGCTTCGAGGGGACGCTGTTGCCGGGGCTGATCGACACGCACTCGCACCTTGTCACGGACAGCGGGGTCGCCGCGCTCGACCGGGTAGCGGGCTACTCCGACGAGGAGATCGACGCGGTCGTCAGCAAGGCGCTTCGCGACCAGCTGGTCGCGGGCGTGACCACGGTCCGTGACCTGGGCGACCGCTTCTTCTGCGTCGTCGAACGTCGGGATCGGCAGCGTGGCAGCGCGGTCGTGGAACCGACGATCCTGGCGTCCGGCCCGCCGCTGACGAGCCGGGGCGGTCACTGCTTCTTCATGGGCGGCGAGGTCTCGGGCTCGGCGGAGGTCGACGCCGCGATCGCCGAGCGGGTCGACCGAGGGGTCGACGTCGTCAAGGTCATGGCCTCCGGGGGCGTCAACACCCCCGGCAGCGACGCGATGCGCACCCAGTTCACGACCGAGGAGCTCCGGCGGATCGTCGACGCCGCTCATGGCGCGGGTCTGCCCGTCACCGTCCATGCGCACGGGACACCGGCCGTCGAGCAGGCGTTGTCGGTGAGCCCCGACGGGATCGAGCACTGCAGCTGCGTCACCGACCGGGGCCTTGGCCAGGCAAGCGAGGCCACCGTGTCGGCGCTTGCGCGGAGCGGCATCGCGGTCTGCCCGACGATGGGCGTCGACCCACTCGCCATGAAGGAGCCGCCACCGGCGATCAAGGCGGCGATGGACCGATTGGGCATGACACCCGCTCAGTGGAGCCGGGCCCGCGCTGACTTCACGGGTCGGCTGCACCGCGCGGGCGTACGTCTCGTGGCCGGGCTCGACTCCGGCATCGCGCCGGCCAAACGGCACGGGCTGCTTCCTCAGGAGGTGTGCGCGTTGGTGGACGCGGGCCTGGACGTTGCCGAGGCGCTGGGCGCCGCAACCGCTGTCGCGGCGGACGCGTGCGGGGTGGGGTCCGACAAGGGCCGCCTGGCCCCGGGGCTGCACGCCGACCTGCTCGTCGTGGACGGGGACCTGGCCACCAACGTGACTGCTCTGTTCCGGCCCGAGACGGTCTGGTTGCGGGGCACGCCGGTCAGCCCGTGACGCCGAGGACAGGCCGGTTCTCGGCCCCAGGTGTGCTGTGGGCTCAGGTCACGGTGACCGGGTCGACGTACCCGTAGGTCGTGGTCCGCTGACGAACCGGACGCCCGATGCCGACGCCGATCTCGGTGAGCTCGCCGACCGACTTGGCGGAACCGTGCTCGGAGCCGGCCATCCGGGAGATGGTCTCCTCCATGAGAGTCCCGCCGAGGTCGTTGGCGCCGGCCTGGAGCATGGCCTGCGTGCCGGCGACACCCAGCTTCACCCACGAGGTCTGGATGTTGTCGATCCGGCCGTGGAGCATGATCCGCGCCATGGCGTGCACGGCCAGGTTGTCGCGCATCGTCGGTCCCGGCCGTGCCACGCCCGCCAGGTAGATCGGTGCGGAGTGGTGCACGAACGGCAGCGGCACGAACTCGGTGAACCCACCGGTCTCGTCCTGGATCCGCGAGAGCACGCGCAGGTGGGTCACCCAGTGGGCCGGATTGTCGACATGCCCGTACATCATCGTCGAGCTCGACCGGATGCCGACCTGGTGGGCCGTCGTCACGACGTCGATCCAGGTGGAGGTCGGCAGCTTCCCCTTCGTGAGGATCCAGCGCACGTCGTCGTCGAGGATCTCCGCCGCGGTGCCGGGAATCGTGTCGAGACCGGACTCCTTGGCGCGGAGCAGCCAGTCACGGAACGACATGCCCGTGCGCGACGCGCCGTTGACGATCTCCATGGGGGAGAAGGCGTGCACGTGCATCCCAGGGACGCGGGCCTTCACGGCTGCCGCGAGGTCGAAGTACGCCGTGCCCGGAAGCTCGGGGTCGATGCCACCCTGCATGCAGACCTCGGTGGCTCCGTCGCGCCAGGCCTCCTCTGCGCGGTCGCCGACGTCGTCGAGGGAGAGCGAGTATGCGTCGGCGTCGGTACGGCGCTGGGCGAACGCGCAGAAACGGCAGCCCGTGTAGCAGACGTTGGTGAAGTTGATGTTGCGGTTCACGACGTAGGTGACCTCGTCGCCGGAGACCTCGCGGCGCAGGTCGTCGGCGATCCGGCACACCTCGCGGAGCGTCTCGCCCTCGGCCGTCATCAGGGTCAGGGCTTGCTCGTCGGTGAGGCCGGCAGGGTCGCGCTCGGCTGCGGCCAGCGCTCGCTTCTCGTCGCTGGACGGCCGGCGCCCGGAGGGGGCCGCGTCCAACCAGCCTCGCTTCGCTCGGCGGCCAGTCCCATCCACGGCCGCGGCCCCCTCCGCGCTCCGCCTGTCCTCCGAGTCCGCGAGGTCGGGCGCGCCGACGGCTTCGCGCAGCATCTGCCAGTCGCCGTAGACGGACTCGAAGTCCTCGCGGCGGTCGGACGTGCGGCCGTGGCTGTCGATGGAGTCGTGGAGGTCCGTGCGGCCGACCGAGGCGAAGCCCCCGTCGGGCTCCTGCCACGGGAGGCCGGAAGGACGCACGCCGGGGCGTCCGAGGCCGGTGTCGGTGGCCAGGGCGGCCACATGCGCTGAGACGCGGGGGTCGATCCAGGGCTCGCCGGCGCGGACGTACTCGGGGTGGACGGTCAGGCGCTCGGCGAGCGCGAAACCCGCTGCCTCGGTCACCGAGCGAAGCCGCTCCAGCGACGGCCAGGGCCGCTCGGGGTTGACGTGGTCGGGGGTCAGCGGCGACACGCCGCCCCAGTCGTCGACGCCCGCACCGAGCAGGGCGGTGCACTCGGCGAGGTCGACGAGGTTCGGTGGTGCCTGGACGCGCACCTTCGGGCCGAGGACGACCCGGCTGACGGCGATCGCGGCGAGGTACTCCTCGAGCCCGAGGTCGTCGGCCGAGCGCATCGCGGTGTCGGGCTTGGCACGGAAGTTCTGGACGATGACCTCCTGCACGTGGCCGTACTGACGCGCCACCCGCCTCAGCGCGAAGACCGACTCGGCGCGCTCAACGACGGTCTCGCCGATGCCCACGAGCAGCCCGGTCGTGAACGGCACGTTGAGGCGCCCGGCGTCCTCCAGCACGCGCAGCCGGACGGCGGGGTCCTTGTCGGGCGATCCGAAGTGGGCCTGGCCCTTCTCCGTGAACAGCCGCGTCGAGGTGGTCTCCAGCATCATGCCCATCGACGGGGAGACAGCCTTGAGCCGGTTGATCTCCTCCCAGGACATGACGCCCGGGTTGAGATGTGGGAGCAGACCGGTCTCCTCGAGCACGAGCACGGCCATGGCGCGGACGTAGTCGAGCGTGGAGTCGTAGCCCTTCTCGTCCAGCCACTGGGCGGCGGCCGGCCAGCGGTCCTCGGGGCGGTCGCCCAGCGTGAATAGCGCCTCCTTGCAACCGAGCGCCGCACCTTGTGTCGCGATGGCGAGGACCTCGTCGGGGGAGAGGTAGGGCGCCTCGCCTGCCGCGGCGAGCTGGTTCGGGGTCGACACGAAGGTGCAGTAGTGGCACCGGTCCCGGCACAGCCGGGTCAACGGGATGAAGACCTTCGGGGAGTACGTCACCACACCGGGTCGCCCCGCAGCCTCGAGGCCCGCGTCGCGGACCCGCGCGGCCGTCGTACACAGCGCCTGGAGGTCCTCGCCGCGAGCGGTCAGGAGTACGGCGGCCTCCGACTCGTCGAGGGCCACTCCCCGAGCCGCACGCGCCAGGGCTCGCCGCATCGCCTGAGGCGTCACGCCGTGGTCATCGGTGGTCACTGGGCTCCCTCGGCTCGGCGTCAGGGCATGAGGCTCGCGGGTCCGCCGCCTGGCGTCGGCACGCGGTTCATCCTCCGCCGTACCAGTTTCGCTCCAGGGAGACTATCGAGTTGCACGAGGGTGGTGTCCACCAGTCCCACCAGGCGTTCGGCCGCCTCCCGCGCCGAGCGCACGTCGTCCTGGGTGGCCGGGATCGTCGTCAGGACCGGCAGCGTCGTCTCCACAGCCAGGCCGACCGTCTCGACCACGCGCCGGGTGGCCCGCACCGTCTCGATCGTCTCGTCGAGCAGCGTCTCGGCCTTGCCGGCCACCCTGACCACGTAGCCGACTGCTCCGGAGGCGCCCTCGTGGAGCGAGGTGGCCACCCCGCTCAGCCGCGTGAGCATCGTGGTCAGCGCACCCTCAGCCGGCGCATCAGCCGGAGCTGGGCGTTGCCGAGGTCCACGAACTTCTCCACCGTCATCCGCGGGTGCGGCCCGAGAGGCAGGAGCCGCTGGACGGCGACGGTCTGGGGCTCGGTGTACTTGCGGATGCCCTCCGACCCGTGTCGCCTGCCGAGCCCGCTGTCGCCCATGCCCCCCATGTGCGCCTCGATGCTGCCGGCTGCTGCGGCCGCGCCGTCGTTGATGTTCACCGACCCCGCGCGGACCTTGGGCGCCATGGCCGTCGCCTCGTCGACGTTCCGGGACCAGATGCTCGCGGAGAGGCCGTAGCTGCCCCGGTTGGCGAGAGTGAGCGCCTCCTCGTCGGACCGGAAGCGGTAGAGCGAGACGACTGGGCCGAAGGTCTCCTCGCCGCACACCGCCATCTCCTCGGTGACGTCGGCGAGGACGGTCGGCTCGTAGCAGTAGGGGCCGAGGTCGGGCCGTGCCCGTCCGCCGGCGAGCACGGTGGCGCCCTTCGCGACGGCCTCGTCGACGTGCCCGACGACCGCTTCGAGCTGGTCGGCCGAGGTCAGGGTGCCGACGTCGACGGAGTAGTCGTAGGTCTGCCCGACCCTGAGCGCCGCGACCTTCTCGGCGAGCGACGTGGCGAACTGGTCGTAGACCGAGTCGTGCACGAGGACGCGTTCGATCGAGATGCACATCTGGCCGGTGTTGGCGAACGCTGCCGTGATCGTGCCGTCGACCGCCTTGTCGACGTCGGCGTCTGCGCGGACGATCAGCGGGTTCTTGCCGCCGAGCTCGAGGGAGCAGCCGATCAGCCGCTCACCCGCCTGGCGTGCGACGGTGCGCCCGGTCTGGGTGGAGCCCGTGAAGCAGATGTAGTCGACCGAGTCGATCAATGCGGTGCCGACGACGCTGCCGCGCCCCACGACGATGTGCCACAGGTCGGAGGGGAGGCCCGCTTCCGCCATCAGCTCGCGCGCCCACAGGAGCGTCAGCGGCGTCTGCGAGTCGGCCTTGCTCACCGCGCCGTTGCCGGCCAGGAGGGCGGGGACGGCGTCACCCACGGCCAGGTAGAGCGGGTAGTTCCACGGCGAGATGACGCCCACGACCCCCTTGGGGACGCGCACCTCCTTGACCTTCGTCAGTCCCGGCATCGCTCCCCGGACGCCCTGCTCCGCCAGGTAGTGCCGTCCGCGTCGCGCGTAGTGGCGTGCGATGTTGGCGACTTGGAGGATCTCCTGCCAGGCGCTGAACCGGGACTTGCCGGTCTCCCACTGGATGAGGTCGACGACCTGCTCCTGGCGCTCGACGAGAAGGTCGTGGAAGCGCAGCATCACCTGCGCGCGCTCACGGTAGGGGCGCGCCGCCCAGGCGCTCTGTGCGGCGCGGGCCGAGGCCACCGCCTCGACCACACCGTCCGCCCCGGTGGCGGGCACGTCGGCGGTCACGGTGCCGTCGTACGGCGCGACCGGCCGGACCGGGTCGG
>DASVBF010000300.1:0-3920 GCA_036375975.1 Nocardioidaceae bacterium | reverse complement strand
CGCACGCAATACCCTGATCCAGTCAATACCGCTGTCCCTGCAGCTCCGCCAGTTTGACCTGGTCCTCGGCGCCCCACGGCAGGCAAGCTGACAGCACAGAACATCACTGATCAGCGCGCCCAAATCCCGGTCTGCCCGGCTTCGACGGGTTCCTGTCCTGCCGATGAGCGTGCGGCCACTTCGCCCAGAAGGCAGCCCATGCCCTACGAGCCTTCCGGCTCATCCACGGTGCGCAGCGACTAACGGCGGTGGGGTCAGCCGCTCTCGTCCACTGCGTCCGCTGGGCCATGCCCATCAGAACATCGCGTTAAGACGAGGCTTCAGACTGCGTGTCAGCGCTCAACGCGATGCGATGCGGAAAGCGGTGCACCTCCTGCGGCCAGCCGACCGCGACCGCGATCCGGCCGGCCCAATACCGGGCCGCCTGCTCGTCGGCCACATCGACGACCGCGAAACCGCCGAGGTGCTCCTTGGTCTCGACGTACGGCCCGTCGGTGAAGAGGGGCGTGCCGCTGCCCGGGTCGACGCTGCACACGGCGGTCGACGCGTCCAGACCGCCGTCGCTGAAGACGAAGACGCCGGCGTCCGTCATCTCCTCGATCAAGGCCCTGGCGGACGTGGCCCTCTCCCGCAGCTCCGCCATCGTGAGGTCGGGCACCCACTCGTCGTTGAAGAAGATCAGGTACAGCGCCATCACAAGCTCCTCTGCTCACGGGCAGCCAGACGACTGCCACTCACCTTCTCCACGAACGCACTCGAGTCGATCCGACACCCCGGCCAGGACTTCTTCCAAGCTTTCCGCATCGCAGTCAGTCGAACCGCGAGCGACCGAGCCTGCCGCACGCTCATACCGCCGACGGCGTGCGCCGTCATCGACTCCGAACGGTGCCTGACACCGCCTCGGGCGCTGCCTCTGCGCTGCCGGCTCGCATTGGCAAAGATGCACTCCGGTCACCTGCTCTGCATGGACCCGGATGGTGGCTGTGTCTCCTTGGACGACCACTTCGGCTGCGATGATCTGGCCCGTCAGGCTGCCGCGGTTCCATCCGCTCGTCATCCCAGCGCGCGGCGTTCAGACGCACAACGACCCCGGCGATCGCGCCCTCCCCGGAAATCCATCCCCAGTAGCGCTCCCGCAGGTCGGTGCGCGTCCAGTCCGTTCCCGTCACCACGCCTCGACAGGCCGCGGTTCCGTACCGTCATTCCATGGCGAAGCCAGCATCCCCAGGAACAGGGCATGGTCGATGGTGAGCTCCTCGCCAGCCGCGATATCCCGCATGCTCACCAGAAGGACGTTGCCACCTGTGCCCACATTCGGCTCGCGGGGGCGGGGCGGGCGACGACGACCGCTCATGTTGTGGGGGTTGAGCGTGGAGGGCCGCGCTGGCGGCACGGCCCTCCACGCGCCTATCTATAGGTTCTATGGCGTGATGGTGGTCGCGAACGCGTCGGTGGTGCGGTTATTCGTGTCGCCGTTGGTCTGTATGAAGACCGACTTGAACGCGCTGCCGTTGTTCGCGAGCCCCATGTAGTCGCCCAGGAAATAGCCGCGCGCGATCGGTGCTGTGGCGTCGTTGAACGAGGTGGGTGTGATCTTGGACTCCTGCCAGGTCGCTCCGCCGTCGTGGGAGACGGCGACGAAGTAGTCGGTGTCGAGCCCGGCGGCTGGCGTGTTGTTGCGGATGTCGTAGTAGGTCACCGCGACCGTCCCGTCGGGCAGCACGTCGACCATCGGCGTGAACGCCTCGACCGGGCTGGGTGTCTGGTTAACCTTCTGCGGCGCCGACCAGGTCAGCCCGCCGTCGGTCGACTTCGACAGCGCGATGTCGTTGTGGGTGCCGCTGAACCGGCTGTCCTCCCACACCACATACAGATCGCCATTCCTCGGGTCGGCCGCGATGTCGGGCAGGCCACCGCCGATGTCGGCACCCGTGCGCAGCGGGAAGCCGGTGTCCGGGTCGACATCATCGGCGACCGGGTTGTTCGAGATCCGGATCGGCTTTGACCAGGTCAGCCCGCCGTCGGTCGAACGGGCAACGCCCGTCAGCGACGCGTTGGGCTGGTCCCGCCCGGAGCCCTTGCCGTAGTGGAAGACATCGACCAGCGTGCCGTCGGGCAGCACCGCGATCTGGTTGCCGATCGTGAACATGTTGTTGTTCTGCGGCGAGATGCGAGTCGGCGTCGACCAGGTCTGCCCGCCATCAGTGGTCTTGGAGAACATCGGATCGCCCCGGAAGGCGGAGGAGTGAGCGGCGTTCACGTTCGCGCTGTCGCTCGGGAACCGGCTGCGGTCCCACACCACATACGCGGTGCCAGCATGATCTTGTCGAGGGTCGGCGGTCACCGACTCCTTGTCGTTGAACACGAAGTGAGTCGGCGAGTTGTCGCGCTGGATCGTCGCCGGCTCGCTCCAGGTGGCACCGTCATCTGTTGACGTGCTGGCCAGGATCGCGGAGATGGTCTGGGCCGCGTTCACTGACAGGCTCACCTGGTAGGCGCGGCCGTCGGGCCCGATGCTGACCCAGGGGTCGGAGGCGCGGTCATAGGCGCCGCCGTTGGCGGCCGTGCCGCCCGCGCACGTGCTGAAGTGCGGCGGCGGCGGCTCGGTCCAGGTCGAGCCGCTGTTTGCGGACACCGCGGTGGCCAGGCCGCGCGCGCCGCCATTGGACCAGCGGTCCTGCTGGAAGGCCGCAATCAGGTGCGACGGGCTAGCCGGGTTGACCGCGACGAACGGCTCGACCTCGGCGTTCACGTAGTTGGTCCCCGGCGGCGACCCCGGATCGAGACCGCTCGTGCAGCCAGCGAACGGGCTCGGCCCCGACACGAGCGACAACGGTCCCACAGTCGGTGCCGCAGCGGCAGCGGCCGCAGGAAGCGCAATCGTAAACGCGGCGCCCACCGCAGCGAAGGAAAAAAGAAGTGATCTACGCATAAGCCCTCCCCAAGAATTGAAGGTCCCCGCGAATCCCCGGGTCTTGGGAGCCAGCGCTCCCATCCGCAGGACCCAGCGATGACATAGCGTATATCTGCGCAAACAGCAGGTCTAGGTCACGCGGCATCGTCCCACCCCGGCCACAGCCATGGGCGCGCAGAACGCGAAATCTGCACGACCAGAGCCTTGACCGGCACGGAGCCAACGCCCGCCCAGATCGGCGGGTCGGCGCGCGGTTATCAAGCGATATTCGTGCCGCTAGCCGCTCTCAGCAGTCCAGCTACAGGCCCAATGGACGGCCAGCCAGCCGTACATTTATACATCGCCGCGCCTGAGGCGAACGTCCGCATATGCCGCGGGTCGGGCGGCTGGTGTGTTGGGCGGGCGGGTCAGGGCGGGGTGAGGCTGTCGTATTCGCCGGTGCGGAGTGTGGCCCGGTAGCTGATGGTCGGTGGTGTCCGGCCCGAGGATGGCGGGCAGGAGGTCGCGGTGGATGATCGGCACGGTGATGCGCGCTGGGTCGGCGGCGTGGCCGGCAACATAGGAGTAGTGGTTGGCGGGGTCGCGTCGGGCTTTGGCTGCCTGGCTTTCCTCCAGGGCCAGGACGCCGCCGCGGGCGGAGCGGCTGAGGGCCTTGATCCCGGTCTTGCGGGGGCGGGCTGGAGATGTCATAAGGGACGCCTGCGCGGCGGACGTCTTCAGGGATGCGCCCGGCGGCCTTCTCGGCGGCCATCACGTGCTCGATCGCGGCCTGCTCGGCCGCCGCGTTCGCCGGTGCGCCGGGCTGCCCCGGCCACCGACGGGAGAATACATCAGTTGACGGATGGTGGCGTCCGCGTGCCGGGAGTGAAGCTAAAGGTCAATTTTCGTCAGCCCGGAACCCGTCTGGTATGTCCGAGGGGGCGATCGCGTGACAGCGAACCAGGATCGCGCAATAACAAAGCAGCCCGGTATGACGCGCAAGGACTTCCTGCGGGGCGTCGGCGCG
>DASVBF010000150.1:0-2280 GCA_036375975.1 Nocardioidaceae bacterium | reverse complement strand
GTACTGCTGACAGCACACACCAGGAAGGGTGAGCAGCATGCGTTACATGGTTTTCGTGAAGATGGCGGAGGACGTTGGGGAGCCTCCTCCCGCGCTGGTCGAGGCGATGGGCAAGGAGATGGGGGAGGCGTTCGCCGCAGGTTGGATGCTCGACGCCGGCGGCCTGTACCCGCCTGCACAGAGCACGGAGATCCGCGTGACCGCGGGTGACATCACGGTCACCGACGGCCCCTACGCGGAGGCCAAGGAGGTCGTCGGGGGCTACTCGGTCATCGAGGTGAGGTCTCCGGAGGAGGCGGTCGCCGCGGCACGTCGGGTGGCGGAGCTGCACCGGGAGTACTGGCCTGGGTGGGAGGGCAGCATGGAGGTCCGACGGATCGCCGGGCCCGACGAGGGACCGGCCTCGGCAGGCTGACTACTCGGCGTCGCGCTCTACCATCGACGGGTGGAGCGCGACGCCGCAGCCGCTGTCAGTGCCGTCTGGCGACTCGAGGCCGCACGCCTGGTCGCAGGGCTCACCCGGATGACCCATGACGTGGGGCTCGCCGAGGACCTGGCCCAGGACGCCCTGGTCGCCGCGCTCGAGCAGTGGCCAGTCGAAGGCATCCCCAAGAACCCGGGCGCCTGGCTGATGGCGATCGCCAAGCGTCGTGCGGTGGACCACTTCCGGCGGGCGGAGACGCTGCGACGCCGGAGTGCGGAGCTCGGCCGTGACCTCTCAGAGGTGCATGTCCCCGACTTCGACGCCGCCGTGGACCACATCGAGGACGACGTCCTGCGGCTGATGTTCCTCGCGTGCCATCCGGCGCTGCCGCCGGAGTCACGCGCTGCCCTGACGCTTCGACTCGTCGGCGGGCTCACCACGCAGGAGATCGCACGCGGCTTCCTCGTGAAGGACGCGACGATCGGCCAGCGGATCTCTCGGGCCAAGAAGAGCCTCGCCGGGGTGGACTTCGAGCTGCCCGTCGGCCCGGACCGCCACAAGAGGCTCGGGGACGTCATGTCCGTCATCTACCTGATCTTCAACGAGGGCTACTCGGCGACGGCCGGCGACGACTGGATGCGACCCGACCTGTGCCACGAGGCTCTCCGCCTCGCACGGATGCTGACCACTCTCGAGACGAACGAGCCGGAGGTGTTCGGCCTCCAGGCTCTCCTCGAGATCCAGGCCTCCCGTATCCGCGCTCGGACACGCGACGACGGCAGCCCGGTTCTTCTCGAGGATCAGGACCGCCGCCTCTGGGACCAGCTGCTGATCCGCCGTGGGCTCGCTGCGCTCGACCGTGCCGAGCGGCTCGGCAGGCCGGTCGGACCGTACGTGCTCCAGGCCGAGATCGCCGCCTGCCATGCCCGCGCGCGCAGTCCCGAGCAGACCGACTGGGTGCGCATCTCGGAGCTGTACGACGTCCTGGCCGACGTTGCTCCGAGCCCGGTCGTCGACGTGAACCGGGCGGTCGCCCACGGACGTGCCTTCGGCCCGGATGCCGGGCTGGCCGTGCTCGACGGCCTGTACGACGGTGCGCTCGCCCAGTCGCACCTGGTCCCGACCGTCCGAGGAGACCTGCTCGCGCGGGCCGGGCGAGCGGAGGAGGCAGCGGCCGCCTTCCGCGAGGCCGCGGCGCTCACGCGCAACGAGACCGAGCGCAGGGTGCTGCTCGGGCGGGCCGATGAGATCTCGTGACCGTGCTGGTCGAAATGCACGAGCCCCGTTCGACGTACCGGTGAGACAAACCCACCGAGGAGGAGCCATGAGCAGCACGACCATCCAGGCAACACAGCTCGTCACGTCCACGGACGGAACCAGGATCGCCTACGAGGTGACCGGCAGCGGTCCGGCGCTGGTGCTCGTCGACGGCGCGTTGTGCCACCGCGCCATGGGCCCCGCGCGCGGCCTCGCAAAGCAGCTGGCCGGTGCGTTCACCGTCTACACCTATGACCGCCGTGGCCGGGGCGAGAGCGGCGCCGGCACGGCACCGTGGGCCGTCGAGCGGGAGGTCGAGGACCTCGCGGCCATGATCGAGGTCGCCGGAGGATCCGCTCACGTCTTCGGTGCCTCGTCCGGAGGCGCGCTCGCACTCGAGGCGGCGAGGCACGGTGTTCCCATCGCGAGGCTCGCGGTCTACGAGGCGCCGTTCATCGTCGACGACACCCGTCCCGCGAACGACCCACACCTCCCACGACGACTTCGCCGGATGGTCGAGGAGAACCGGCGTGGCGAGGCGGTCAAGACCTTCATGCGCACTGTGGGCGCACCCGCACCGGTCATTGCGCTCATGCGGC
>DASVBF010000329.1:0-5132 GCA_036375975.1 Nocardioidaceae bacterium | reverse complement strand
GCCACCAAGGCCTCTATGCCCACTGCCTCGCCGAGGAAGGTGCGTCCGGGATCGGCTGGATCTTCGGTCACCTCATCGACGGGACCCAGGCGGAGTACGTCCGCGTGCCGTTCGGCGACAACTCCCTCTACAAGCTCCCGGCGGGAGTCACTGACGAGGCCGCCGTGATGCTTTCGGACATCCTGCCGACCGGCTTCGAGATCGGTTGGTACGGCCGGGTGAAGCCCGGCGACGTCGTCGCCGTCGTCGGCGCCGGTCCCGTCGGTCTCGCAGCGATGATGACCGCGGGACTGTACGGCGCCGCCCGGGTCATCGCGCTCGACCTCGACGACAACCGGCTCGAACAGGCCAGGAGCTTCGGAGCCAGCGACGTCGTGAACAACGGCGCCGAGGACTGGATCGACCAGGTGAAGGCGATGACCGACGGGCTCGGCGTCGATGTAGCGATCGAGGCGGTGGGCATCCCCGCCACGTTCGACGCCTGCACCAAGATCGTCCGGCCGGGCGGCTCCGTCGCCAACGTCGGCGTGCACGGCGCTCCTGTCGAGCTCGCCCTGCAGGATCTGTGGATCATGGACGTCTCCATCACCACGGGCCTGGTCAGCGCGAACACCACGTCGATGCTGCTGAAGCTGGTCGCCCAGCACAAGCTCGCCGCCGAGAAGTTCGCCACCCATCGGTTCACCCTGGAACAGATGATGGACGCCTACGACACCTTCGGACGTGCGGCCGAGACGAAGGCGCTCAAGGTCGTCATCAAGCGCTGACGCGGAGGAGAGGTAGCGACACGGGGCCGGCTGGTCGTGTGACCGGCCGGTCCCGGGTGCTACCGAAGGTCGTTCTCGATCGCCCGCGTCGTCGCTAGCGCCGCGCCTGCTGGACTCGCTGCTGCAGTCGCGTGTTCCGCTGCCTCAGCTGCGCGTTCGCGTCCCGTAACCGGTTCCGCGCCGCGGCGACTCCCTCCACCTGGCGTGTGACGTGCTCGAGGGACCTCTCCAACTCAGACTGGTTCGATCGGACGATGCGCTGGATGGTCTGCTGGCTCTCCAGCTGGCGGTTCATCAGGGTCCGTTGATCCTGGATGATCCGCTGCTGCTCGCGCACCTGGCCGTGCTGGTCTTGATTCACGTTCCAGAGCATGACGACAGCGCCAGCCGCAAGACCTGCCACGAGCACTGCCAACGCGACAGCCGGGTACACCCACTTCGGAGTCACCCTCCGCGTCGGAGTGCGTTGGTACGGCTCACCAGCAGGGTCGATTCCCCAGCGTCCGCCCGCGTAGCTGGCGTAGATGGTGCCTGGCCTGTCGCACTCTTGGCAGGCTGAGTAGAGAACCGCTCCGTTGTCGTACTCGACGCACGGGATGGCCTCTGGGTGGTTCTCCCAGCCCTCCGCAGCGCGCTCCTCGGAGGTCATGCCTCGGATCTTGACGAGCATGGCGCCCTTGACCTTTAGTTCCTCGGGCTCTTCGACCGTCGGCACGTCGGCCTTCGGCACGGCAGCCTCTTCCACCGTCGGCACGTCGGCCTTCTCGGCCTCGAGTCCTTCGGGCTCCACGACCTCCAGTACGTCGCTCTCCAGGACCTCCTGCTGGCGAAGCGTCATTCCTGCGATCCTCCTGCGTCCTTGAAGGGCTGAACCGTCTCCGCCTCGCGTCACGTCCCCAACGAGTCCGCCGAGGCGCGAGGGGCGGTCCTTCCCATGCATCGACGGGGTTGACCGCAGGACTTTGCCAGCTGCCCGCTGGCTCCCCCGTTCGTCGTGCCTCCAAGCGTGCAACGAGATCGACAACCTCACACCCCCCGTTCGGGGGAGCCGGATGTGCGACCAATGGGGGGTGGCATCACCGACTCAGTCGCACTGGCCCTCAACGACGTGGCCGTGGCAAACCCCTTCTTCGCCGGCATGCTCGACGTCTTCTCCGTCCTATACCCGCAGCTCCAGGACATCGACTTCCGGGAGCAGGCCACGCGCCTCGAGGTCCCGGTGTACCTGACGCAGGGGCCCACCAGACCCCCGGGCGGGCGGAGCCGGCCGAGGAGTGGGTCGAGATGCCCGACGCCCCCACTAAGGAGCTCGTCGCCTTCGAGAGCTCCGGGCACCGGCCGCTGTGGGAGGAGCCCGAGAGTTCTACGCCCTGATAACCGAGAAGGTCCTCGCCGAGACCTCACCGGACCGGTGACCGGGCTTTCGACGGTCTGACAGAGTGGCGCCGGCTTCAGCGGGGCCAGGAAGCCGCGGCAGCCGCGGCGGTACGGCGAGCCTTGCCGGCGTTCATTCCGAAGGCGAGTGTCAGGGTAGCGACCTGATGACCGGGCCGACCGTTGACGCCGGCGATGCGGGCCACCTGCACGATGTCTCCGGGGCGTGCGGCTTCTTGCTCATGGTCAAGGCGGTGATCACGCTTCAGGTCGGGCCACCCGTCGCTGGAGCCGAGATATCCGGTCGCCATGGACCCGAACGCCGGTCGTGACCGGAGCGCGCTCGAGAGCCCCGAGGCACCATCGGTTGCGACAAGAGTGTGGCCGACCGAACGGCCACGGTCGTTCGTCGCGGTGCTGTGCAACGCAGGGTCGTACAGCGCGAACAGCGTGAGCCTCCTGCCGTCGAGCGACTCTAGAAGAACCCTCATCTCCACCGCGTCACGGTGCGGGTCGGCAACGAAGCGCTTGGTGATCCGGTACTTCCCGGACTTCGCCATGTTGACCTGCGTGTAGGCCCGGCTCCCCGCGTCGGGGTGGAACGTCCGGTCCCACGTGTCCTCGGACTCGCGGTCGGTGAACGTCCGGCCGTCCGTAATGACCAGCTCGAGAGTGCGGAGGTTCGGAGTCGACAGGTCGGGGTAGTACACCTCGCTCAGCCGACCCTGCCGCAACCTGTACCAGACATGGCTGCCTTGGGGGCGGACAGTCCCGGAGACCCCCTTATCAGCCGCACCCATGTTTGTCTTGGGAGGGCCTGCCGTCTGCCGAGCGGCAGGTAGAGCATCCGGCTCCGTTGTGGGCCAGCCATGAGCCATCGCCGATCCGATGAGGAGAAGGGCGAAGAAGCCCACGAACCGACCTTGAGACATCGCAGAGCCTTCCCCAGAACCTCGGAGATGGCATACCCCTCCGACGATTCTCACAAACCCGGCAAATCGCTGCTCCCGCAGCGACGAGCGCGACGGCACGTAGTGCAACCGGAGGCTCGCGCGCATCCCCCGCCCACGAACGGCGTCTCGAGGTCGACGCCCTCGCGGTCGGGTACAGGGAGCTGGACGTTGGCCGCCCAGAGTCAATAGGTGGGGAGCAGCCGATCCACTTCGCCGAGCAGCTGCAAGAGCGTCGAGAAGCTGCCGCTGGTCACGATTCGCGGCCGCTCCGGAAGTCCGCCAAGGGTGCGACGGAGGTTCTCAATGCCACACGATGCTTTCAAATCCTGGGCGGGTCGGCCCGGGAACGTGCACGTTGCCGTCCCGACGGGCCCGGTCAGGTCCCGCGCCACTCGGGCGGGCGCTTCTCCAGGAAGGCGCAGATGCCTTCTTGTGCGTCGTCCGTGCGCGCGTTCATGGCAATCACGGCCTTGGTCAGGTCATAGGCGCGGTGCTCGTCGAGCTCGATCTGTGAGTAGAACGCCTCCTTGCCGATGCCGACGGTTAGGGGGCTCGAGCTGGCGACCGCGTCGACCAGCACGCGGATCTCGTCATCGAGCGCGGCAGCGGGAACCACGCGGTTGACCAGTCCCCAGTCGAGCGCCGTGGCGGCATCGATCTGGCGCCCGGTCAGCAGCATGTCCAACGCCCTCTTGCGGCCCACCGCACGGGAGAGCGGCACCATCGGCGTCGAGCAGAACAGCCCGATCTTCACTCCTGGGGTGGCGAAACGCGCGTGGTCAGCGGCGACGGCGAGGTCGCAGGCGGCCACGAGCTGGCAGCCAGCCGCCGTGGCCAGACCGTGCACGCGCGCGATCACCGGCTGGGGCAGCCGGTGGATCTCCTCCATCAGCTCGGTGCAGACGTCGAACAGGCGTTGGTAGAAGGCGACGTCACGGCCGACCATCTCTCTCAGATCGTGGCCGGCGGAGAACACCGGACCTGCGCCTTCCAGCACGATGGCACGGGTGACCGGGTCGGCGCTCACACGGCGCAGCGTGGTGAGCAGCTCCTGCATGAGCTCGAGGCTCAGAGCGTTGCGCTTCTCGGGCCGGTTGAGGGTCACGCGCGCGGCCGAACCGTCCTTGTGGACGAGCACCGTGGCGCTGGAGGCGATCGTGCTCATGAGATCGACGATACGCGCGGAGCGGAGTGTCGTCGCGACATCGAGGGGCGGGCGGACGAGTCCACGACGAAGGCATCTTCCCGGTTCCCGGCTCGGACGGGTGTCAGCCGAGAGGAGGTTGCCGGTGACGCTCACGGTCCGAACAGCGCGGGTGGCCTGGCGCCAGCGGATGCCGCGGTTGAGCGTCGTGCTGCCTCGCTCAGCAACCGGGCCGCGACCGGCGCCGATCATCAGATCACGAGGCCAACGACCACCGGGACCAGCACCACGGCGCCGAGCAGCCGGCGGAACGGGGTCGCGCCTCGCACGATCTCGTCCAGGGCCCAGACCAGCAAGGCCCCTGTGCCGATGTCCCGGGCCGTGTCCGCACTCTCGTCGTCGAGCACCCCGGTCCACCTGAGCACGGTCGCCACGAGCCAGACCGCGAGCGCCGGGTTGGGAAACTGACCCAGCACCACATCACCGTGGCGGTCCGTCATCCACCACCGCAGCGACCCCGGTCCGCCGCGCGCTGGTGGGTCGGGCTGCTCCTCGTCTGACATGTTGACGACCCTAGGGCAGCCGCGGACCATCTGGCGTCGTCGTCGCGGGACCCTCCTCGCTGGCGGCGGAGTTCAGACGGCCGTCCTTGCGTCGTCAACCACTGCGCATGTGGCCCGCGCCGCAGCTGTCTGAGCATTTCCCGACTTCGAGGCTCTTGTCCCCAGAAGGTGACAGGATGCACGAGGTCCGTCCCCCGGCCCCGCTCGGCTCCTCGAGCCCAGGGGCTACCGAACGGCCGGGCCTCGGCCACAAGGGAGGCGACGTGAGCGTCGAGATCGACTTCGAAGTCCTGGAAGTGCTGAGCTACCCGATGGCTCACAACAGGATCGC
>DASVBF010000326.1:0-9720 GCA_036375975.1 Nocardioidaceae bacterium | reverse complement strand
GCAGCATCGGCACGCCTTGCGACAGGAACAGCGTCGTCAGGAAGTTGCGCTTCTGCTGCTCGCGCAGTGCGATGACCTCGATGTCATCGGTCTCGCCCTCGACACCGCAGTTCCACGACCGGTTGTGGCTCTCGCCGTCGTTGTTGTCCTCGCCGTTCGCCTCGTTGTGCTTCTCGTTGTAGGAGACGAGGTCGTGGAGGGTGAACCCGTCGTGCGCGGTGACGAAGTTGATCGACGCGATCGGTCGCCGGCCGTCGGCCTCGTAGAGGTCACTCGACCCGGTGAACCGCGACGCGAACTCCGCGAGCGTCGCGTGCTCACCGCGCCAGAAGTCGCGCACCGTGTCGCGGAACTTGCCGTTCCACTCCGTCCACAGCGGAGGGAAGTTGCCGACCTGGTAGCCACCGGGCCCGACGTCCCACGGTTCGGCGATCAGCTTGACCTGCGAGACGACCGGGTCCGGCTGGACGAGCTCGAAGAACGCCGACAGGCGGTCGACCTCGTGGAACTGTCGGGCCAGGGACGAGGCGAGGTCGAAGCGGAACCCGTCGACGTGCATCTCGGTCACCCAGTAGCGCAGCGAGTCCATGATCAGCTGCAGCACGTGGGGATGCCGCATCAGCAGGCTGTTGCCGGTGCCGGTGGTGTCGAAGTAGAACGACTTGTCGTCGTCGACGAGTCGGTAGTACGAGGTGTTGTCGATGCCCCGGAAGCACAGCGTCGGGCCCTGGTGGTTTCCCTCGGCGGTGTGGTTGTAGACCACGTCGAGGATCACCTCGATGTCCGCCTCGTGGAGCGCCTTCACCATCCCCTTGAACTCCTGCACCTGCTGGCCCCGCTGGCCGGTGGCGGAGTAGGCGTTGTGGGGGGCGAAGAAGCCGATCGTGTTGTAGCCCCAGTAGTTCGACAGGCCCTTCTCGAGCAGGTGAGTGTCCTGGACGTACTGGTGCACGGGCATGAGCTCGACTGCCGTCACGCCGAGCGAGGTGAGGTGCTCGATCATCGCGGGATGCGCGATCGCGGCGTAGGTGCCCCGGATGTCCTCCGGAATGGCGGGGTGCGTCTCGGTGAGGCCCTTGACGTGGGCCTCGTAGATCACGGACTCGTGGTACTCGTGGTCGGGGGTCCGGTCATAGCCCCAGTCGAAGAAGGGGTTGATCACGACGGAGAGCATCGTGTGGCCGAGGCTGTCGGCGTCGTTGAACTTCTTGGGGTTCTTGAAGCTGTAGGAGAACAGCGACTCGTCGCCGTCGACCTGCCCCTCGACCGCCTTGGCGTACGGATCGAGCAGGAGCTTCGCGGGGTTGCACCGATGCCCCTGGGACGGGTCGTACGGGCCGTGCACCCGGAAGCCGTAACGCTGGCCCGGCTGCACCCCGGGAAGGTAGACGTGGTGGACGAAGCCGTCCATCTCCGGCATGTCGACCCGGGTCTCCTTGCCGTCCTCGTCGATCAGGCACAGCTCCACCCGCTCCGCGACCTCGCTGAAGAGCGCGAAGTTCACTCCGGAGCCGTCGTACGTCGCTCCTAGCGGGTACGACCGACCAGGCCAGATCTGCATCTAGATGCTCTCCTCAGGGACGTGTGGTGCAGCACGACAGTAGCCACCCGTACCCCCCTCACGCGATCTCGTGCACGCCGACGGGGTGGACGGGCGAGCAGGCGGCAGCCGCGTGAGGCAGACTCATGCCCGAACTCGACGCCCGAAGGAGACAACGTGGTCTCGACCACCCCCGATGCAGCCCCGGCCGACTCCGAGGGGGTGGATCTGCGCGTCCTCGAGGAGGTCGCGCAGCGCGTGCTGTGGCTCTCAACGCGGATCGTCGACGCGGCGAACCGGGAGCGGGAGAGCTCCGACGGGGTGAAGGTCGGCGGCCACCAGGCCTCCAGCGCGAGTCTCGTGACCGCGATGACGGCCCTGTGGTTCGCCCACCTCGACGCCCCGGACCGGGTCAGCGTCAAGCCGCACGCCTCACCCGTCTTCCACGCGATCCAGTACCTTCTCGGCGGCCTCGACCGCTCCTACCTCACGAAGCTCAGGCAGGCCGGCGGCCTCCAGTCCTACCCTTCGCGCACCAAGGACCCGGACCTGGTCGACTTCTCCACAGGCTCGGTCGGCCTCGGTGCCGCGGCTCCGCTGTTCGCCGCCGTGACCCGCAGGTACGTCGACGCGCACTTCGGCTCCCGCCCCGCGACCCGCTTCATCGCCCTGCTCGGAGACGCGGAGCTCGACGAGGGCAACGTGTGGGAGGCCATCGCCGACCCCGCGACCCAGGGCCTCGGCAACGTTATGTGGGTCGTGGACTTCAACCGGCAGTCCCTCGACCGGGTCGTCCCCGGCATCCGCATCCAGCAGTGGAGCCAGCAGTTCCGGGCGGCCGGCTGGCACGTGGTGGAGGTCAAGTACGGACCCCGCCTGCGCGAGGCCTACGCCCGGCGGGACGGCAAGCAGCTCGAGGCGTGGATCGACGCGATGCCGAACGAGCGCTACCAGTCGCTGTTCGGCATGGCACCCGCCGCGCTGCGGGAGCGGTTCCTCGACGGTGCGGCCGCCTCGCTGCGTGATCTCTGCTCGTCGTACGACGACGAGGAGCTCGCCGCGCTGGTCACCGACCTCGGCGGGCATGACCTGGGCGCGATGCTCGACGCCTATCGGCAGTGTGACGCCGTGACCGACCGCCCGAGCGTGGTGTTCGCGTACACCATCAAGGGCTGGGGGCTCCCCATCGCGGGCAACCCGCGCAACCACTCCGCGCTGCTGACGGGGGACCAGATCGACGAGCTGCGCGAGCGGACGGGCCTCACCGCGGAGACCGAGTGGGACCGGATCGACCCGACGACCCCGGCGGGTCAGTGGGCGGGCGTGCGCGCCGAGCACCTCGTCCGGGTCCCGACCGCACCGCGCAAGGCGTGCAGCGTGCCGACCGGGACCGACCTGAGGTCCCGCAAGCCGATCTCCACGCAGGAGGCGTTCGGCCGGATCCTCGTGAACCTCTCCCGGGACGAGCAGGTCGCGCCGCTCCTCGTCACGGCCGCCCCGGACGTGGCCACCTCCACGAACCTCGCCGGCTTCATCAACCGAACCGGGGTGTTCAACCCGACCAAGCGACCGGCCTGGGGCGAGGACGGCGTGCTGAAGTGGGTCGAAGGCCCGGACGGTCAGCACATCGAGCTCGGCATCAGCGAGATGAACCTCTTCCTCCTGCTCGGGCAGCTCGGCCTCGCCTGGGACCTCTCGGACCAGCCGCTGCTCCCGGTCGGGACCCTCTACGACCCGTTCGTCCTGCGAGGCCTCGACGCCTTCGTCTACTCGGTCTACTCGGGGGCGCGCTTCGTGGTGGCGGGCACGCCGTCGGGCGTGACGCTCGCACCTGAAGGAGGTGCGCACCAGTCGACGATCACGGCGTCGGTCGGCCTGGAGCTGCCCAACGTGACGCTGCTGGAGCCGGCCTACGCCACGGCGCTGGACTGGCTGCTCTGCGCCTCCCTGAGCCAGATCGCCGAACCGGGCAAGGGCGACGCCCTCGGAACCGTCGACGACGGGTCCTACTACTTCCGGCTCACCACGCGGCCCCTCGACCAGAGCCCGTTCGAGGAGGCGCGCGCGAGGATCGGCGACGCGACGCTGCGGCGACAGGTCCTCGCCGGCGCCTACCGACTGGTGGACTCCGGCCCTGCCGACGGGGCTCCCGTCGTCCAGATCGCCGCGTCCGGAGCGGTCCTGCCCGAAGCACTGGCCGCTGCACGGGAGCTCGAGGAGGAGGGCGTGCACGCCCATGTCGTCGACGTGACGTCGCTGGACCGGTTGTACGCCGCGTGGCAGCGCACCCTGCGGCAGGGGATCCGCACCGCCACGACACCGTCCATCCCCGGTGCGCTGCGGGCGGCGTTCGACATGACCGCCCCGCTGGTCACCGTCCACGACGCCTCGTCGCACGCCATGGCCTGGCTCGGGTCTGCACTCGGAGTGCCGGCGGTGAGCCTGGGCGTCGACTCGTTCGGCCAGTCCGGCACGGTGCCGGACCTGTACGAGCTGCACGACCTCTCAGCCGGCTCCGTCGTCAACGGCGCTCTGGCGGCTCTCGCTCTTCGACACTGACGGGCACGGAGGTGCTGTCACCCGATCGGGGGACTCCATTCGCCCGCTATGTCGGGATGGGCACCATATGGGACGGTTTCGACCACCCCCGTCTGATCCTTAGGTTCGGACGAAGATAGACATCATGGGTCATGTCGTGATTCAAGACCCCACGCATCCTTATCGTAAAAGGAAAGTAAAGACGGCCCTCAGGGAGCAGCCGACGTGAAGTCGGTGGCGCCGGATGACTCCCCGGTCTGTCTGCGTCGAGGTGACGCGACGGGTGACGACGCGCTGGGAAGGCGGGATCACCGGTCCTCCTCGGGTCGGCAGCCTCAACGAGTAGTTGTCGTTTCAGCGTGAACCGACAGGAGTGTCACGCACATGGGGCATACAGGGAGCAAGCAGAGGAAGGCAGAACCGGAGCAGCCGCCACGCCAGTCGGCGCTCTGGGCAGTCTTCATCGGAGTGGTCGGACTCATGACGACGTTCGTCGTGGTGGCCACCTTCTGGAGCGACGAGTCGGGCGTCGCAGCGCTGGCGGCCGTCGCCAGCTCGATCGCCGCGATCCTCAGTGGGTACTTCAGCATCCAGTACACGCAAGGCACCGGCAGACGGCGGCGATGAGCCCGGCCTGACAGGCCGGGCTCGATGTACACGGGGAAGGGAAGGATCGAGATGTCGAAGCCGACGTCCGCCGACACCGTGAAGGCCGACGCGGCACGCCTGCGGCGCAGACGGTCGGGCTGACCCTCGGCTGCGGGCAGACTGGGCCCGTGACCTCCTCCCAGGACGGCCCGCACCAACGCCGCCTCTCCCGCCGCGCGCTCCTGACAGGAGCCGGGGTCGCCGTCGCCGGAGGGGCCGCGGTCGCGGTGGGCGTCGACGGCGGGGTGCTGCCGGGGCGGTCCTGGCTCTACCGCCACGTCGGCCCCGAGGGGCGCGACGGCGTGGTCCCGCGCGTGCCGAGTGGGCGGACCGTCAGCGGCACCTTCCGCTCGGAGGCAAGGCTCGGGCGGCGCTGCGGATGGACGATCGCCCTGCCTCCAGGTGGCGGCCGAGACCTCCCGGTCGCCGTCGTCCTCCACGGCCGGGGCGGGGACCACACGTCGGCGTTCAGCCCCCGGTACCTGGGCCTGGACAGGTTCCTGGCGGCCGTCGTACGGCGTGGTGCGACACCTTTCGCCCTGGCAAGCGTCGACGGGGGCGACACCTACTGGCACGCCCGGGACAACGGGGAGGACGCGGGCGCCATGGTCCTCGAGGAGTTCCTTCCGCTGCTCCGCTCGCACGGCCTCGACGTGGACCGGCCGGGGTTCATGGGGTGGTCGATGGGCGGCTACGGCGCCCTCATGCTGGCGGCCAGGCTCAGCCGCGTGGCCGCGGTCGTCGCCGAGAGCCCTGCCCTGTGGCACGTGTACGAGGACTCGGCGCCAGGAGCGTTCGACGACTCCGCCGACTTCGCGGAAGCCACTGCCTTCGGTCGGCAGGACCGGCTCGACAGCATCCCGGTGCGGGTCGACTGCGGCGAGGGGGACCCGTTCTACGCCGCCACCCGCGACTACGTGCGCGGCTTCGATGTCCCGCCCGCCGGGGGGTTCCAGCCCGGTGGCCACGACGTGGGGTACTGGCGACGGATGGCGCCGGCACAGCTCCGCTTCCTGGCTCGGGCGTTCTCGACCTAGTCGGTGTCCGCGTGGATACTGCGCGCCATGCCTCCCGTGCTCCCCGAACCCGGTCCGTCCGACGACGTCAGGGCGCTCTTCCTGACCTACCTCGACTTCTACCGGGAGACGGTGGCGAACAAGGTCTCCGGGCTGAGCGAGTCCGACCTGCGGTCGACGCGGCTGCCCTCTGGGTGGTCTCCCCTCGAGCTCGTGAAGCACCTCGTCTTCATGGAGCGGCGGTGGCTGGTCTGGGGCTTCCTGGGGGAGCCGGTGACGGACCCCTGGGGCGACGAGTCCGAGGACCGCTGGCACGTGGGCCCTGACGAGGACTCCGCGGACCTCGTCGCCGAGCTCCGCCGGGGAGGCGCCCGGACCCGGGAGGTCGTCGAGGGGGCGGAGCTGTCCACACCCGCCCGGACCGGTGGCCGTTTCCCCGCCGGCGCGCAGTCACCGTCGCTGGTCGCGATCCTGTTCCACGTGCTTCAGGAGTACGCCCGCCACGTCGGTCATCTCGACGTGGCCCGTGAGCTCATCGACGGCCGGGTCGGTGAGTGACGGGGGCGCCGTCTGCGTGGATGCTCGCGCGGTGTCGCCGGTGGGTGGCCTCGCTGCGCCCCTTGAGACCCAGCATCATCTGGCGCTCCATGACGAAGTGCAGCGGGTCGCCGACGAGGTAGTCGACGACACCGAGGGCGGCTCGGAGCAGGGCGGACCGCCGGGGTGCCATCACCTGCAGGTAGCCGCCGTCCCTGTCGCGGACCAGGAGCCGGGTCCCACCTCCGGGGAGAGGGCGGAGGTTGAACGCCCACGTCCCGATCACGAAGGCCCGGTTCGGCTCGACCACCGTGATCGGGTTTCCGATCGCGAGGCCACCGACCGACCCCGTGTTGATCGGGTCGCCGACGTGGACGTCCTGGAGCCCGGGGTGGATCCGCGTAGCGGAGTGAGAACCCTCGACGTAGTGCACCGTTCCGGGGAAGACGAACCGCTCGACCCAGTCGTGGCTGTAGAAGCCCGCCCGACGGTCGCCGATCTGCACCAGCCACGGCCACACGACCTCCGGCGGAGCGTCGATCGTGATGCCCTTCGTGCAGTGGGTCATGACGTCGGAGGGGACCTCGTCACCGGGAAGCGGCATGACCCGCTCCTCCGCCGTACTGCCCCACTCACGCATCCACGGACGGACGACCAGGTCGTAGCCGACCAGGGCCGCCACGCCGGCCACGCGTGCCCACGTCGTACGACGGTGGGCCGGACGCCGCTCTCCCACGGCGTGGCCGGACAGGGTCATCCGCCGTCGCCCGGAACGGCGTTGAGCTGGGCCTGGAGGTAGGCGACGAAGCCCATCGCGAGGAGCGGCCACGCCACTCCGACCAGGAGGTAGGCATCCACCTTCAGCGCCGCGAGGGCGTACCACGTCACGGCGCCGACCACGGCGGCCCCGGCGAGGGTGACCGCGGTCGGCACGCTGATGGTTTCCCGCGCGGCACGGGCACGTTGAGCCGCCGCGAGCAACGTGGCGGTCTGCCATACCGCAAGGAGCGACAGCACGACCGGGATCGGGCTCAGCGCCACGGCGAGCCAGGGCAGATCCGCCATGACGGCCGGCGCCATCACGACCAAGCCGACCGTGACGAGCCCGAGTGCCCTCCAGGGCCGCGCCGGTTGTCCCAGGGCCCGCAGTCTGCGGTTCAGGTCGTACCACCACCAGAAGCCGTAGATCGACAAGGTGAGCAGCGACAGGGCCGCCGCTCGGACGGGACTGCGGGACCGGTCCACCCGACGGGCGGTGGGTGCAGCAGGTGGTTCTGGAGCTGTTCTGGCCATCGTGGCATCCCTCCCCCGACCCGGTCCTGCTCCCAGACAGCGACAACGGCTCGGACCGGTCTTCTTCCACGCTGCGCCACCCTGGCCCGGCGTGGCCAGGGACGAAAGGCCCTCGGCCTGTCGTGTCAGCCGCTCTCGACGACCTCCTTGAGCCGGCCGAGCATCATCTCCCAGTTGCGTCGGGAGTGCTCGGCCTCCTCCGGACTGGAGTTGTTGTCCTGGGTCAGGGACACACGGGTCCGGTCCCCGGCCGCCTCCAGCTCATAGGTGAGCGTGTGGTAGTTCTCCGGGACGTCCTGCTGGCCGCTCAGCGGACTGAAGTGCGTCACCTTCAGTAGTCGGCCGGGGTCAGCCTCGAGGACCTGCCCCTTGTCCTCGAACCGGCGGCCTTCGTAGTCGCCCCGCCACACGACCCGGCTGCCCGGCTGCCAGTCGGACTCGACATCGGCGCCGAACATGTACTTCTTCACCTGGACAGGATCGGTCAGCGCCGCCCAGACCTGGTGGGGCGAGGCGCTGACCTCGACCGCTGCCGTCGCCACGTGATCTGCCATCGACGTGCTCCTCTCGGTTGCTACCCAGCAGTGTCGCCGAGTGCGGGCCCGTTGCCACCCTCCTACTCCGGACCTTCGTCCCCTCCACGGGCCCGTTCGCCTCTGCCTTCGCCGGAGCCGTCTCGTGAGGATCGAAGTGCGGGGACCGCACCTCGAGGGGGCCCGATGAGAGCAGTGATTGTCGCAAGTTGGAGGGGCGTTCGACCGCGCCAGAAGGACTCGGCAGCGGAGTACGCGCAGGAAGTCAGGAGGTACTGGGCCAAGCAGGTCGGCCGAGGGCTCTGCTCGAAGCCCAAGTGGCGAGTGAACGACGACGGCACCGGATACTGGTACGTCACGGGTGCCCTCGAGGACCTGCTGCTGCTCAGCGCCACGAACACGGCCCGGTGGCATGCGCTGCAGGGTCCCTTCCTCCTGGACGGGTTCGAGGAGAACTTCTACGTCGTCGGCGCCCGTAAGGCGGACCAGCCGATGGAAGCGCTGCTTCGGGAAGGCAACCTCATCTAGGCGGAGGGACAGCGGAGCATGGACCGCTGTCGAGGCCCAGGTGTTCTTCGGGCGACGCTACGGCCCGGACGACCCGGGCGCGACCTCCGCCGAGTGACGCCAGCGGCCCGCGGCCCTCAGAAGCCGACGGCGCCGCTCGGTGAGACCTCGGTGCGCATGGCCCGCCACAGCTCCGCGACCGCCCCTCGTCGGCGCTCCGCCACCAGCCCGGCACGCTGCAGCGCGACGAGGTTGCCGCCACCGAGGTACGCAGCTCCCAGCGCCTCCACGCGCAGGCGTACGTCGGCCTCTGCCGTCGTCCGCTCCACCACAGCACCGCCCGCGTCGTCCGCCCGGATCCTCCAGATGCCGTCGTTCCACGGCGCGGCGGTGTCGGCGACCTCGACCACCACGTCGCACGGCGCGCTCCACGCCCGGTCCTGCAGCGCCTCTGGGAGGTCGACCAGCCGAACCCACAGGCTGTCGTAGGTCGCCACGTCTGACGTCGACCGCGGGCCACCGACCCACCGCAGCAGCGGGTCGTCGACGCCGACGGTGCCCACCTTGACCGTCCCGATCAGGTCGAAGTCGACTAGCCGACGCACCAGGGCGAGCTGCGCGGCCGGGTCGCCGACCAGAGCCCACACCGAGATCTCTCCGGCCGGCCGGGCGCGCTCCCACTTGTGGGTGCGTCGGAACATCACGAACCCGACGTCCACGCCGTCGCGCCGGGCGAAGAGCACCCGCCAGGGCTCCTTGTCCCGCAGGTGCTCGGGCAGCTGGTAGCAGATGCGGGCGTAGTAGCCGGCCTCGCCGACCACGGTGCCGAGGCCGGCAGAGCCGAGATGGCACTCCCGCATCCGCTTCGGCACGTCGGAAGCGGACACCGTCGCGATGTGCGTGGTCACCATGGCGGCCGCGTCCTCCAGATCGGGCGCGTCGAGCCTGGTGCCCCTGCCCAGGCTCACCTCCAGCTCCAGTGACGCCAGCCCGTAGCCGTGGCGGCCGTAGATGGCCGGCTCGCTGGCATGGAGCGCCGAGACATGGGTGCCCTGCTCCTCGTGCACCTGCTCGAAGTGGTGCCGCAGCATCGCGGTGAGCACGCCCT
>DASVBF010000308.1:0-7438 GCA_036375975.1 Nocardioidaceae bacterium | reverse complement strand
GCACAAGGAGACGGGGCGGGCGGTGGCGGCCGACCGGCTGGCCGGCGTTGCCGGCTTCGCGCCGACGACCTTCCACGCCCTCGGCTCCCGCCTCGCGGCCACGCAGGTGCGGCGCGGCTTCGATCTCGTGGTCACCAACGTCCCGGGACCGCAGTTCCCGCTCTACGCCGCCGGGGCACAGATGCTCGAGAGCTACCCGGTCCAGCCGCTGCTTCCCGGGCACGCTCTGGCGATCGGGGTGACGTCGTACGACGGGGGCGTGTACTTCGGCATCAACGCCGACCGGGATGCGCTGCCGGACGTCGACGTGTTCGGGCAGTGCATCGAGGAGTCGCTCGCAGAGCTCGTCGACAGCGCCAGTGAGACCCGGCCCAGAGCGCCTCGCGGGCGCAAGGGCACGTCCTCCTCGCGCAGGGGAAGCAAAGGAGGCAAGTCATGAGCACGCGGGTGTACGTCCCGAGCAGCACCGAGGGACTGAGCAACATCCTCCTCTCCGGAGGGGTCGGGCCCGTGCCGTTCCTGGCACACGCGGTCACCGACGACCTTCGCTCAGCCCTGCCGGACGCAGGTGAGGAGGAGTGGGAGTACGCCGCCCTCATGTCGGCCGCCCAGGACTCCCTGGGGCTCATCACCGACGACGACCGGCCTCGCCGCGTCGTGGTCGTCGCCGAGGCGGACACCGTCGCGCCCGTGAGCGAGGGGGAGCCGAGCCTCGTCGAAGTGGTCGACGTCGTTCCCCTGCGCAGCGTGGTCGCGGTGCACGTGGACTCAGAGGACGCGGAGGAGGATGTCTCGGCGGCGCGTGAGGTCTGGCAGACCGCTCAGGAGGGTGACACGGCAGCCCTCGCCTCCCTGGACCGGTGCCTCGAGCACGAGCTCGGCTGGTTCGCGACCCAGGAGATCGGGGACCTCGTCGAGACGCCGTCGTGACGGCCCGTGAAGGTAACGGTCCGATGACTTGGGAGTAACCCGGACGGTCTGACACGATCGGCTCATGGACGCGATCACCCGGACACCTGCGCCAGTCAACGAACCGAACCTCGGCTACGCCCCCGGCAGCCCCGAACGCGCCGAGCTCGAGCGGGAGCTCGCGCGTCAGGAGTCGCGTCAGCTGGAGCTCACCGCCACGATCGGCGGTGAGAAGAGCATGGGCGGCGGTCAGGAGATCAAGGTCGTCCAGCCTCACGACCACCAGCACGTCCTCGGCATCCTCAAGAACTCCTCCCAGGAGGACGCGAAGGCGGCCGTCGCCGCGGCCGAGGCGGCAGCTCCCGGGTGGCGGGCGATGTCACTCGACGACCGCGCGTCGATCCTGCTCAAGGCGGCGGACCTGCTCGCCGGCCCGTGGCGCCAGCGTCTCAACGCCGCCACCATGCTGGGGCAGTCCAAGACGGCCTGGCAGGCCGAGATCGACTCCGCCTGCGAGCTCATCGACTTCTGGCGGTTCAACGCCCACTACGCCAAGCAGATCGTTGCGGAGCAGCCGATCGCCAACTCCCGGGGTGTGTGGAACCGTACGGACCACCGCCCCCTTGAGGGCTTCGTCTACGCGATCACACCGTTCAACTTCACGGCGATCTCCGGGAATCTGCCCACCGCCCCGGCGCTCATGGGCAACACGGTGCTCTGGAAGCCCTCGCCGACTCAGCAGCTCGCGGCCCACGTGCTCATGGAGCTGCTCGAGGAGGCAGGACTGCCACCGGGAGTCATCAACATGCTTCCGGGCGACGGGATCGACGTGTCGGCTGTCGCGCTGCAGCACCCCGACCTTGCCGGAATCCATTTCACCGGGTCCACGGCCACCTTCCAGCACCTGTGGTCCACGGTCGGGCAGAACATCGCGAAGTACCGCTCCTACCCTCGGATCGTCGGCGAGACCGGCGGCAAGGACTTCGTGGTGGCGCACTCGTCTGCCGATCCCGACGTCCTGCGCGTGGCGCTGATCCGCGGAGCCTTCGAGTACCAAGGCCAGAAGTGCTCTGCCGCGTCCCGCGCCTACGTCGCCCGGTCGGTGTGGGACAGGATGCGTGACGACCTGGTCGCCGAGGTCGAGGGCATCACGATGGGCGACGTCACGGACCTCTCCAACTTCATGGGGGCGGTCATCGACGGGCGAGCGTTCGCCAAGCACCAGAAGGCCATCGCTCGCGCGAAGGAGTCGCCGAACCTCGACGTCCTGGTGGGCGGCGAGCTCGACGACTCGGTGGGGTACTTCGTGCGACCGACCGTGGTGGTGGGCGGCGACCCGACCGACGAGATGTTCGCGACCGAGTACTTCGGGCCGATCCTCGCCGTCCACGTGTTCGACGACGAGGACTTCGAGTCCGCGGTCGACCAGATGGAGTCGTCCGCTCCGTACGCCCTCACCGGCTCGGTCATCGCGCAGGACCGTCGCGCGGTCGCGTGGGCGCAGGAGAGGCTGCGGTTCACCGCGGGCAACTTCTACATCAACGACAAGCCGACCGGAGCGGTCGTCGGCCAGCAGCCCTTCGGTGGTGCGCGCGCCTCGGGCACCAACGACAAGGCCGGTGCGCCCTCCAACCTGACGCGATGGACCTCGCCGCGCTCGATCAAGGAGACCTTCGACCCTCCCAAGGACTACCGATACCCGCACATGGGGTGACCAGGCGCTTCGGGGACAATGGGGTCCATGAGCCCCGTGCTACCCGTTCCCCTGCACCTGGGCGGCCTGCATCCCTACGAGACGGCCCTGCTCGCGCTCCTGGCGTTCGGGCCGTTCGTGGTCCTGGCCTTCGTCGTCGCTGTGATGCGGCGCCGGGACGCCGAGGAGGAGCGGGAGGAGAGCGGCCGCTAGCCCTCCGCCAGCCAGATCCTGCCGATCCGTTGCTCCGCCCGGAGCGCGTGGTCGAGCAGCTCGGCGATGAGCCCCTCGAGCTTCCCGCCGACGAGCGGGATGTGGACCTTGATCTCGCCGGACACGGTCTCGATCGTCCCGTCACCGTCCGGGCGGAGGGTGATCGACCCCTTCAGGTGACCGGGCTTGCCCGGGACGCTCACCTCGAGGCTGGCGTCCGTCGCGCTGTGCCACTCCTCGTGCTGGCGGATGTGGATGGTGTCCCCCACGAACTTCCGGGCGAACGACGGGATGCCGTCGGCGGGTCGGCGCTGGTCGACGGTCACGGTCATCGTGTCGTCCATCCCGTCGACCTCGGCGGTGGCCTCGGTGGTGTGCTGCGCCTCGCACACCTGCTCGCGGAACACGGCCTCGCCGAGCATGGCGAAGACCGCCTCCGGCGGAGCGTCGTACCTGAGGGTGTGCTCGAACCTCATGACCGGACGCCGTCGAGCCAGCCGGCGGCGACCCGCTGCTCGGTGTCCATGCCTTCGACGAAGAGCTTCTGGATCAGGCCCTCGATCTTGCCGCCGATCAGAGGGATGTTGATCTTGGCCTCACCGTCGAAGCAGTAGACCGAGCCCTCCGCGGTCTCGGCGATGCTCAGCGTGCCCCGGATATGGCCCGGCTTGCCGGGGATCTCCACCTCGATGCGGCCCGCCTCGACGCTCGCCCAGCGCTCGGTCTGGATGACCCGCGTCTCCTCGCCCACGAACTTCTTGGCGAAGCTCGGCATGCCCTTGGTGTGCTGCACCATGTCGACGGAGATCGTGAAGGCGCCCTCTCCGTCGTCGACCGTGACCTGGTGGCGGACGGTGTCCATGGCCTCGCAGACGCGGGCGCGGAACTCCGGGTCGGCCCTCATCTCGTAGACCTCCGCGGGCGAGGCGGCGTACATCAGCTCGTGCCGGATCTTCATGGCGCACAATCATGACGCATCGCCCAGGTCGTGGCTACGCTCCCCGGTGTGACATCGAACCCGGTAGGCGAGTGGGGCGGCACCGACATCGCGTTCGGGGAGCACGGGGCGCGCCTGACGTACGGCAGCTACCTCGCACTCGAACAGCTGCTCGGCGCTCAGCGCTTCGAGTCCGACCCACCCGCGCACGACGAGCTTCTCTTCATCACCATCCACCAGGTCTACGAGCTGTGGTTCAAGCAGCTGCTGCACGAGGCCACTGCGACGCGGGATGCGATGCTCGGGACGGTGGCGGGTGCGAAGGCCGGCTCCGACCGGCTCTGGTGGGCCGAGCACCTGCTCCGACGGATGCACGTCATCGAGCGTGTCCTGGTCTCCCAGGTCGACGTGCTCGAGACCATGACGCCCCAGGACTTCCTGGAGTTCCGTCAGAAGCTCGCCCCGGCCAGTGGCTTCCAGTCGGTGCAGTTCCGCGAGCTCGAGTTCCTCTCCGGCGCCAAGGACGCCTCCTTCGTGGAGCGGTTCAAGGGGCTCACCGACGCCGAGCGGGGGCGGCTCCAGCAGAGGCTGGACGAGCCGACGCTGTGGGACGCCTTCCTGCACGTGCTGCGCGAGCGCGGGCTCCCCGCCGGGGACGACGAGGAGGTCACCGCGTCGGTACGTCGGGTCGCCCACGACCGTTCGTCCTACTCCGACATCTGGGCCCTGGCCGAGGGGCTGCTCGAGCACGACGAGCTCGCCGCCGCGTGGCGTGCCCGGCACGTGGTGATGGTCGAGCGCATGATCGGAACGAAGACGGGGACCGGCGGGTCCTCGGGGTCGGCCTACCTGCGTTCCCGGCTTCCGATGCAGTACTACCCGCTGCTCTGGGAGCTGAGGTCCCGGCTCTGACCGGTGGTGTTCACGGCTGCCGTCTCGGCGTCGAGACACGCGCACGGTCCTCGAAGTTGTAGCCCCTGCCCGCTCGGGCCTAGTGTCGGAGGGTCGGTACAAAGGCGTGCCGACGGGGAGCGAAAAAAGGTTGATGCCTCGTGCGTACCACGCTGGACGACAGCAAGGATGAGCTCATCGCCAAGGCGGCGGAGCTCGACTTCCACCACGACGGTTCGAGCGGTCCACCCGGCTGCACCCTCCAGCAGTTCCTGAGGTCCTACTACCGCCACGTCGCGCCCGAGGACGTCGTCGACATGTCCGCCGAGGACCTCTACGGCGCGGCGATGAGCCAGTACCGCCACGCGATCCACCGGCCGCAGGGCACCGCGAGCGTCCGCGCCTTCACCCCCACGATCTCCGAGCACGGCTGGTCCGCCAACGGCCACACGGTGGTCGAGGTGGTCACCGACGACATGCCGTTCCTGGTCGACTCGGTGACGATGGAGCTCAACGAGGAGCGCCGATCCGTCCACGTGGTGGTGCACCCGCAGCTGCTCGTGCGCCGTGACGTGACCGGAGAGCTGCAGGAGATCCACACCTCGGAGGGGCAGGACGGCATCGGCCGGGACATGCCGCACGACGTGTTCCGCGAGTCGTGGATGCACATCGAGATCGACCGGGAGACCGACCCGGCGGAGCTCGAGGCGATCGAGCAGAGCCTGACCAAGGTGCTGCGCGACGTCCGCGAGGCCGTGGAGGACTGGGAGCGCATGAACTCCCAGGCGCGTCAGGTCATCGACGACCTCGAGAAGAGCCCCCCGCCGCTCGAGCCCGAGGAGATCGCCGAGGGGACGGCGCTGCTCGAGTGGCTGGCCGACGACCATTTCACGTTCCTCGGCTACCGCGAGTACCAGCTCGAGCGCGTGGGCGACGACGACTACCTGCGGGCCGTCCCCGGCACGGGACTCGGCATCCTCCGCTCGGACCAGGACATGTCGCCGGCCTACGGCAAGCTGCCTCCGCTTGTGGCCGCGAAGGCCCGCGAGAAGACCCTGCTCGTGCTGGCGAAGGCCAACTCGAAGGCCACCGTGCATCGACCGGCACATCTCGACTACATCGGTGTCAAGACGTTCGACGAGAGCGGCGACGTGGTCGGCGAGCGCCGCTTTCTCGGGCTCTTCTCCTCGGCCGCGTACACCGAGTCCCTGACCCGGATCCCCGTGCTTCGCCTGAAGGCCCGAGAGGTGATCGACCGGGCCGGCTTCGACCCCCTCAGCCACACCGGCAAGGCACTGATGGACGTGCTCGAGACCTACCCGCGCGACGAGCTGTTCCAGACACCCATCGACGAGCTGGTCCCGATCGCCGAGGCCGTGCTGCATGCCCGGGGACGCCGCCAGGTGCGGCTCTTCGTGCGGCGGGACGTCTACGGCCGGTTCCTCTCCTGCCTGGTGTACCTGCCACGTGACCGCTACAACACCGCGGTGCGGCAGCGCATCTCGGCGATCCTCAAGACCCAGCTTCACGGGGAGTCCATCGAGTACACCGTGCGGGTCAGCGAGTCCATGCTCGCGCGGCTGCACTTCGTGGTCCGCCCCGCGAAGGGGGAGTCGTGTCCCGACTTCGACCCGGCGGACCTCGAGCGCCGGCTCGCCGAGGTTGCCCGGTCCTGGCGCGACGACATGGTCGCGGCCGTCCACAGCGAGTACGGCGAGGAGGAAGGCTCGCGGCTCGGCCGGATGTACACCGACGCCTTCCCGGAGGCCTACAAGGAGGACTACGCCCCTCGCACCGGGGCCGTGGACATCGGCCGGCTCGAGGCGCTCAAGGGCGACGAGGGAGTGGGGCTCTCCTTCTACGAGCGCGTGGACGCCCAGGAGGGCGAGGCCCGTCTGAAGGTGTTCCGGATCGGTCCGCCGCTCTCCCTCGGCCAGGTCCTGCCGGCCCTCTCGGCGATGGGGGTCGAGGTCGTCGACGAGCGGCCGTACCATCTCGAAGGGCTGCCGCGTCCGTCGTACATCTACGACTTCGGGCTGCGCTACAGCCAGCCGCTTCCCCATGGGGCCCGGGAGCTGTTCCAGGACACCGTCAACGCGGTGTGGGAGGGGCGGAACGAGAGCGACGGCTTCAACGCGCTGGTCCTGGCCGCGGGCCTGACCTGGCGTCAGGTGGTCGTGCTCCGCGCGTACGCGAAGTACATGCGCCAAGGCCGCACGCCGTTCGGGCAGGACTCCATCGAGGACGCCCTGCGACGCAACGTGGACATCACCCGGCTCCTGGTCCGGTTGTTCGAGACCCGTTTCGACCCTGGCCGCAACGGCGACATCGCGGCCGACAGCGAGAGCCGCGCCGCGACCATGGAAGAGATCGAGGACCGGATCACGACGGCCCTCGACGACGTCGCGAGCCTCGACCACGACCGGATCCTTCGGTCATACCTCGCGATCATCAAGGGGACCCTGCGCACGAACTTCTACCAGCACGACGAGGACGACCGCCCCAAGACCTACCTGTCCCTCAAGCTCGACCCCGGTGCGATCCCGGACCTGCCCGAGCCGCGGCCGAAGTTCGAGATCTTCGTCTACTCGCCGCGGGTCGAGGGCGTGCACCTGCGCTTCGGCGCGGTCGCCCGCGGCGGGTTGCGCTGGTCGGACCGCCGCGACGACTTCCGCACCGAGATCCTCGGTCTGGTCAAGGCCCAGATGGTCAAGAACGCCGTCATCGTGCCGGTGGGGGCCAAGGGCGGGTTCTACTGCAAGCAGCTGCCGGACCCGTCGAACCGTGACGCGTGG
>DASVBF010000305.1:0-2634 GCA_036375975.1 Nocardioidaceae bacterium | reverse complement strand
AGTCTCCGAAAGTCCCCTGAGACTCGGTCATGCCACGCCCGGAGCGGAGCGATCGCCTACCTGACAACGACCCCAGGTCAGAGCAATAAAGGCTGTGACCCCCAAATCCGGCGTGACGCGCGATCGGGCAGCGGTGGCCATGGCGGGTGCCTGGTCCGGATGCTACGACCCGGCGAGTCGGCCGGACACCCTGAGCGCACTAGCCGATCTAGGGTGAGCGATGGGTGCGCCTGACCGAGTCTCAGTGGACTTTCCGAGACTACGCTCGTTCGGCAAGGACGGTCGAGCCCGAAACCCTGGGTCTGCCGGGGCGATCCGCGTTCCATGGATGCCGAGGAGGCGTCATGGCGACATCACTGAGCGGAATCGTCGTGGACTGTCGCGACTCCGTGTCGCAGGCAAACTGGTGGGCCACGGTCCTGGGCCACCAACTGTCGGAACGGAACCCGAACGAGTACGAGGTCAGTGACCCGTCCAGTGGTGGCACCCGGCTCTACTTCATGAGCGTCCCCGAGGCGAAGACGGTAAAGAACCGGCTGCATCTCGACATCACCACCGACGGTTCCATCGAGAGCGAGGTGGCAAGACTGGTCGCGGCGGGAGGGACGCTCGTCGAGATGCGTCAGGACCCGGCCACGCTGCCGAATCCCGACACCTGGGCGGTCATGCAGGACCCGGAAGGCAACGAGTTCTGCGTGCTCAATGCCGATTCGATCACCGGCCTTATGTGACGTGCGTCCGTGCTCCGTCGGAAGAAGCAGTCAGAGGCCAGCGGCAGGCTCACCACTAGACAGGCGACGGCCAGCTCGATCCGGTAGCCGTACAACTTCGCCTGCCCCCCTCCGGAGAACGGGCCGCAGGAGGTCGCGACGGCAGCACCCACAGCGGTTACGTGGCGGTTCCACCGGACAGCGACGCGACCGCGGTGACGGGGACGCCGACGACGGCGAACCGGGCGACGGTCGCGGCGGCCCCGATGCGCAGGTCGGCGAGCAACGGTCGGGGTCCGCGGCAGGGCCGCGCCGAGAACGAAGCCACCGGTGTCAGGTCCGCAGCACCGCGAGCGCGTCGATGCGTGACGGGGCGCGGCTGACCGAGCGGACCGTCACCGTGCCGCGGAACGCGTGGTAGGGCAGCACGACGACGTCGCGGTGCGTGGACGGCGCCGCCAGCGACACCCGGCCCACGCGTACCCCGGCGGCGTACACGTCGACAGTGCCCTGACCGGGGCCGCGCAACACCACGAGCGCAACCCGGGTGCCCTGCTGCCTGGTGCGGTACACCTTGGCGCCGTAGCTGCGCAGAGTGCTGACCGTTCCGCCCAGCGCGCTGGACGAGCCGGTCCGGGACACCCAGCCGTATGCGGTCAGTGACCGGTCGTCGAACGGCACTGCCGAGCAGCGGGCCGCCGACCAGCCGGACACGTTCCCGGCGGCGTCGCGAGCGCGCCCGGCGAAGCACACCTGGCCGCCCGGGGCGACCCGGACCGTCGCCGACCCGGACGGCAGCCCGTAGCGGAAGGTCCAGCCGCTGAGCGCGGTCCCAGACGTGGCCAGCCGGTAGGCGATGTCGTAGGAGGCCACCGCGACGTTGTCGGTTGCCGTCACGGTGAACCGCACAGTGCTGGTGGCGACCGAGGAGACGACCGTCGGTCCGGCGTATGCGGACTTCACCGCGGGGGCGGTGCCGTCGACGGTGCTGCACCGTTCGGCGCTCCAGCCGCTGAGGTTGCCGGCGACGTCCCGGGCGCGCACCGACAGGCAGGTGTCGGTGCCGCGGGCCGCGGCCAGGGTCTGTGTCGTCGCCGTGGTCCCCTGCCAGCCGGCCGGGTAGGTGAGCGCGCCGTAGCTGGTCGCGCCGGCGGGCCGCTGCCGGTAACGCACGTCGTAGGAGCCGATGCCGCTGGCGGGAGCCGACCCGGACGACGCGTCGGTGTAGGCGTAGGTGAAGGTGATCGGGGAGGTGGCCGCGACCCGGGGCGAGCCGCCGGTTGCGGTCAGGTGCGGCGCGGCCGAATCGAACTGGTCGAGCGGCGCGAGCCAGTCCAGGTCGACCAGCCGCACCTGACGTCGGCCGTCGAGGTAGGCGGCGCGCGGGCCGCCAGCGTCGTCGGTCGCGATCGAGGGCATCGGCAGGCTGTACTGGCCGTGGATCGGGCCGTAGGTGCGCTGCGCGTGGCTCGGGGCCAGGTCGGTGACGAGCAGGTCGGTCCTCGACCGGTCGGCCGACCGGGTGACCTGGGCGAGGAAGCCGTTGCCGAGCACGGGGGCGTCGGCGGCCGGCGCCGGCCACGGCGTGACCTGGCCGCGCAGGTCGACCGCCCACTGGGTGCCGTCCGTGCCGCAGTCCATCAGTGCCCAGCGCCCGGCGACCTGGAAGATGCCGGCGCCGCGGATGGCCGGGCACGGCGCGGTTGCCTGCACGGGCGGGGTGGAGCCGGTCACGTCGGTGCCGGTGACCGTCGCCGACGTCGCGGGCCAGGTCCACAGCACGTTCCCCTCGGCCGCCCAGCGCACCTCGTCGTAGGACAGCGAGCGCCGCACCGTGCCGGTTCGGGTGTCCTCCACGTCGACGGAGGTGCCGCGGTCGACGAACGCGAGGTTGCCGCCGTGGCCGAGGGTCACCGAGCCCGAG
>DASVBF010000268.1:0-12510 GCA_036375975.1 Nocardioidaceae bacterium | reverse complement strand
GACGAGGGTGCGGCGATCCTCACCGAGCTGGACGCCGTGGGCAACACCACCAAGGCGATCACCAAGGGCATCGCGATCGCCACCGCGGTGCTCGCCGCCACCGCGCTGTTCGGGTCGTTCACCAACGCAGTGTCGGGTGCCGCGCAGGACTCGAAGGCGGTGCCCGGGACGGCTGAGGAGCTGCTCGGCCTGTTCGGTGTCCTGAACGTCGCAAACCCGGCGAACCTCGTCGGTCTGCTGATCGGCGCGTCGGTGGTGTTCCTGTTCTCCGGTCTGGCGATCAACGCGGTGGGCCGTGCGGCGGGCGCCGTGGTCTTCGAGGTCCGCCGCCAGTTCAAGGAGATCCCGGGGATCATGGAGGGCACCGGCCGACCTGAGTACGGCCGTGTGGTCGACATCTGCACCCGGGACTCGCTGCGCGAGCTGGCGACACCCGGCCTGCTGGCCATCCTGGCCCCGATCGCGGTGGGCTTCGGCCTCGGCATCACCTCGCTGGGCTCCTACCTCGCAGGTGCCATCGGGACGGGCACGCTCATGGCGGTCTTCCTCGCGAACTCCGGTGGCGCCTGGGACAACGCCAAGAAGCTGGTCGAGGACGGCAACCACGGCGGCAAGGGCTCACCGGCCCACGAGGCCACGGTGATCGGCGACACGGTCGGTGATCCGTTCAAGGACACCGCCGGTCCGGCGATCAACCCGCTGCTGAAGGTGATGAACCTGGTCTCCCTGCTCATCGCTCCCGCGGTGGTGGCGATGTCGCTGGGCGAGAACCAGAACGACGTCCTGCGGGTCGCGATCGCCGTCGTCGCGGCGCTCATCATCGCCGGCGCGGTCTATGTCTCGAAGCGGCGCCCGGTCGCCATCGGCGACACCGCCCCGGAGCCGCAGGCCGAGGAGACCGTCAAGGTCTGACATCCGCTGTCTGCGAACATCGAGGGCCCGTCGGCGCAACGCCGGCGGGCCCTCGGCGTCCGATCCGTCCCATCCTGTTTCGAACCGGCGCGGACGGGGCAGCCTGGGCCCAAGGGGGCAGAAGCGCCCTGCTCGCGGCCGGGCGAGGCCCCGGCCGACGCTGGTAGCGTGACCCCCGCGCCTGATCGGAACTTCCCCATCGACGAGGACACATGACTGACAACGTCACCATGCCCGCAGCCGGGGGGCCTGCGGAGAGCGAGAGCAAGACCGGCTTCCGGGTGGTCCACCGCACGATCCTGCGGCCGGACCAGGAGATCGACATCCGCCCCCTGTACGTCGGGGGTGTGTCCGGCTTCGGCGCCACGGAGTCGGAGTCGTCGGCGGGCGCCTCCGGTGACACCTCCGACAAGGGCGACGCGGTCAACTACTCGAGCACCGACAAGGCCGGCCCCACCGAGGCCCTCAGCCTCAGCGGCTTCGGCAAGATCACGAGCGAGGGTGCGGTGATCATGCCGGAGCGGCGTCTCACCTTCGGCACCTACTTCAACGCGTTCCCGGCCGGCTACTGGCGTCGCTGGACCGACTTCCCGGCGGTCCGGCTGCAGGTCACCGTGCGCGGAGAGGGATCCCTCACGGTCTACCGGTCCACCGCCAAGGGCCACGTGCAGCGTGCCGACGGCGTGCACTTCGACACCGTCGAGCCGCAGGCCTACACCTTCGACCTGCCACTGAAGCCGTTCATCGACGGCGGGTGGTACTGGTTCGACGTCGAGGCCGGTGAGGAGGAGGCCCTGGTCCTCTCGGGCACCTGGGGCTTCGAGACCGACCGGACGACGCCCGGGCTGGTGTCGATCGGCATCACGACGTTCAACCGACCGGACTTCTGCGTGGACCAGCTCGTCGCCCTCGGCAACGAGAAGGAGATCCTCGACATCCTGGACGAGATCTACGTCATCGACCAGGGCAACCAGAAGGTCAAGGACGAGCCGCGGTTCAACGACTCGGCGGCCAAGCTCGGGCCCAAGCTCCGGGTGATCGAGCAGGGCAACCTCGGCGGCTCCGGCGGCTTCTCGCGGGCCATGGACGAGACGGTGACGAAGGGCGACGCGGACTACGTCCTGCTGCTCGACGACGACGTCGTGGCCGAGCCCGAGGGCATCCTGCGGGCCGTCGCCTTCGCCGACCTGGCGAAGCAGTCCACGATCGTGGGCGGGCAGATGTTCAGCCTCTACGACCGCTCGGTGATGCACGCCTACGGCGAGACCGTGGACCGCTGGCGGTGGTTCTGGGGCGCCGCGCCGAACACCAAGCACGGCCACAACTTCGCGACCCGCTCCCTGCGGTCGACCCAGTGGCTGCACCGCCGCGTCGACGTCGACTACAACGGCTGGTGGGAGTGCCTGATCCCGACCCGGGTGATCAAGGAGGTCGGTCTCGCCCTCCCGATGTTCATCAAGTGGGACGACGCGGAGTTCGGCCTCCGCGCCGGCGAGGCCGGCTACCCGACCGTGACGCTGCCGGGTGTCGCCGTCTGGCACGTGCCGTGGCACGAGAAGGACGACACGATCGACTGGCAGGCCTACTTCCACCGCCGCAACCGGCTCATCGCGGCGCTGATGCACTCGCCGTACGATCACGGCGGCAACGTCATCTTCGAGAGCTTCCAGACCCAGGTCCGCTACCTGCTGTCGATGCAGTACAGCCCCGCGGAGCTCGGGCTCATGGCCATGGAGGACATCCTCGAGGGACCGCAGCGGATGCACCGCGACGTGCTCGAGCGCCTCCAGGAGATCCGCGAGCTCCGCAAGGGCTACGACGACTCGCGGGCCGAGTCGACCCTCGACGCCTACCCGCCGCCGCGACGCAAGAAGCCCCCGCGCAAGGGCCGCGACATCTCGGCGCCGGTCGGCCCGGTCGGCAAGCTCAAGACCGTCGCGAAGGGCGCGATCAAGCAGGTCGTCCCGCCCAGCGACCTGTCGAAGAAGTATCCCCAGACCACGGTTCCCCACATCGACCTGAAGTGGTGGAAGCTGATGCAGTACGACTCGGCCCTGGTCTCGTCGGCCGACGGCACCTCCGTGGCCTGGTACAAACGGCAGCCCCAGCTCGCCAAGGACCTGCTCAAGCGCTCGATCGCGATCCACGCGCGGCTTGCCAAGGAGTGGCCGCGGCTCGCGGAGGAGTACCGCAAGGCGCTTCCCGAGCTGGTGGCTCCCGAGGCCTGGCAGAGCACCTTCGAGGCCTCGACCAAGAAGGACTGACCGCGGAGACGATGCAGCGGCTGCGTGCCGCAGTCGAGTCGGCCGGCTACACGTACGACGGTGTGGCCGGCCTTCTCGGTCCTGTCGCGCACGCGGCCCTCTCCCGGAACGAGACCACGCCGGGCATGCGCGCGACCCGTGACGGCTCGCCGCTGGCCACGCTCACCCGGCTGTGGCTGCTCCAGGCGCCCGTGCACCTCGGGGCCGCCGAGCAGGCGCTGCCCGGGCTGGTCGGGCCTCTCGAGGAGCTCGGGATCGTCGCACGCTCCGGCGACGAGCTGCGTGCGCTGGTCGACGTACGCCCGTATGCCGACGAGCAGCACGACTGGTGGCTCCTCAGCGACCTCACCCCCGGGCTGGACGGGCGCAACCTGCGCGTCGACCGGGACCATGTGCTCGGGATCAGCTCCGCCTCGACGTCCCTGGCCCAGCTGACCGTGCGGGAGCCTGTGGACCGTGCCCTCGACCTCGGCACCGGCTGTGGTGTGCAGGCACTCCACCTGGCCGACCACACGCGCGAGGTCGTCGCGACCGACGTGAACCGGCGAGCCCTCTGGATGGCGCGGCTCAACGCGGAGCTCAACGGGGCGTTCGGCGACGAGCAGGGGGTGCGGCTCGACGTCCGCGAGGGCAGCCTGTTCGAACCCGTCGGGGACGAGCTGTTCGACCTGGTCGTCACGAACCCGCCGTTCGTGATCTCGCCGGCGACGGGGGAGCAGCTGGTCTACCGCGACTCGGGCCTGCCGGGTGACGAGCTCGTGCGCCGTGTGGTCAGTGGGACGCCGAGGCACCTGCGGCCCGGGGGCTGGGGCCAGGTGCTCGGGAACTGGGTGATCGAGAGCGGCCGTCCCTGGGACGAGCGGGTCGCCGGCTGGCTCGACGGGTGTGGCTGCGACGCCTGGGTCGTGCAGCGCGAGGTCGTCGACCCGGCACAGTACGTCGAGCTCTGGCTCAAGGACGCGGGCCTGCACGGGACGCCGGAGTACACCGACCGCTACGACGCCTGGCTCACCTGGTTCGAGGAGCAGGGGGTCGAAGGCGTCGGGTTCGGCTGGATCCACGTGCACCGGACGGGCTCGGACGTCCCGGGGCTGAGGTTCGAGGACTGGCCCTACGAGGTCGAGCTGCCGCTCGGTCCCGAGGTGGCCGCCTGGGGGCGGCGCGTGAGCCTCGAGCGCTCCGTGGACGACGAGGCGCTCCTGGCCGCCCACCTCGTCATGCGGCCCGACGTGCGCCAGGAGACCTCCGGGGAGCCGGGGGCCGAGGACCCGGAGCAGATCGTGCTGCGCCAGCAGCGCGGGCTCCGGCGGGCCCGGAAGGCCGACACCGTGGAAGCCGGGCTGGTCGGTGCCTGCGACGGGGACCTCACGGTCCGCCAGATCCTCGACGCCCTGTCCGACCTCCTGGGAAGGGAATCCGCCGAGGTGCGGTTGCACTACCTGCCGGTCGTCCGCGACCTCCTCGTCGAAGGCTTCCTGACCGGTCCTGCCTGAACGGGAGCCGGCCCTCGACAGGTTCGGCCGGTGGACCGGGGTTGAGCCCGGAACGGCGGCGGCTACCGTTACCGTGGCGTGCGAGCCCCTGTCCGGACCAAGCGGGGGAGCACTGGATGAGGAGCAAGGAAGACATTGGCAGCGAAGAACTCTGAGAACGGCGTCGGTCACAAGCTCGTGATCGTCGAGTCGCCTGCGAAGGCGAAGACGATTGCGGGCTACCTGGGCCGGGGCTATGTCGTGGAGTCCTCGATCGGCCACATCCGCGACCTCCCGCAGAGCGCCTCCGACATCCCCGCCGCGATCAAGGGCGAGCCGTGGGCACGCCTCGGCGTGGACATCGACAACGAGTTCAAGCCCTACTACGTCGTGTCCGGCGACAAGAAGAGCCACATCGCGAAGCTGCGGAAGCTCGTCAAGGAGGCCGACGAGCTCTACCTCGCCACCGATGAGGACCGCGAGGGCGAGGCCATCGCCTGGCACCTGTACGACGAGCTGAAGCCGAAGATCCCGGTGAAGCGGATGGTCTTCCACGAGATCACCCCGCAGGCGATCAACGCCGCGGTGGAGAACCCCCGCGACATCGACCAGGACCTCGTCGAGGCGCAGGAGGCCCGGCGCATCCTCGACCGGCTCTACGGCTACGAGGTCTCGCCCGTGCTGTGGAAGAAGGTCATGTCCGGCCTCTCCGCGGGGCGGGTGCAGTCGGTGGCGACCCGCCTGGTCGTCGCCCGTGAGCGGGAGCGCATCGACTTCCGCTCGGCGTCGTACTGGGACATCGAGGGCTCCTTCGACGCCGGCGCGAAGCACGACGAGCGCATGTTCCCGGCGAAGCTGCACTCCGTCGACGGCTCCCGGGTGGCCCGCGGCAGCGACTTCACGGCGCAGGGTCAGCTCAAGTCCGGCGCCGACGTGGTGCACCTCGAGCGGTCCCGGGCCGAGGCGCTCGCCTCTGCTCTCCACGACACCGACTTCGAGGTCCGGTCGGTCGAGTCCAAGCCGTACCGCCGCTCGCCGTACGCCCCGTTCCGCACCACCACGCTGCAGCAGGAGGCCTCCCGGAAGCTCGGGTACGGCGCCTCGCGGACCATGTCGATCGCGCAGCGGCTGTACGAGAACGGCTTCATCACCTACATGCGCACCGACTCCATCACGCTGTCGGAGTCGGCCGTCGCTGCGGCCAGGGAGCAGGTCCGGACGCTGTTCGGGTCGGAGTACCTCCCCGACAAGCCGCGCGTCTTCCAGTCGAAGGTCAAGAACGCCCAGGAGGCCCACGAGGCGATCCGGCCGGCCGGCGAGCGCTTCCGCACCCCGGCCGAGACGGGCCTGAGCGGGGACGAGTTCCGCCTCTACGAGCTGATCTGGATGCGCACCGTCGCCTCCCAGATGAAGGACGCCGAGGGACGGTCGGTCTCGATCCGCCTCGGCGGGTCCGCGGCGACCGGTGAGGACTGCGTCTTCGCGGCGTCCGGTCGTGTGATCACCTTCCACGGGTTCCTCAAGGCGTACGTCGAGGGCTCGGACGACCCGAACGCCGAGTCCGACGACAGGGAGACGCGCCTGCCGGCGGTGGCCGAGGGAGACCCCGTCTCCGCGGCGTCGCTCCGGGCGTCGGGTCACGAGACGAAGCCGCCCGCCCGCTACACCGAGGCGACCCTCATCCGCGAGCTCGAGGAGCGCGAGATCGGTCGCCCGTCGACGTACGCCTCGATCATCGGCACCATCCTCAACCGCGGCTACGTCTACAAGAAGGGCACCGCGCTGGTCCCGTCCTGGCTGGCGTTCTCGGTGATCCGGCTGCTGGAGGAGCACTTCTCCCGGCTCGTCGACTACGAGTTCACCGCCGGGATGGAGGACATCCTCGACGAGATCGCCGCGGGCCGCCGCGAGCGCAACGCCGAGCTGGCCGACTTCTACTTCGGCACCGGCAACGTCGAGGGGCTCCACAAGCTGGTGAGCGAGCTCGGCGACATCGACGCGAGGGAGCTGGCCACCTTCAAGATCGTCGACGGCATCGACCTGCGGGTCGGCCGGTACGGCCCCTACATCGAGTCGGGCGACAAGCGCGCCAACGTGCCTGAGGACCTGCCTCCCGACGAGCTGACCGAGGAGAAGGCCATCGAGCTTCTGGCCAACCCGGCCGGCGAGGAACAGGAGCTCGGCCGTGACCCCGAGAGCGGCAACATGGTCGTGGCGAAAAACGGCCGCTACGGGCCCTACGTCACCGAGGTGCTCCCCGAGGACGCCCCGAAGAGCGCCAAGCCGCGGACGTCGTCACTCTTCAAGTCCATGAGCCTGGAGACCATCACGCTCGAGGACGCCCTGCGCCTGCTGACCCTGCCGCGGGTCGTGGGCAAGGATCCCGAGTCGGGCGACGAGATCACGGCGCAGAACGGCCGCTACGGCCCATACCTCAAGAAGGGCACCGACTCCCGCTCGCTCGACGACGAGGAGAAGCTCCTGACGATCACGCTGGAGGAGGCGCTGGCGATCTACGCGCAGCCCAAGGCCCGCGGTCGTGCGGCAGCGAACCCCGGACGAGAGCTCGGCGAGGACCCGGCAACGGGCAACAAGGTCACGGTGAAGAGTGGCCGGTTCGGGCCCTATGTCACCGACGGCGAGTACAACGCCACCCTGCGCCAGGGCGACGACGAGGCCACGATCACCATCGAGCGTGCGGCGGAGCTCCTGGCGGAGAAGCGGGCGAAGGGCCCGGCGCCCAAGAAGCGCGGGGCGAAGAAGGCCGCGAAGAAGAGCACCACCAAGAAGACAGCTGCCAAGAGGACGGCGTCGTCGGGGGCCAAGAAGTCCACCTCGAAGAGGGCGTCTCAGAAGAAGTCCACGTAGGTTGCTCGTAGGGTAGCCACTGTGAGCGACCATGAGGCGATGCATCCCTCGGTCTCCTCCTCGGTCGAGGGACTGAGGCACGCCGCCACGCACTCGCTGGTCGCGGTCATGAAGATCCGCGACTTCCGGATGCTGTGGATCGGTCTCGGTCTGTCGAGCCTCGGCGACTGGCTGGGGCTTCTGGCGCTCACCGCGTTGGCGAACGAGTTCGCGAAGGAGTCGTCCGGCGGCTCCTACGCCATCCAGAACTTCGCGATCGCCGGCGTGCTCTTCCTCCGCGTGCTCCCGGCACTCGTCATGGGCCCGATCGCGGGTTACATCGCCGACCGGCTGGACCGACGCATCACCCTGATCTGGGGCGACTACATCCGAGGCGCGCTGTTCATCACCATCCCGATCGTCGGCACGCTCTGGTGGGTCTTCGTCGTCACCGTGCTGGTGGAGATGGTCAGCCTGGTCTGGCTGCCGGCCAAGGACGCCACGGTCCCCAACCTGGTGCCGCGTCACCGGCTCGAGGCGGCCAACCAGGTCAGCCTCGCCACCACCTACGGCTCGGCGCTGCCGGCCGCCGCCGTGTTCACCGGCCTCACCCTGGTCGACAACCTCTACCGCAACCTCTTCCTCGACTGGCTCGGGCCGATCGACCTCGCCATCTACTTCAACGGCGTCTCGTTCCTGATCTCCGGCATCGTCATCACGAGGCTCAAGCACATCCCGCGCGGCCCTGCGACAGGGACCGAGTACGAAGGGACGCCGCTGAAGGTCGTGATCGACGGCTGGAAGTACGTCAGCGGCACCCCGGTCGTTCGCGGCCTGACGGTCGGCATCGTCGGTGCCTTCGCTGCCGGCGGTGTGGTGATCGGCCTCGGCCGCACCTTCGTCTCCGACCTCGGCGGTGGCGACCCCGGTTACGGCGTCCTCTTCGGCGCGGTCTTCCTCGGGCTGGGCATCGGCATGTGGTTGGGCCCGCGGCTCCTCGGTGGTCTGTCGCGGCGTCGGATGTTCGGCCTGGCCCTCACCGGTGCCGGGCTGCTGCTCTTCCCTCTCGCGCTGGTCCAGCAGCTCGAGATCGTCACCGTGATCACCCTGGTGCTCGGCTTCTTCTCCGGTGTCGCGTGGATCACCGGCAACACGCTGCTCGGCCTCGAGGTGCCCGACGAGATCCGGGGCCGTACCCTGGCCTTCGTCGGGTCGATGATCCGGCTCTCACTGGCCCTCGTGCTGGCCACGGCCCCGGCCCTCGCCGGCCTGATCGGCATGCACACCCCGACTGTCCTCGGCAGGCAGTTCGTCTACAACGGTGCCGCGATCACCTTCCTCATCGCGGCCGTCGTCATGACCGTTGTCGGTGTGACCTCCTACCGTCAGATGGACGACCGGAAGGGGGTGCCGCTGGTGAAGGACCTGCGCCACGCCTTCCACGTGTCGCCCGGCGTCTACTCCGCGACCGGGCTGTTCATCGCGCTGGAGGGCGGCGAGGGCGCCGGCAAGTCCACCCAGGCCAGGGAGCTCGCCCACTGGCTGCAGGGGGAGGGGTACGACGTGGTCCTGACCCACGAGCCCGGCGACACCCACGTGGGGGAGAAGCTGCGCGGCATCGTGCTGGACCCCGCGACCGGACGCATCTCCGACCGCACCGAGGCGCTGCTCTACGCCGCCGACAAGGCAGAGCACGTGGACCACGTGATCGTGCCCGCCCTCGCCCGTGGCGCGGTCGTGATCACCGACCGGTACGTCGACTCCACGCTCGCCTACCAGGGCGCCGGGCGCGCCCTGCCCGATCGCGAGCTCGAGAAGGTAGCCCGCTGGGCCACCGGCGACCTGCGTCCCAACCTCACCGTGCTGCTCGACCTCCCGCCTCGGGCGGGCCTCCGCCGGTTCGAGGAGCGGGACCGGATCGAGGCGGAGTCGATCGAGTTCCACGAGCGGGTCCGCCAGGGCTTCCTCCGGCTCGCCTCTGCCTACTCCGAGCACTACCTCGTCGTCGACGCCCGCCGCCCGGTCGACGAGCTCGCCGCCGTCGTCAGGGCCCGGGTGATACCTCTCCTCGAGCAGGCGACCAAGCGGCCCGAGCTCGAGGCGGGTGGTTCGGAGGAGGATGCGGGCGAGCGCGTGGACGGCGTCGGCCACGGTGACCGCCCGGAGCGACGAGGACCGGCCGAGCAGCGGAAGCCTGTCGGGCAGCGTCGGGAGCCCGTCGAGCGCAGGGAGGCCGTCGTGGAGCCGCGAGAGGACCACCGGTGAGCGCACCCGCAACCACGCCCTCGGTGTGGTCGACCCTGGTGGGCCAGCAGCATGCCATCGCGACCCTGCAGCGTGCGGCTGGCGGCCACGGCCTGACGCATGCGTGGCTGTTCACCGGGCCTCCGGGGTCGGGGCGGTCCAACGCCGCGATCGCCTTCGCGGCGTCCCTGCAGTGTGAGCGCGCCGGCTGTGGGGAGTGCCACGTGTGCCACACGGTCCTGGCGGGATCGCACCCGGACGTGAGCATCACCCGCACCGAGACGTCCGTGATCAAGGTCGACGACATCCGCGAGCTGGTGATGCGGGCGGCTCTCTCGCCTGCCACCGGACGCTGGCAGGTCATGATCGTCGAGGACGCCGACCGCCTCAACGAGAGCTCAGGGAACGCTCTCCTCAAGGCGATCGAGGAGCCCTCGCGCCGCACCATCTGGCTGCTCTGCGCCCCCACGGTCGAGGACGTGCTGCCGACGATCCGCTCCCGATGCCGCAACGTCGTGCTCACCACCCCGGGCGCCGCCGAGGTGAGCCACTTCCTGACCAGCCGGCACGGTGTCGACCCTGCGGTCGCGGCCTATGCGGCCAGGGCCAGCCAGGGGCACATCGGGCGCGCCAAGGCACTGGCCCTCGACGAGGCCACGCGCAACCGCCGCCGTGAGGTGGTCTCCATCCCCGGCGGTCTCACCTCGCTCGGCGCCTGCATGAACGCCGCGGCCAACCTCGTCGACATCGCGAAGGCGGAGACCGAGGCGGTCGGCGACGAGATCAACACCCGTGAGCGGGAGGAGCTCGACACGGTGTTCGGCAGCGACCGGAAGGCCAAGAGCTCACGCTCCTACAAGGCCGCGATGTCGCAACTCGCCGAGAGCCAGAAGCAGCGAGGCAAGCGGCGCACCCTCGACGTCGTCGACCGCTGCCTGATGGACCTCGTGTCGGTGTACCGCGACGTGATCGCCGTCCAGACCAACGCCCCGGGTGACCTGGTCAACGAGGAGATGCGCCGCGAGATCTCCGGGCTGGCCCGTCACTCGACGCCGGAGCAGACCCTCCGCAGGATCGACGCCGTGTTCGCGGCACGCGAGAAGATGCTGGAGTTCCAGGTCCCGCCGCTGCTCGCGCTCGAGGCGATGATGCTGTCGCTGCGCCTTTAGGCCGGTTTCCGGGGCTCCCCCGCCTACAGTGGGCCCCGTGCCCCGGACTCTGACCCCCACGGCGCGCAGGCGCCTCGGTGTGATCGCCCTGCCCGTCGTACTGGCGCTGGCGCTGGGCGGTTGCGTGCTTCAGGGGGACGACCAGTCCCGCTCGGCGCCGTCGCCGTCGCCGTCCCTGTCGCCGAAGCCGGTGCCGGGACCGTCCGAGTCGGAGTCGAAGACCGACACCGAGGCGAAGTCGCTGAAGCGGTTCTACACCCAGAAGGTGCACTGGACCCGGTGCCGCCAGGCGATGCAGTGCGCGACGATCCGGGTGCCGCTCGACTACGCGAACCCGTCCGGCAGGAGCATCGGCCTGGATCTGCTCAAGGTGCCCGCCCCCGACCCCAAGCACAAGGTCGGCTCACTGGTGGTCAACCCCGGCGGCCCGGGGGCCAGCGGCATCGACTTCGCCGCGAACGCGAAAAGCTACTTCGGAGCCGAGCTACGGCAGGCCTTCGACATCGTCGGGTTCGACCCGCGCGGAGTCGGCGAGAGCACGCCCATCGAGTGCGTGCCTGACGCGAAGCTCGACGCCTTCGTGGCCAGCGACCCCGACCCCGACACCTCGCAGGAGTGGAAGCGGGCCGACAGCATGCTCCACCAGTTCGGAGAGGGCTGCCTCAAGCGCAGCGGCGCGCTCACCTCGCACGTCTCGACCGCGGAGGCGGCCAGGGACGTCGACATCATCCGCGCGCTGCTCGGGGACCGCCGGCTGAGCTGGTTCGGGGCGTCCTACGGCACCTACCTGGGTGCGACGTACGCAGACCTGTTCCCCGAACGGGTCGGCCGCATGGTGCTGGACGGGGCGATCGACCCCGCGGTGTCCAACGAGCAGATGAGCCTCGCCCAGGCGCACGGGTTCGAGGTCGCTCTCCGCGCCTACGTGGGCTCGTGCGTGGATCGCGGCGACTGCTTCCTCGGCCGGACCGTGGACGAGGGCACGCAGAGGATCCGGAGGTTCCTCGACGACGTGGAGCGGCAGCCGATCCGCGGCTCGGGAGACCGGCGCCTGGAGGTCGGCAACGCGGTGCTCGGCATCTGGGCGCCGCTGTACAACGAGAGCTACTGGCCACTTCTCGACCAGGCCCTGAAGATGGCATTACAGGGCGACGGGAGCGCGCTGCTCTCGCTGTCCGACCAGTACACCTCGCGAGGTCCTAACGGCTACCTGAACAACTCGCTGGAGGCGCTGTACGCCGTCAACTGCCTCGACCATGACGACTCCATGACGTCGGCCCAGGCGGCGGCGAAGGTGCCGGAGTTCGAGAAGGCCTCCCCGACCTTCGGCGCGATCTTCGCCGCAGGTCTGTCCAGCTGTGAGTACTGGCCGGTGAAGGGGACCCGCAAGCCCGCACCGCTCGAGGCCAAGGGCGCCGAGCCGATCCTGGTCATCGGCACTACCCGCGACCCCGCGACGCCTTTGGCGTGGGCGAGGTCGCTCGCCTCCGAGCTCGACTCCGGCGTGCTCCTGGTGCGAGACGGCGACGGGCACACGGGTTACAACTCCGGCAACGAGTGCGTCGACAGCACGGTGGAGTCTTTCCTCGTCTCCGGGAAGGT
>DASVBF010000204.1:0-2005 GCA_036375975.1 Nocardioidaceae bacterium | reverse complement strand
GACCACGTTCACCGAGGAGACCGAGACCGACCTGTTCGGTGAGCAGGCGGTGCTCTGCGGTGGCATGTCCGAGCTGGTGATGAAGGGCTTCGAGGTCCTGACCGAGGCCGGCTACCAGCCCGAGGTCGCCTACTTCGAGTGCCTGCACGAGCTCAAGCTGATCGTCGACCTGATGTACGAAGGCGGGATCGCGAAGCAGCGGTGGTCGGTCTCCGACACAGCGGAGTACGGCGACTACGTCTCCGGCCCCCGCGTCATCGACGAGTCGGTCAAGCACCGGATGGAGGACGTCCTCGCCGACATCCAGAACGGCTCCTTCGCCAAGCGCTTCATCGACGACCAGGACGCCGGAGCGCCGGAGTTCAAGAAGCTGCGCGCCCAGGCCGAGCAGCACCCGATCGAGAAGACGGGTCGTGACCTGCGCAAGCTGATGAGCTGGGTCAAGTCCCACGACGCCGACTACACCGAGGGCACCGCCAGCCGCTGAGGCGCCGGTGGACGGCGGCCCGTCGGGTCGTCGCCCGACCCACCCCGTGAAGCGGCACCTCTGCGGATAAGCCACCGCTGGAGGTGCCGCTTCGCGTCACGGGGCGCCGGGCCTCCTCGAGGCGCAACCTGCCGGGAGTCGGTCGGCTCGCTACCTCCGCGCTTCGCCACGGCGGGTACGACGGTCAGGGTTCCTCCGCTCTCGCGGAGGACACGTCACGCCGTGATCGCGGCCTGGTCCTCCTCGTCTGTCCAACCGGGGGTGACCGCCATGCGCGACCAGGCCGCCGAGATCGACTCGAGGCCGTCGGTCGCGGCAACCTGCTTCGTCCCGGCCGGGCCCTCCGTCGCCGGCCGACCGGGGGCCGCGTAGCTCAGGTAGATGAGCCGGGACTGCTCCTGTCGCATGTGGACGACCGACTCGAGGACGTAGCCGACCAGCAGCACTAGCGCGGCGATCGTCATGAGTGAGGCTGCGAGGATCGCGGTGGGGAGCCTGGGAACCTGTCCGGTCCGCGCGAACTCCAGGACGACCGGCGCACCCAGGACCGTTGCGACGAGCGCGAGCAGCCCCGCGACCAGGCCGTGGGCGAGGGCGGGGCGCTCGCGGCGCGCGAGGTTCATGATCATGAGAAGGATCCGCCAGCCGTCCCGGTAGGTCCGCAGCTTGCTCTCGCTTCCGGCCGGCCGGTCCTTGAAGTCCACGGGGAGCTCGGCGGTCGGCAGCCGGAGGTTGAGGGAGTGGACGGTCATCTCCGTCTCGGTCTCGAACTCGCGCGACAACGCGGGAAAGGACTTGATGTAGCGCCGCGAGAACACCCGGTACCCGCTCAGCATGTCCGTCACGTCGTTGCCGAACAGCCGGCGGACGGCCCCGGTGAGGGCCTTGTTCCCCACCGCGTGCCCCGGTCTGTAGGCCCCCTCGGCGTTCTCGCGCCGAGCGCCGAGAACCTGGTCGTAGGGCCCCTCGAGCAGCAGGGTGACCATCTCGCGGGCCCGCGACGCGTCGTAGGTGTCGTCGCCGTCGATGATCAGCAGGGCGTCGGCGTCGACATCGGCGAACGCGCGTCGGATGACGTTGCCCTTGCCCTTGCGCGGCTCGTGCCGCACGATCGCGCCCGCCTCGCGGGCAACCTCGGCGGTACGGTCGGTCGAGCAGTTGTCGTAGACGTAGACGTCGGCCTCGGGGAGCGCGCGCATCAGGTCGCGCACCACCTTGCCGACGGCCGCTTCCTCGTTGTGGCACGGCACGACGCAGGCCACTGTGGGTGCTCCGGAAGGACGGTCGAGGGGCTTCATGGGCCAGACGGTCGCAGGGCCTCGTGGCGCCGGAGTTCTCTCCCGGTGAACCTTCTGCGAACCACCGCTTAACGAGTCGCTGACGGCCGGCCCGCGATGCCGAGGGTGGCTAGCATCCCCGGTGTGTCTCTGTTCGCTCCCGTAACCATCCGCGTCCACGAGGTCGTGCGCAACGTGGGGGGAGAGGTGACCAGGTTCGCCGTGGTCGGCGCGCTCGCCT
>DASVBF010000057.1:0-13189 GCA_036375975.1 Nocardioidaceae bacterium | reverse complement strand
CGAGCCGAGGTCCTGCACCGCGATGCGCACCCCCTGGTCCTGCGTCTCGTCGACGGTGAACTCCACGTGGCGGCGGCTGACGCCGGGATCGGTGATGCGCAGGTCGGCCTCGGTGCCGCGCCCGACGACGAGGCCGGGTGGCTGGAGCGGGTGACGGGTCCCGTTGACCTCCACGAACGCCCGCGCACGGCGTACCTGGGTGTGGGTGGCGTTGCTGACCACCGAGGCGTGGGCCTGGCTGCGCACCCGGAACCGGCCGATGGTGAGGTCGTCGGCGGCCTCGAAGCCGATGGTGACCGGACCGGAGAAGACGTAGCTCTGCTTCTCGGCGTGCTCGGCGAGCTGGGTGGTGAGCTCCTTGACCAGCGTCGAGTCGTACGGCGCGAGGCGGTCGAGGTCGGCCTGCGACAGCTCGACGTGGAAGTCGTTGGGCACCATCCGCCGCTGGCGGGACAGGATCTGGGCGTTGTTGTCGCACTCGCGCTGGAGGGCGGCGGCGATCTCGACCGGCTGGACCGCGCTGCGGAAGGCGCGGGCGAAGGCGCCGGACACCAGCTGCTCCAGCCGCTGCTCGAACTTCTGCAGGCCGCTCACGCCGCACCTCCTCTCCGCCCCGTGGTCTGCGTGTGGTCACGTGTGCCCGCCCACGTGGGACGGGGCCCGAGTGGGTCGGGTTGCGCCCGATCGTATCGGGGCGAGCGAGGACCGCTGGGCCCCGGCTTGCCGGGGCGGGACGAGCCCGCGGCGCCGGTTTGGGGCCCGCCAGCGGCCTGGGATAGCCTTACCGCGCTTCTGGCGCGAGTGGCGGAACAGGCAGACGCGCACGGTTCAGGTCCGTGTGCCCGAAAGGGCGTGGGGGTTCAACTCCCCCCTCGCGCACACGAACCCGGGAATCTCCCCCGGGACCAGGGACCGGGTGAGCCCAGCATGGGACGCCCGGTTCTTCACATTCTTGTGCGTTGAAGCGGTCATGCCCCGATCGTGAGGATGGGACGCTCTTGGGGTGGATGACTCGCTGGACAAGACGCTGGAGAGCTGGAACCCGATCACAGTCGTCGTCCTGGCCGTTTCAGGCGCTGTCGGCAGCGTCCTGATCCTTCTCGTGCACGCGCATGACACGGCGATCAGCAGTGAGTTCGTGAGCTCCCCCGGCTTTCCGGGCTGGGCGGCAGTGATAGCAGCCCAGTCGGCGGTGTGGGCCGTGGTGACGGTGCCCTTGTGGCGCGAGGTGGTGTCGAGCTACCGGGGAGCCCATCCGGCACTGTCGATCTGGGTGGTGCCTGGCCTCATCGTGGCCGCCTTGGCGACGTTGGCGGTCCTGTCCTCGAGCAGGACCCTGGAATGGCCTCTGGTCGGTCATCACGTGAAGGTGTGGATCCTGACCACCGCGGCCGCCATAGGCGTCGGGGTGCCCGCTCTCTTCGGCATCTGCCTCGTCCAGGACCGGGTGCGTCGCCACCAACCGGATGCGCTGAAAACCACCGATATCGGACTCGCACTGACCGCGAGGGCGCAGATGAGACGCTTCCTCGGCGTTGCCGGCGCGGTGATCGGGCTCGCGGTTCTCGCGTCGGGGGCGTTGCGGCGTGCGACGGTCCCTGCCTTCCTGGACGAGGAGAGCTTCCCGGCGGACGGCGTCATCCTGTACGGGGCCTTCTTCACCGGGCTGCTGCTTCTGGTGTACGTTCCCGCGCACCTGTCCCTGCGTCGGCTGTGCGTCGACATCCGGGAGCACTACTTCCCTGTGTCCGGCATGCCGCCGCCGACGAGCGCTGAGTTCGGGTCCTGGGTCGAGGGTCGCGCTCGGCTGGACAGCCTGACGCAGGTCAACGTGACGATGACCCAGCAGCTGACAGCGAGCCTCTTCATCCTTGCGCCGCTCATCTCGGGCGTGCTCGGGGCACTGGTGCCGCGGCTGCCCTGACGTACGTCGTCGGGTTTGCCACCAGGTCCGGTCTCCACAAGGGTTAGGGCATGACAGCTCACTGGGCAGAACATGTCATCTGGTGGCATGTGTACCCGCTCGGGTTCCTCGGTGCCGAGAAGTCGTCGACTCCGGGCACGACGCACCGGCTGCGTGGCCTCGAGTCCTGGCTCGACCATCTCGTCGAGCTCGGGGCCAACGGGCTGGCGCTGGGGCCGGTCTTCGCCTCGACGACGCACGGCTACGACACGAGGGACCACTTCACGGTCGACCCGCGACTCGGCACCGAGGAGGACCTGGTCGCCCTCGTGGAGGCGTGCCACGAGCGCGGGGTCCGGGTCGAGCTCGACGGTGTGTTCAACCACGTGGGCCGGGAGTTCCCGCAGTTCCAGGACGTGCTCGAGAACGGTGCCCGCTCGCCGTACGCCTCCTGGTTCCATCTCGACTTCGACCGGCCCGGTCCGGACGGGTTCGGCTACCGGAGCTTCGAGGGCCACGACGCGCTGGTGACGTTGAACCACGAGAACCCCGAGGTCGCGGAGTACGTGACCCGCGTGATGACGCACTGGTGCGACCGGGGCGTCGATGCGTGGCGCCTGGACGCGGCGTACGCCGTGCCTCCCGCCTTCTGGGCCAACGTCCTCCCGAAGACGCGCCTCCAGCACCCCGAGCTGTGGGTCTGCGGCGAGATGATCCACGGCGACTACGCGGCCTACGTCGATGCCTCCGGGATCGACTCGGTGACGCAGTACGAGCTCTGGAAGGCGGTCTGGAGCTCCCTGAACGACCGGAACCTCTTCGAGCTCGCCCACGCGCTCGAGCGCCACGCCGCACTGCTGCCCGCGTTCCTGCCCCAGACCTTCGTCGGCAACCACGACGTCACGCGCATCGCCAGCCAGCTCTCCGACGACCGCCACGTCGCCCTCGCCCTCGCCGTGCTGTGCGCGGTCCCGGGCGTGCCCAGCGTGTACTACGGGGACGAGCTGGGGTGGCGCGGCGTCAAGGAGCACCGGGTCGGCGGGGACGACGCGATCCGACCTCCCTATCCGGCCGCTCCGCGGGAGCTCGACCCTGCTGAGAAGCCGGTCTACGACATGCACCGCGAGCTGCTGGCCGTACGTCGCCGTCACGCCTGGGTCAACGACGCGTCGATCCGTGAACCGGACCTGTTGACCAACGAGGTCCTCGCCTTCCGGCTCGAGAGCGCCGAGAACGTGATCGCGCTCGTCCTGAACGTCGGGGACTCCCGGGCCGAGGTCGAGCTCCCGGTGGCCGGCGGCGAGGTCCTCGCCGGGTCGGGCACCGCCGAGCCGAGCGGTGCGGGAACGACGACCCGTGTCGCGGCCGACCACCACGGCTTCGTCATCGTGGGGTGAGCGAACATGTCGGTGTGCTGACCGACGAGCAGATCGCCGCGATGACGGCTGAGGAACGAGGGGCGCTGATCCGGCGCCTGGCGCGCCCGGTGGACGATCTCGGTGAGCCACGTCGGCTGCTGCGCCGGATGCGGGAGTTCCGGGTGGTGCTCCTGGTGGGCAGCGTGCTCGTGATGGTGCCCTGGACGGTCAACCTCGCCCTGACCCTGCCGCGGTCCTACGTCGCGCAGAACTGGGACAGGACATGGGTCGGGTTCGACGTACTCCTTCTCGCCCTGCTGCTCGGCACGGCGCTCCTGGGCTGGCTGCGCCGGCAGCTGGTCGTGCTGACTGCCTTCGCCACTGCGGTCCTCCTGGTCTGTGACGCCTGGTTCGACGTGATGACCGCCCAGGAGGGGGACCGGGTGCTCTCCCTGGTCACCGCCCTGCTCGTCGAGCTGCCCCTCGCCGTCGTGCTGATCGCGACCTCGCTCCAGCTGCTGCGGCTGACCGCGGCCCGGCTGTGGGTGCTCGACGAGGGGGCCCGCGTGTGGCAGATCCAGATCCCGCTGCCGAGCGCCGCCGACGCCGCCGTACGACGCCAGCGGCAACGAGCCGTGTCGACGGACGCGGTGGCCAGGTGAGTCTCGCCTAGACCAGGCCCGTCGCCCCGAAGAGCTGCCCGACCAGGTACGTCGCACCCAGGGCGAGCGCGCCGCCGACCACGACACGGACCGAGGCCCGCAGCTTGGGCCCGCCCCCGAGGTAGGCGCCGGTCCAGCCGGTCAGACCCAGCGCGACCAGCACGGCGACAAACGTGGTCGGGATCTCCCAGCCCGGCGGGGGGAGCAGGATCGCGAGCATCGGCAGGACCGCGCCGATCGTGAAGCTGACGGCCGAGGCGAGGGCGGCGTGCCACGGGTTGACGACGTCCTCGGGGTGGATGCCCAGCTCGATCGCGAGGTGTGCCCTCAGCGCGTCCTGCTCCGTCAGCTCGGTGGCGACCTGGCGGGCGGTCTCGGGGGTGATCCCCTGTGCCTGGTACAGGCCGGCCAGCTCGGCGAGCTCCGCGTCCGGGTCCTCCTTGAGCTCGCGCCGCTCCTTGGCGATGAGCGCCTTCTCGCTGTCGGACTGGCTGCTCACGGAGACGTACTCGCCCAGGGCCATCGAGATGGCACCACCCACGAGGGCCGCCATGCCGGCGGTGAGGATTGCACCGCTGCTGGTGGTGGCGGCCGCGACGCCGACCACGACCGCGGCGACCGAGACGATGCCGTCGTTGGCGCCGAGCACGCCCGCCCGCAGCCAGTTGAGGCGCTGGGACAGTCCCGCTGTGTCGGCGTGTGGTTCGTCGGGGTGCAGCTGCGGCTCCAGCTCAGGATCGCTCATCCTCACAGGCAAGCACGCTCCGACAAGGGCCGCCAGTCACCTGGCGGGGTCGGCCGGGAGTCTCCCCGCGCGGACGGCCTCGACCACCTCGGCGTGATCGCGCTCGTTCAGGTCGGCGTACTTCTCGGCGAAGTCCGCGACTGCCTTCGAGAAGGCCGTGTCGTCGCCGAGGTAGGCCGCGATCGCGATGGCGTCACCTGAGCGTGCATGGGCCCTCGCGAGCGTGCCACCGCACAGCTCGCCGTACACGCGCAGCGTCTTCGGCCCCATGGTCTCCACGACGGCCGACCCCTTCTGGTCGCGGAGCTGCCGGAAGTAGAAGTCCCGTTGCGCGCCGTCGATGCCCGTCGCCCGGTCCCAACCGAGGAACGTGTCGCTGGCCGCCTGCATCACCCGTTGACCCGCGACGACCCGCTCCCCCTGGTTGGTGGGTCGGCCCTGCTGTTCGGAGCGGGGCACGTGTGGCGCGAGCACCGACTCCTGTGCTTCCTTGACCTGGAGGAACAGGGGGTCGTTCGCGTCCCGGCCCTCGAGCAGCACGATCCAGCACCTCGTCCCGACGCTGCCGACCCCGACCACCTTGCGGGCCATGTCCACGAACCGGAACTTGCTCAGCAGCAGGCGCCGGTCCGGAAGGAGGGACTCGCTGTAGCTCGTCAGCAGGCCCTTGATCTCGGACTCGAGCCGGTGGCGGGCAACACCGGGCAGCAGGTCGCCGATCGGGACCAGCAACGGCGGGTCCGCCTTGATGCGGCGTCGGCCGTCGACGACCTCGGTCAGCTTCCCGAACGCCCTGAGGCTGTCGTTGCGCCGGGCCTTCGCGACGTTCCTGTCCAGCTGCTTCCCGCGCTGCTTCGAGAACTGCTTCCGGAGGATCTCGACCAGCTCGTCGACATCGACGCGGTAGTACCAGACGTCGAGCTCCCTCATGGTGGCCAGGCGCGCCATGGCCTGCTGGTAGCGGTCGACGGCGGCGCGCACCGCACGCCGCCGAGCCCGGTCGTCGAGCCCGTTCTCGCGCCCGGCCACGGCGATGCTCGCGGCCAGGCGCTTGACGTCCCACTCCCACGGGCCAGGAAGGGTCTCGTCGAAGTCGTTGATGTCGAAGATCAGACGCCGCTCCGGGGTGCCGAACACGCCGAAGTTGGACAGGTGCGCATCGCCGCAGAGCTGCACGGTGAGGTCGGTCGTGGGCGCGGCCGCGAGGTCACGGGCCATGAGCGCCGCAGCGCCGCGGAAGAAGCTGAACGGAGAGGCCACCATCCGGGCATGACGGACCGGGACGAGGTCGGGGACCCGTGTCGTCGCCTGGGCGAGGAGGACCGCCACCGGGCTCGACCGGGCGACGGGGCGCACCAGCTGACTGTGCTCGCCGGGCGGCAGCACCTTGCGTGCAGCAAGACCGCGCGCGGCCCGCTCGGTGGCGGTCGGGTGGCGAGGCGGCGCCGCCTCGGCTCCTGCGGGGCCGCGCTGGACGGGGACGTTGGTCGTTCTGGCGACAGCGGGCCTGGCTTGGTTCATCCCCCCACGCTTCTCGACGGGGGGCTCGCGGTCATCGTCCGCTGTGGATGAGCGGGACGGACCGGACCTTCCGGTGGCTGGAATGCCGGCCCGCTTGTCGGGGTTGTCGCCTCAGTGACCTCCCATCAGGCAAGCCGGCCCGCCGCCGCGCCCCGCACCGCCGTCGGCCTGCGGAGCGAGCGCGGTCCCGTCCTGCTCTCGGTGATGCTGTCCACAGCCCTCGTGGCCATCGACGCGACGATCCTGGCGGCCGCCGTGCCAGCGATCGTGACCGACCTCGGCGGCTTCAGCCAGTTCCCGTGGCTGTTCTCGGTCTACCTCCTCGCCCAGGCCGTGTCGGTGCCGATCTACGGCAAGGTGGCCGACGCCCTCGGGCGGAAGCCGGTCATGCTCGTCGGCGTCGCGCTGTTCCTTCTCGGGTCGGTGCTGTGCGGCTTCGCCTGGACCATGCCCCTCCTCATCGCCGCCCGGGCCGTCCAGGGACTCGGCGCCGGCGCGATCCTGCCGATGTCGATGACGATCGTGGGCGACATCTACACCGTCGAGGAGCGCGCCCGCGTGCAAGGCTTCATCGCCAGCGTCTGGGGGATGGCCTCGATCGTGGGGCCGACCCTCGGCGGCGTCTTCTCCGAGTACGCCTCGTGGCGCTGGATCTTCTTCGTGAACCTCCCCGTCGGAGCAGTCGCGGCGTGGATGCTGGTCCGGCAGTTCCACGAGAACGTGCAGCGTCGTCGCCACCGGATCGACTACGCCGGCGCGACGTTGCTGACCGTCGGCTGCACGCTGCTCATCCTGGCGCTGCTGGAGGGTGGCCACGCGTGGTCGTGGGGCTCCGGGGTGAGCATCGGTCTTCTCGCCCTCAGCGCGGTGCTGCTGGTCGCCGTACCCTTCGTCGAGCGGCGGGCCGCGGAGCCCATCCTGCCGCCCTGGGTCTTCGCCCGCCGGGTGCTCGTGGGCGCCAACGCGGTCTCCGTGCTCGTCGGTGCGGTCCTGATCGGCCTGACCTCCTACATCCCCACCTTCGCGCAGGGGGTGCTCGGCTTCGGTGCGCTCGTGGCCGGCTTCGCGCTCGCCGCGATGACCATCGGCTGGCCCATCGCCGCGGCCACCGCAGGACGCATCTACATGCGGCTCGGCTTCCGCGACACGGCGGTCATCGGGGTCGCGTTCATCGTGCTCGGCAGCCTGCTGCTGCTCACCATCGGCCAGGACAGCAGCCTGTGGCAGATCGCGCTCTACACGTTCGTGGTGGGCATCGGTCTCGGCTACACCGCCAGCCCGACGCTCGTCGCCGTCCAGTCGGTGGTGGACTGGGACCGCCGCGGCGTGGCTACCGGCACCAACATGTTCGCCCGCTCGGTCGGAAGTGCGATCGGCGTCGCGGTCTTCGGGGCGATCGCGAACGCATCCCTGGCACACCAGTTCCAGAACCCGCCCGCGGGTGTGGCCGGTCGGCTCCCGACGAGCGCCGACGACACCACCCTCGCGCTCGACAGGGGCTCCGGAGTCGCCGCCTCGACGCGGGAGTTCATCCAGGCGGCGCTCAGCACCGCGACCCACCACGTCTTCGTGGGTGTGGCCGTGCTGGCGGTGCTGATGGTCGTCGGAGTGCTCCTCATGCCGCGACGGTCGAGCAAGCTCGAGTTCGACTAGTCCCGGTTCGGGCTGCTTTGGATCCAGGTACTCTCCGCGAGACAGTGGGCCGGGCGAGCCGGGCTCGATGCGCAGCGACAGGACAGGGACGGGACATGGTCGACACGCCACGAGGACCGAGGATGCTGGACGCAGCCATGCCCCTCCTGGCCGCGGCGAGCTGGATCTTCCATGGGTCGTTCGCCCTGGACTCCGAGCACGACGTCTCCGGCAAGGCCCTTCTCGGGTGGGTGTCGTTCGTCGCAGCGGGGATCGGCCTCGGAGCGGCTCTCGCGATCCTGAGCCTCCGGCGCGCGGTGAGGCTCGGACGCACGCCCGGAATCGAGCGTCCCCGGGTCTCACAGCCGATGTTCTTTCTGATGCTCGGGCTGGTGCAGGTCAGCTTCGGCGTCGACTCTGTCAGCGGAGGCCCGATGTCCGTCGGCGAGTGGGGGTACCTGATCTTCACCTCCCTCGCAGGGGGCACCTTCGCCGGCATCGCGCTCGCCCTTCATCAGGCGCGGGTCGACCGGGTGTCCTCACAGCCGGAGGCCTCACGCACAGGAAGTTGAACGTTTGTCTTTCCGACCGGCTGGTTACCACCCGAGGTCCGCTCCAGAAGCCACGGGAAGGAGACTCATGACCACGCCTGTGAACGTCGCCGTCATCTACTACTCGTCGACCGGCACCACCCGGGAGATGGCCGAGCGTCTCAGCCAGACCGCCGAGAAGGCCGGTGCCGAGGTGCGGCTGCGCCAGGTTGCGGAGCTCGCGCCCGACGAGGTGATCGAGTCCATGCCGGCCTGGGCGCAGAACCGCGAGGAGAGCAGGGACATCCCGGTCGCGACCCCCGACGACGTGGTGTGGGCAGACGCCGTGCTCCTCGGCTCCCCGACCCGGTTCGGGAACGTCGCCAGCCAGCTGAAGCAGTTCATCGACATGCTCGGTCCTCAGTGGGGCCAGGGCCTGCTGGCGAACAAGGTGTACGCCGGGTTCACGTCCTCGCAGACCCCGCACGGCGGCCAGGAGTCGACCCTGCTCGCGCTGTACAACACGATCCACCACTTCGGCGGGCTCATCGTCTCGCCGGGTTACACGGACCCGGTCAAGTTCCAGGACGGCAACCCGTACGGCGTCGGCCACGTCACCGGCGCGAACAACGACGCCGAGCTCGGGTCGGCCCAGCTCGACGCCCTCGACCACATGGTCGAGCGGGCGGTCAGCGTGACCCGGATGCTCAAGGCCGGCGACGCCGCGTAGGCGCGCCTCGCCGGAGCCGGCGTAACCCTGGCGGGTCCTTCGGCGTTGTGGGGTCAACCTCTCCACGTCGAAGGACCCGCACATGTCTACGTTCGGCAGACCCGCCCTCATCGCCGCGCTCACCAGCGCCGCCCTGCTCGCGACCAGCCTCACCGGGCTGTCCACGGCTGCCGCGACCACTGCCGGCGCCACGATCGGCACGCCGCCGACCGGACTGGTGCGGCTCCTGGCCGACGGCACCCCGAGCGGCCGGGCCATCGCCACCTTCGACGAGGTCCCCTCGTCGGCCCAGGTCGACGCCCTCGAGGATCTCGGGCTGACGGTCCAGCCCATGAAGCGGCTGCCACTCGCCCTCGTAGCCGGACCGGTCGCCGCGATGTCCGAGGCGGTCACCGACGGCGTCGCGAACGACGTCTACCCGGACGAGAAGATCGAGCTCCTCGACACGAAGTCGAGCAACGCGATGGGCGCCGCCGCCGCCCGGGCCAAGGGGTTCACGGGCAAGGGCGTGACCGTCGGGGTCGTCGACTCCGGCTGCGACGCGACCCAGCCGGATCTCGCGAAGCGGGTGACCCACAACGTGTCGCTCGTGAGCGGCGAGTACGCCAACCTGCCCGCGGACTCGTCCACCACCCTCGTCGTACCCATGGACAAGGGGCCGTACAGCAACACCGACCTCGGCAGCGGTCACGGCACCCACGTGGCCGGAATCATCGCCGCGGACTCCTCCTCGGCGAAGGACGGCAGCCGGCTCGGCGTCGCGCCCGACGCCCATCTCGCCTGCTTCGCCATCGGCGCGGTGCTCTTCACGACCGCGGTGGTGACCGCGTACGACTACATGCTCGACCAGCCGGACATGCTCGGCATCGACGTGGTCAACAACTCGTGGGGCAACAGCTACCGCCAGTTCGACCCCCGCGACCCGGTCGCGGTCGCGACCCGGGAGGTCGCCCGCCAGGGGGCGACGGTGGTGTTCGCGGCGGGGAACTCCGGCTCCGAGAAGGCCGAGATGAGCCTCAACCCGTTCTCTCAGTCGCCCTGGGTGGTCTCGGTGGCCGCCGGGACTGTCGACCACCACCGCGGCGAGTTCTCCTCCAACGGGCTGGTGCACGACAACTCGCGTCCCGTCGGCATCGCCGCTGGGGGCCACACCACCTTCCTCGGCGACCGTATCGGTGTGGTGCACCCGGACGTGACCGCCCCTGGCGTGGACATCTCCTCGACCTGTGACAGCACGGGCACGGTGGTCGGCCCCTGCCCGCCCGGCGAGAACACCTCCGCCTCCGGCACCTCGATGGCCTCGCCCCACGTCGCCGGCGCGGCGGCGGTGCTGAAGCAGGCTCAGCCGGCGCTGACTCCCGGCCAGGTGCGGCTCGCTCTGCAGGCGACGGCCACGAAGGTCACGCTCGACCGCCGCCACAAGGGGGCGCTTCCCTTCTGGCAGGTCGGCTACGGGTACGTGAACCTCTCCCGTGCGGTGGACCTGGTCCGTGGGCCCGGCTGGCGACGCGCCCTGGCCGACGCTGCTGCTGACGCGGACCGGCGAGTACGACGGGCGGACGGCTTCGCCGTACGTCGGGCCGACTTCTGGACCTACGACGCCCCACGGCTCACTCTCGGCGGGTCCGACAGCCACACCTACCGGGTCCGGGTCGGACGCGGGGTCGACGCCCTCAAGGTGAGCCTGGCCCACCCGTCGCTGGCCTCGCTGGGTGCCAACCTGACGAGCTACACCGTCACGGTGCGCAACGCGAAGGGCAAGGTGATCGGCACGACGACCGAGTCACCGACGGCCGGTTCCGGGACGGCGACGGCCTTCCTGCGACTGGACAAGCTGAGCTCGGGCCCGGGGCGCTACACCTTCTCCGTCTCCGGGGACTACGCGGCCTCGGACCCGGACACGCTGGACAGCGACTCGATCCTGGGCCGGATGGTCACCCTGCACGTCGCCCAGGTGTCGCGGAGCTGAATCGGAGTTCGGCCTGCAGCGCTCAGCGCCGGGGCCGCCAGCCGGCGGTCCTCGCGCGGAGCGCCAGGCCGGCCATGGCGATCGCCGGCACGCCCATGATCGCTTGAAGCGGGTCCAACCCGAGGAACGGGATCTGGGCGAGCAGCTCCACAGCGAGGAGACCGCTCGCCGCGAGGACTGCCGCCGGCGCGAGGTCCGACTTCCGCCAGGCCAGCCAGGCCGCCGTCAGGGCCGGCGCGGCGGCCGAGGCGAAGAGCCACACTCCCGGGAGAGCCCAGCTGTCGAGTCCGAGGGGTTCGAGGACCGCGACGTCCGGAGTGTAGGTGTCGGTGAGCAGCATCCACGTTCCGGCCAGCGCGCTGACGCCGATCACCGCCTCGGTAGCCGTGAAGGTACGACGGAAGGGGTACCTGCTCGCCTCGACGGCGGCGTCGTTGGGAAGGAGCTCGTGCTGCATCGCTTGGTCACCTCGGTGCCATCGCAGCAGCAGGCGCCGACGACGGACAGAGCCGTAGGTCCCCGCAGGCGTGTGCGAGCCGGTGATGTTGGGCACTGTCGCGCGTATGACCGATCTGCGACCAGGAGTCCTGTTCGACGTCGACGGCACTCTGCTCGACACCAACTACCTGCACGTTCTCTCCTGGTGGCAGGCGATCAGGGATGCAGGCCACGAGCACGTGTCGATGGCCGCGATCCACCGTGCGATCGGGATCGCTAGTGAGGGGCTCGTCGAGCGACTCCTCGGGTATGCGGACGAGCGGGCGATCGAGGCGCACTCGACGCGCTACGACGCGCTCCGTGAGGGTCAGCTGACGGCGTTCCCGAAGGCGGCGGACCTGGTGCGCCGATGTGCCGAGGCCGGCTTCGTCGTGGTGGTGGCGACGAGCGGCAAGGAGAAGGATCTGGAGTGGATGCTGCCCGCGATCGGCGCCGAGGACAGCGTCGCAGGTGCGACCACCTCGTCGGAGGTGGATGAAGGCAAGCCCTCCCCCGACCTCCTCACGGCCGCCGTCGAGCAGCACCACCTCGACCCGCAGCGGTCTGTCGTGGTGGGAGACACGGTGTGGGACGTCAAGGCGGCTGCCACCGCCGGCATGCCGTGCATCGCCGTGACCTGCGGCGGGATCTCGGAGGCCGAGCTGCGCGGGGCCGGCGCGGTCGAGGTGTACGCCGACCCCGCCGATCTGCTGGACCACTTCGACGAGACCTTGCTCGGCAGTCTGGCACCCTGAAGCGCGGCCCCCCGGGTCACGCCCGTCGCGCGGGCACCAGGACCTTGGTCCCGACCCGACGGGCCCTCCGCCACTGCGATGGGTGAGGGGTCCCGGCTTGAATGAAGTCAGCGAGGAGAACCAGCCGAACACGGAGCGGCAGTTCCGCAGTCAGGGTCGAGAGTCCGTGCATAAGGCTTTGGTTCTCCTCGCTACATGCGCGCCTCGAGGGAGTGGATCCGGTTGTGTGAGTACTGCGGATGTCGTCAGGTCGAGCCCATCGCGGAGCTGATGGATGAGCACATGGCGCTGCTCGAGATCGCCGGTGACCTGCGTCGGGCGCTCCTAGGCCAGGACAGGACCCGTGCGGAGGCAAAGCGAGACGAGCTGGCGGTCCTGCTCGCCGGACACACGAGCCGAGAGGAAGCCGGCATCTTCACGGCTCTCAAGGCGCAGGGCGACTACGTCTCCGAAGTCGACGCCCTCGAAAGTGAGCACGTCAGCCTCGACGAGGCTGTTGCGGCGGTGGAGCTGGAAGGCCCGGAGAGTCTCGAGGTGCTCGACCGTGTGGTGGCGGATCTGACGGAGCACATCGACAAGGAGAACCTCGGGATCTTCCCGGTTGCCGTGGTGACCCTGGGCGCAACCGGGTGGCGCATCGTCGACCGCGCCCGCGAACAGGCGACGGATCCGGTCAAGACGGCGCTCTCGTCCTGATCGCGCCAGGCGTCGTCACGACTGGAGGTCGAGGCCTAGCGCGTGGAGGCCGATGAGCAGGGCGTGTGTCTCCATGGTGCTGTGGGTGACCTGGTGGTGGGGGCTGGCGTGGTGTCGGTCGGGGTGTCGTCGTTGGTGTGGTGGGTCGTCGGATGGTGCGGGTTGTTCTCGGCGGTGGTGTCTGCCCAGGGGGTGGGTGCCGGTGTGGTCG
>DASVBF010000055.1:0-2792 GCA_036375975.1 Nocardioidaceae bacterium | reverse complement strand
GGTCGACCTGGCGGGGACCCAGGGTGTCCGGTCGGTGATCGTGCTCAGTGACGGCGCCGAGGACGGCAGCAGCGGGTCCACGACGCTGCAGAAGGCCACCGCGAAGATCAGCGCCGCCAAGGTGAAGGTCGACGCGGTGTCACTCACGACCGCGACGACCAAGCTCGGCCCGCTGAAGCAGCTCGCGGCCGCCGGGTCCGGCAACGTGGTCGAGACCACCCGGGCCGGCGACCTCACCAGGCTGTTCCAGGAGGTGGCGAAGTCGCTGACCAACCAGCTCGTGGTGTCGATCCAGGTGCCCGCGGAGCTGGCGGGGCGCTCGACGAACGTCACCGTGTCGGCCGTGGCTGAGGGCGAGCGGCTCTCCGACACCGTCTTCGCGACCCTGTCGGCGGCCAAGCCGACACCACCCCCCTCCATCGACAGCGGTCCCAAACCGGTCCAGCCCTCGTCGCTCTCCCAGTTCGCCGGTGCCGATGCCTTGCCGATCGCGATGGGTCTGGTGTTTGCCGGGCTGATCGTGCTGCTGTTCATCGCACTCGCAGCCGGCCTCCACGGCGACAACCAGAACAGCGGGATGCGCCGCCGGCTCGCGGTCTACACGTTGTCCGCGCGCAAGAAGCCGGTACAGCAGAGCCAGCACACCAGCACCTCCGTGCTCGGCGACAGCGCCGTCGCACGCTCCGCGATGGAGCTGGCGGGAAGGGTCGCCGCCCAGCGCGGGTTCGAAGAGCGACTGGCCCTGAGGTTCGAGGCAGCCGGAGTGCCGCTGCGGCCGGCCGAGTGGATCCTCATCCACGCAGGCATCGCACTGGGCTCGATGCTCCTGCTCTTCCTGCTGCTCGGTGGCAGCCTGCTCGGAGCTCTGGTCGGCCTCGTCGCCGGTGGCCTCCTGCCGATGGCGTACCTGTCCGTGAAGCAGTCGCGACGGAGCAAGGCGTTCCTCTCCCAGCTCCCGGACTCCCTGCAGCTGCTCGCCGGGAGCCTCACCGCCGGCTACTCGCTGCCGCAGGGCGTGGACACCATCGTCAGGGAAGGCCAGCAGCCGATCGCAGGCGAGTTCAACCGGGTCCTCGTCGAGGCCCGGCTCGGCGCACCGATCGAGGACGCGCTGGAAGGCGTGGCCGAGCGGATGCGCAGCACGGACTTCTCCTGGGTGGTCATGGCCATCCGCATCCAGCGGGAGGTGGGTGGCAACCTGGCCGAGGTGCTGACCACCGTGTCGGCGACGCTGCGCGAGCGCGAGTTCCTCCGCCGGCACGTCAAGGCATTGAGCGCCGAGGGCCGACTGTCGGCGTGGATCCTCTGCTTGTTGCCTCCCGGCTTCATGCTCTACCTCACCCTGGTGAGGCCCGAGTACCTCAAGCCGCTGGTCACGGACTTCTTCGGTCTCGTCATGCTGGGCTTCTCGGTGGTCCTGATGGCGGTCGGCATCTTCTGGATGCGCAAGGTCATCCGGGTGGAGGTCTGAGATGGCGGGACAGACGTTCCTGATCGTCGGCCTCAGCACGCTCTTCCTCGCCGTCGTCATCATCCTCGGCACAATCGGGGCACTTACCTCCGAGCGTCAGCAGATTTCCCGTTCGCTGCAGGCCATCCGCGCGCTCGAGGGCGTTTCGAGCGGCACCCGGCTAAAGGGAGAGGCTGATCGGCCCTTCGGCGAACGCGTGCTCGTGCCGGCGCGAGCACGGCTGACCGGCATCGGCAGGCGTTTGAGCGGTGCCGACAAGGGCGAACGCCTCCGGTACAAGCTCGACCTTGCCGGCAACCCCCCGGGCTGGGATGTCGACCGGGTGCTTGCATTCAAGGCTCTGGGTCTGCTCTCGGGCGTCGCTCTCGGGACGGTCGTACCTCTCCTGATCGGCCAGGGGGTGCTGGTCGCCATCGGCGCCGCGATCGGCGTCGCCGCCCTCGGCTACTTCGCCCCGAACATCTGGCTCTACCAGCTGGGCTACAACCGGACCGAGCGCATGCGGCGTGACCTCCCCGATGCCATGGACCTGCTGACCATCTCCGTCGAGGCAGGCCTGGCGTTCGACGCGGCCCTCGCCCAGGTGGCTCGCAACACCGAAGGCCCCTTGGCCGACGAGTTCTTCCGGGTGCTGCAGGAGATGCAGATCGGGATGGGCCGGTCCGAGGCGCTCAGAGCTCTCGGCGACCGCAGCGTCGTCCCCGAGCTGCGGTCCTTCACGGCGGCCATGGTGCAGGCGGACGCGTTCGGCATCCCGATCGCGCACGTGCTGCGGGTCCAGGCCAGTGAGATGCGGATCAAGCGGCGGCAGCGAGCCGAGGAGCTCGCGCAGAAGGTCCCGGTCAAGATCCTCTTCCCGCTGATCTTCTGCATCATGCCGACGCTGTTCGTGGTCATCCTCGGTCCGGGCGCCATCCAGATCATCGACTTCTTCAAGGGCGGCTAAGTGGCTCCGTTGGTCCTCGTCGTCTCACGGAACCCGGGCCTGGCCATGACGCTGGGGTCGGAAAGCTTCGACGTGGCCGCCTTGCGGCCGGGAGAGCTTGCCGGCTGGTCGGCGGACGAGACCGGCCGCCCCGACGCCGTCCTGCTCGACGTCGAGCATGCCCAGGACGCCCTTGACACGCTCACATCCATGCGGGCCAACGGAAATCTGGCTCCGGTGCTGATCCTCTCCGGCGAGAACGAGGAATGGCGTGCGGCGGAGTGGCTCGAGCTGCCGGGAGCCCGCATCCTGACGCTGCCGATCAGCCGGGCGGCGATCCTTCTGGCGCTCGACGACGCCCTGCGGGAGCCGGATGTCCAGGCGCCGGACCTGCAC
>DASVBF010000048.1:0-4842 GCA_036375975.1 Nocardioidaceae bacterium | reverse complement strand
AGACCGAAACTTATCGATGACCACTAACGACGAGAACCTCCACGATGCGCGCCCGGAGTCAGACTCGGGCTCCGACGCGCCCCGCGGGACCACAGTGATCTCGGACTCAGAAGCGACGCCTGGCACCGACTCGTCACAGAGCCCCTCGCGAAGCCCGAGGCGCCTTGCTTGGCTTCTCGCCGTCCGCGGAGCGGTCTACCTCGTGCTCGGCTTCCTCGTCGCGCTCGGCGCAGAGCTGTTGCTCGAGGTGACCCGGAGCGGCTTGCAGCTCAGGTCCCTCGAGATGCTGCTCTCACGCAAGCCCGGCGTCATCGTGGTGGCTGCTGCCCTCGTGCTGTTCCTGGTCGTGCTCGCGTTGCTGGCGCTCACCGGCAGGATGTGGATCACCGCTCCTGTCGTCGTCGGCCTCGCCGGAGTGTTCGGTGTCGCCAGCCATCTGAAGTGGGTGGCGCGCCATGAGCCGATCTACCCCCGCGACATGGTGTTCATCAAGGAGCCGCAGTTCCTGATGACCGTGGTCGAGCCCCGGACGCTCTGGATGGCGGGCGCCGGCGTTGTCGTCCTGCTGGCCCTCTCCTGGGGCATCAGCAGGCTCATCAAGCGGATCCTCGGCCCGCGCTTCGGCGCCCACGAGAAGCTCCCTCGCCGCTGGCGGCTGGGGGTGCTCGGCCTGCGTCTCGGCGTGCTGGCCCTGAGCCTGTTCCTGCTCTCGTCGCTGGCCCGTTTCAACCACCCCGACAACGGGTGGCGACGCTTCTTCGAGTCCTCGGGTGCGCACTGGGCAAAGGCCAGCCAGCCGAACAACTACAAGCACAACGGGTTCGTCGGCGCCTTCCTCTACAACCTCGACATCCCCGCGATGGCGAAGCCGGCGGACTACTCGCAGGCGACGATCGACCAGATCGTGAAGAAGTACACCGCTGAGGCCGTGCGCCACAACGCATCACTGCCCGCCGATGCGCTGCGCGACGTGAACGTCGTCAGCATCCTGTCGGAGTCGTTCAGCGACCCCACGCGCCTCAAGGGCATGCAGCTCAGCGAGGACCCGATCCCCTACACGCGTGACCTGATGAAGAAGGCCCCGAGCGGCCACATGCTCGCGCTCAAGATCGGTGGCGGCACGTCCAGCATGGAGTTCGAGGTCCTCACCGGCATGTCGCTCTCGGAGTTCAACTCCGCCATGGACACGCCGTACCAGATGCTCGTGCCGAAGTACCGCTCGTTCCCCTCAGCGATCGAGACCTTCAAGAAGCTGGGTCACACGCCGCTGGCGATCCACCCCTACCGCCCGACGATGTACCAGCGCGACACCGTCTACCCGATCCTCGGTTTCAAGGACTTCACCTCGCAGGCCGAGATGGGCCACAAGGGGCACGTCGAGAACGGCCGCTTCATCTCCGACGGGGCGGCCTACCGAGAGGTCCTCGACAAGATCAACGGCCACAGCGAGCCGGTCTTCGTCAACCTCATCACCATGCAGAACCACACTCCCTACCCCGGGCAGTACGCCGACCCGGTCAAGATCACGGGCCTCAGCAAGCCCGCCACGACGCTCATGGGGCAGTACTCCCGTGGCATCAGCTACTCCGACAAGGCGATGGCCCAGCTGGTCAAGAAGCTCGACGAGTCCAAGGAGAAGACGATCGTCGTCTTCTACGGCGACCACCTGCCGGCAGGCACGCCCGAGAAGCTGTTCCAGAACAACTCGAACCGTGTCATGCACGAGACGCCGTTCTTCATCTACAAGAACTACGGCAAGCAGAGGGCCGAGGCGCTTCCCACGACCAGCCCGATCTTCTTCCTGCCCGACGTGTTCAGGATCGCCGGCGCGCGCATCACGCCCTACTACGCGCTCCTGAACGACCTGCAGAGTCACGTCTCGGCGCTCGAGGACGGCATGCTGATCGGCCCGGACAACCAGGAGACGTCGAAGGCTTCCCTGTCGCCGGAGGCCCAGCAGGTGCTCCACGACTACCGTCTGGTGCAGTACGACCTGTCGGTCGGCAACAGGTACGCCGAGAAGATGCTCCTCCCGGAGGGTTCGCAGACGGCCTCTGCCTCAGGATCTGGCCAGTAGCTTGCTGAGCGCCGCGGAGGCAACCACCCTGGCACCTCCGCGGCGGACGTCCTCGGCGACCGCCTGGTCGCTCGTGACGACGACCAGCGGGCGCCCCGGCGGCTCCGCAGCCACGAGCTGGCGGATGACGTCGTCGGCGATCACGCCGTAGGGGCTGTAGAGCACGCGCACGCCGCGCGGGCGTTTCACCAGCGGGCGCTCGACCTTGTCGGCGGCGTCGAAGACGACGGTGATCTCCGCCTGTGTCCGCGCGGCCAGCGGCGCCATCGCGCCGACCAGCCGGTCCCGCTGGATCTCCAACGACGATCCGGGCCAGGCGTTCTTGGTCACGTTGTAGCCGTCGACGACGAGATGCACGCGCGGGAGGGCGAGGAGCTGGTCGAGAAGCGCGGGGTCGTCCAGGGCGAGCGAGCCATGGCCGGTGGGGGTGCGTGCCCCGTGCTCGGCGACATCGGCCTCAACGGCGTCTGCCGGCGCCCCTTCGACGGGGGGCAGGGCGAGCTCTCGGCGTAGACCGCGGGCGGTGTCCAGCAGCGTGTCCAGGAGCAGCCGGGCCCGAAGCGTGCCCTCGTCCCGCTCCGCCCGGCCGGCGCGGCGAGCCGCGGCCAGCTCCTTCTCCAGCTCCTCGATGCGGCTCCGCAGCCGCCGCAGCTCCGCCTCGTTGCCGGCAGCGGCAGCCGCCGCCTGCTCGAGGACCTGGTCGGCCCGCGCCTCCTTCGCTCGTGCGGCCTCCTCGACACCCTTGAGCCTCGTCCGGGCGTCGCCGAGCTTGTGCCTGAGCTCGGAGTTCTCCGCCTTGAGGGCGGACACCTGCTGCCGGTTGCGCTCCCTCGTCTCCTTGAGCTCGTTGAGCGTCTCGTCCAGCTGACGTCGCAACCGCTCGGCCTGCGCGGTGACCTCGCGGTTCGCGGCGGCGTGCCGCTCGGCGTCAGCCACCTCGGCAGCTCGCTCCACGACGTCCTTCCAGCCCTTCGGCCGGAGCAGGTACGCCACGGCGGCGAGCTCGACAGGGTCGGCCGCGGCGGGCGTCGTACCCTCCTCCAGCGCCTCGGCCAGCTCGGCCACGTGGGCGCGGACCTGGAGCGCCAGACGCTCCCGGAAGGTCTCGTCGGTCTCGAGCACCCCGGCGATCTGGGCGCCGGCAAGCTTCGCGCGGCGCGCCTGGGCGAAGCTCGCAACGCGTTTCAAGGCGGGTGGGAGCTGGTCGGCCGGCATGGAGCCCAGCGAGTCTGCGGCCAGGGCGACCACACGAGCCCGCACGAGGTCGGGCAGCGGGCCCTGGAGACCCGTGCCGTTCGGCTCCTCCCCGTCGGTGGTCGGGGTCTCTTCCCCGGCCCCCACCGAGCCGCTGGCCTCGGCAGCGGTCACGGAGAGGGCGCGCCTGCTTCCGCGCGGTCCACGAGCTCGATCGCGTCGGAGCGGCCGCACCAGCGGCACGTCACCGACTCCAGGACCTCGCGCTCGGTCGTGGTCTCCTCGACCTGGCGCTCGCCGGCGAGGTCGAAGTGCCAGAACTCCGTCGTGCGCCGGGTGCGCGTCACGTCGAAGCGGGTCAGGTTGCCGCATCCACCGCACCGCCAGCGGGTGTTGGCATCGGGCATGGAAGCGGCCACGGGTCTCCTCATCTCGCTCAGTGTGACGTTTGGCGTAGCCATCGTACGGCGCGCGCCTGTCCGATTTGGTCGGTGCGCCCGTCTAGCGTCTCGACCATGAGCAACAGCACCACCCCGTCGCTCGAGTCCGGCGCCGCGCTGGCGCCGCGAAGTGGCTCGCGATGGGAGTCGCAGCGCAGCTTCGACGAGCTGGGGAGGCCGCTGCGTGAGGTCACCTTCTGCGTGGTCGACCTCGAGACGACCGGAGGGTCCGCTGCGGCTGGCTCGATGATCACGGAGGTGGGCGCGGTCAAGGTCCGGGGAGGCGAGGTCCTCGGAGAGTTCCAGACGCTCGTCAACCCGCACCAGTCGATCCCGGCCTTCATCGCCGTCCTGACCGGCATCACGGACTCGATGGTCGCGTCAGCGCCCAGCATCGAGCAGGTGCTCCCCCAGTTCCTCGAGTTCGCCCAGGGCTGCGTCCTCGTCGCCCACAACGCCCCCTTCGACGTGGGCTTCCTCAAGCACTTCGCAGCCGAGCAAGGGCGCCCGTGGCCTACGTTCGAGGTTCTCGACACGGCCAGGCTCGCTCGGCGCGTCGTGACGCGCGACGAGACACCCAACTGCAAGCTCTCCTCGCTGGCCACGCTCTTCGGCGCCGCCACGACGCCGAACCACCGCGCCCTCTCGGACGCCCGCGCGACGGTCGACGTCCTCCATGGCCTCATCGGCCGGCTCGGTGGGCTCGGCGTGCACACCCTGGAGGAGCTCCAGACCTTCTCGTCCCGGGTCAGCCAGGCACAGCGCAAGAAGCGCCACCTCGCGGAGGCCCTCCCCCACGCACCTGGCGTGTACCTCTTCCGCGACGAGCGCGACCGGGTGCTCTACGTCGGGACCTCGAAAGACCTGCGCACGCGGGTGCGCACCTACTTCACTGCCTCGGAGACCCGCTCCCGGATGGGCGAGATGGTCGGTCTCGCGGCCTCGGTGACCGGCATCGAGTGCGCGACGCCGCTCGAGGCGGAGGTTCGGGAGCTGCGGCTCATCGCGGAGCACAAGCCGAAGTACAACCGACGCTCCCGGTTCCCGGAGCGGGTGCACTGGCTCAAGCTCACCGTCGAGCCCTGGCCCCGGCTCTCGCTCGTGCGACGCGTCCTCGACGACGGCGCGGAG
>DASVBF010000039.1:0-3886 GCA_036375975.1 Nocardioidaceae bacterium | reverse complement strand
CGCTCGTAGTCGTTGTTGGCTTCGCCATCAGTATCGGAGGGGCCCACGCCTGGAACCGGCAGGGGCACGCCGTCAGGGTGAAGGCCCATGAGCGGGCCAGTGTCGCGTTGACTGCGCTCACGCTGCCGACGGCACTCAGCAGGTCGGAGAACCCGAGTTGCCATCCATCCCCGGACACGCTTTGCGCCGTGAGCCGTCTGCCCGCCGACGAGGTTCAGCCCATACTCATTGACCTCCTGCACGGGCGGTCGGAGATCGAGGTGTGCAGCCGTATCCCTCCCGGCCCCGGCGGGCCGTGCCCCGTCGTCGGCAGCGTGGATGGATACCGGGCGTTCGGCTTCGCCTTCCCGCACCTACTTCGGGTCGATCAAGGGCCGCCACCAAGCGGGGCCAAGCCAGTCACTCCGGGCAACACTCGCCTGTTCTATTTCGGGACCGACGTGACCATCAACCTCGATCGCGTGGACGACTGAACGGGTGCACTGAAAGTGCCGCTCCCGCGCACAGGTCGCCTGCGTTCCGGCAGTATGCGCGGATGATCCGGCTGCGGAACCCGTTCACCTACGCCATCGGGCTGGCACTGAGCCTCGGCCTCGGCGCGGCCCTGTGCTGGGTGATGTGGGATCCAGGAGTCGACCACAGCCTGGTGTCTCGCGTCACCGCCGGATTGGTCGTGGGCGCGAACATCTGGTTCATCTGGCGGGTCGCTGGCCATCCTGCAGTGCTCGTCTCCGACGCGGGTGTCCTGGTGCGCAATCCGTTCCGTCGGCACGTGGTTCCGTGGATCCTGCTGGGCGAGGTCACCGTCAGCGACGGACTTCGGTTCACCGTGGGCGGGCGGGAGTCAATCAGAGCCTGGGCCTTTTCAGGATCGGTCATCGGGGAGGTGACCGGAAACTGGAGCGCCACCCGCGCCCAGCTCACCATCGACTCAGCCCGGCAGGGCATCGCCCCGCCCAGCGGTGGCCAGCCGGAGAGCCGCCTCGACCTCGGTCTCCGTTCACTGCTGCTGATGTGGTCGGGCGCGTTGCTGTTGGCCGTCGCGACCTGGGCGATGGACCCCGAATCACCGGCGATCGCCGTGCCCGGCCGCTGATGTCCAAACCAAAGGTGTCGCTCCCGAACGGAGCCGGCATTCCAGTACACGCGGCTCCGGGGCGTTGTCGAAGGGCGCTGGTATGGCTCATCCCTGTCGGGTGATGCGCCGCGTGCGGCCGGCTGGTGCGCTGACCTGACTGCCGGGGTTGGCCTCGAGTGGTGAACTATCCGGCCTCCGTTGGCTCGGAGCCAAGGGGACAGGGAGTTGGGCATGGGCGATGACATCCAGCGTTCGATCCTTCCTATTCCGGATCTGGTCAGTCACGGGCTGACCACCTACGACGCGAGGGATCCCGACACGACGTATCCGCCGATCCGAGAGCTGCGGCCGCCGGCGGGGGCGCCGAACGTCCTGGTGGTGCTGATCGATGACGCCGGGTTCGGGTCAGCGAGCGCCTTCGGCGGGCCGTGCGAGACTCCGGTCGCGGAGCGTCTCGCCGGCGGCGGTCTACGGTACAGCCGGTTCCACACCACGGCGCTGTGCGCGCCGACCAGGGCGGCGCTGCTGACCGGCCGGAATCATCACTCGGTGGGCATGGCGACGATCACGGAGCTGGCCACGTCGGCGCCGGGCAGCACCTCGCTGCGGCCGAACTCCAAGGCGCCGCTGGCGGAGACGCTGAAGCTCAACGGCTACTCGACGGCGCAGTTCGGTAAGTGCCATGAGGTGCCGGTGTTCCACAACAGCCCGGTGGGGCCGTTCGACATGTGGCCCACCGGTTCGGGCTTCGAGTACTACTACGGCTTCATCGGCGGGGAGGACAGCGACTGGTATCCCTCGCTGTATGAGGGCACGAGCCCGGTCGAGCCACCGAAGACGCCGGAGGAGGGCTACCACCTCACCGAAGACCTCGCCGACCATGCCATCGGGTGGATCCGCACCCAGAAGTCGATCGCCCCGGACAAGCCGTTCTTCGTCTACTTCGCCCCGGGCGCGACGCACGCCCCGCACCACGTCCCCCAGGAGTGGATCGACCGCTACCGGGGCAGGTTCGCGCATGGGTGGGACCGGCAGCGGGAGATCACCTTCGCCCGGCAGAAGGAGCTGGGCGTGATCCCGGCCGACGGCGAGCTCACCAAGCGGCACGAGGAGATCCCCGCCTGGGACGACATGCCCGACGCGCTCAAGCCGGTGCTCGAGCGGCAGATGGAGACCTACGCGGCGTACATGTCCCACACCGACCACCACGTCGGCCGGCTCCTCGACGCCATCGAGGAGGTCGGCGGCCTCGACAATACGCTGATCTTCTACATCATCGGGGACAACGGCGCCTCGGCGGAGGGCACGCTCAACGGGACGTTCAACGAGTTCATCCCGCTCAACGGCATGGGTGAGGTCATCGAGACCCCCGAGTTCCTCGAGGCACGCCTCGACCAGTGGGGCGGCACCGAGGCCTACAACCACTACGCGGTCGGCTGGGCGTGGGCCATGGACGCGCCGTACCAGTGGACAAAGCAGGTCGCGTCGCACTGGGGCGGCACCCGCAACGGCACGATCGTGCACTGGCCGAACGGGATCGAGGGCACCGGCGGGCTGCGCACGCAGTTCACCCACGTCATCGACATCGCTCCGACCGTGCTGGAGGCCGCCGGCATCCCGGAGCCATCGACGGTGCACGGGGTGACCCAGAGCCCTTACGAGGGCACGAGCATGACCTACACGTTCAACGCCCCCGACGCGCCGGAGCGCCACGACGTCCAGTACTTCGAGATGTTCTGCAACCGCGGCATCTACTACAAGGGTTGGAGCGCGGTCACCAAGCACCGCACGCCGTGGAAGCTCGCCGTGGGCGCGAAAACGGTCGCGTTCGACGACGACGTCTGGGAGCTCTACGACGGCAGCCAGGACCCCACCCAGGCTCGCGACCTGTCCAAGGCACTGCCGGACAAGCTGCATGAACTGCAGCGCCTGTGGCTGATCGAAGCGACCAAGTACAACGTGCTCCCCTTGGACGATCGGGTGGTCGAGCGACTCGACCCGGGGACCGCCGGGCGGCCCTCCGTGGCGAAGGGCGACCGGCAGGTCTTCTACCCGGGCATGGGACGGGTCTCGGAGGCCAGCGTCCTCAACATCAAGAACAAGTCGTTCTCGGTGACCGCACAGCTGACGGTCCCCAACGGCGGCGCCAACGGAACCGTCATCGCGCAGGGGCAGAAGTTCGGCGGGTGGGGCCTGCTCATGCACCAGAACTACGCGCGGTTCGTCTACAACCTCTTCGGCGTCCAGGTCTTCGTCATCGACGCCGACCAGCCGGTGAAACCCGGCGAGCACCAGATCCGGGCCGAGTTCGCCTACGACGGGGGCGGGCTCGCCAAGGGCGGGACCGTGTCGCTCTACTACGACGGCGAGAAGGCCGGCGAGGGCCGCGTAGACGTCACCCAGCCGATGATCTTCTCCGCGACGGAGGGGCTCGACATCGGCCGAGAAAGCGGCACCTGCGTCCAGCCCACGATGTCTCCCGAGGAGACCGTCTACACCGGCGCGATCAAATGGGTGGAACTCAGCATCGGCCCCGACGACCACGCCCACCTGGTCAACCCCGATGACCTCCTACACATGGTGATGTCAAAGCAGTAACCCCGGCTGGTAGCATCCAGCGCTGATCGTGCATCGTGCCGCAGAAGTGCCGTTACCCGGCGCCGTTCTTGGGTTCCGAGCCGGCCGCGGGAACGAAGGTGTAAGTACCGTCCGGCTGTGTGATCCACTCGCCGGGCTCGTCGTCCTCGTCCTCGTCGTCCTGTTCGTCGTCGCGGTCGTCCAGGGTCCACTCGCCGGTCTCGGCGAAGA
>DASVBF010000019.1:0-2993 GCA_036375975.1 Nocardioidaceae bacterium | reverse complement strand
CCTCGGTTACGCCGCGAACTTCCTCGCGATGCTGTTCAAGATGAGCGAGCCGAAGTTCCAGGCCGACGACCGCCTCGTCCGGGCGCTCGAGGTGCTGTTCATCCTGCACGCCGACCACGAGCAGAACGCCTCCACCAACGCGGTTCGCTCCGTCGGCTCCACCCAGGTCGACCCGTACTCCGCCGTCACCGCCGGCATCGGCGCGCTCTACGGGCCGCTTCACGGCGGCGCCAACGAGGCCGTGCTCCGGATGCTGCGCCGCATCGGCTCCGTCGACAAGGTGCCGGACTTCATCGACGGCGTGAAGAGCGGCAAGGAGCGCCTGATGGGCTTCGGCCACCGGGTCTACAAGAACTACGACCCTCGGGCGAAGATCATCAAGAAGGCCGCGGACGACGTCTTCGAGGTCACCGGCGTCAACCCGCTGCTCCAGATCGCCCTCGAGCTGGAGAAGATCGCGCTCGAGGACGAGTACTTCGTCAAGCGCAAGCTCTACCCGAACGTCGACTTCTACAGCGGCCTGATCTACGAGGCGCTGCAGTTCCCGCCCGAGATGTTCACGGTGCTCTTCGCGATCCCGCGGACCTCCGGCTGGCTGGCGCAGTGGCTCGAGCTGGTCCAGGACCCGGAGCAGAAGATCGCCCGGCCGAAGCAGATCTACACCGGCGAGCGTCGCCTGGAGTTCGTCCCCGCCTCCGAACGCTGGAAGTGAAGTCCGCCCGACGAGCCTGACGAGGCAGAACCCCCCCCCGGTGAGCCCACCGAGGGGGTTCTGCTCTTCCTGGCGCCGGCGCCGGAGGGTCAGGCCGCGCCGCGCCGGACGAACGCGAGCCGCCAGGCCTCGGGGCCGCGTTCGACGTAGCTGTGCTCGAACGCTCCGGGGTAGCGCTGCTCGATCTGCCCGAGCAGCGGCAGGGGGTCGTGAGGCGCGACCAGAACCAGGCCGCCACCGGGGCGCACGGCCTCGAGCGCGCCGAAGATCGTGGCGTGGCGGATCGCGTGTGGCACCTGTCGTGCGTCGAGCTCGGGGTACCCGGGACCGTCCACCTCCCCGCAGGTGCAGCTGTGGCCACCGCAGCCCTGCTCGGCGCCGTGAGCCTCGCCGTGCCCGTGCTCGTGGTGCTCCTCCTCACCGCCGAGCAGCTCGTGCATGCCACCGAGCAGCTCCGCGACGGAGACGTCAGGTGCCGCCACCAGGAGCGGAAGGACCTGCTCGTTCTCCTTGGCAAGATGGCTCTCGAAGGTCACCTGGAGCGCCTTGGCGACGGCACCCGCCCTCACCGCGTCGTCCGTCACGGACAACAGCTGCACCAGACCGGTGATGACCGTGTGCTCTGCGAGCATCGAGTCGACGAGCAGCCGGCCCTCGGCCTTGGCCCGGGCTGCGGGGTACATCGTCGTCTCCTCCGCGAGGGCGTGTGGCACGAGCTCGCTCTCGCACCACGCGACGAGCTCTCGGCGCGCCGGCTGCGCGGCTGCCTCGTCCCGACGGGCCGCGGCGCCCAAGAGCGCCTCCACGCGTGCGGCGAGAGTGCCGGCCATCTGCGCGTGATGATGCTCGACGGCCTCGGCGGCCCGGGCATCCGCCTCGCTGGACGCGATCACGACCTGGTTCATCTTCTTCCTCACCTTCCTGGGTGCCGCGCGGGAGTGGCGGACCCTCACGTTATTTATTACAGTAAACACCGTGGAAAATATTCCCGGCAACCTGACACGACCCGGCTACGGCCCGCGTCCTGCCATGCCTGCCCCTGACACGCGCGGCCTCTCCGCCTCGCGGGTCGCGGTGCTCGACCTGCTCCACGAGTCAGGACGGGCGACGAACCTGGCGGACCTCAGCAGCGCCAGCGGCCTGCACCCGAACACCCTGCGCGAACACCTGGAAGCCCTCGTCACCCGAGGCCTCGCTCGGCGGTTCCGTGCCGCCCCGAGCGGCCGGGGGCGCCCCGCCTGGCTGTACGAGCCGACCAGCGGCGAGACCGGAGCCGCCGGGTCCGAGTACGCCGGACTCGCGGCGACCCTGGCTGCGCACATCCACCGCACCAGCAGCCACCCCCGGGACGACGCCGTCTCGGCCGGCGGCTCCTGGGGCCGAGAGCTCGCCCGGAAGGCGGGATCTCCTGACGGCAGCCACGACGTCGACGCCCGTCGCCAGGTGGTCCGCCTCCTCGACCAGGTCGGCTTCGCTCCCGAGACGAACCCCGAGGCGACGACCGCGCGGCTGACCCGCTGCCCCCTCCTGGACACCGCCAAGGAGTTCCCGGACGTGGTGTGCGGCGTTCACCTCGGCATCGTCCGCGGAGCGCTCGACGAGTACGGCGCCGAGAGCGGCCGTACCGCGCTGACCCCGTTCGCCGAACCCGGCGCCTGCCGCCTGGAGCTGCTGACCAAGGAAGGCCCGTCATGACCGCGACGGCGACCGCCGGCCCGGCGTACGCAGGCTCGACCCCTCGGCGAAGGGCCCCCCTGCGCCGCCTGCCCTTCCTGCTTCCGGGCGGCGTGGCGCTGCTGGCCGGCCTCGACGCCGCGCTGATGCTGCTCGGCCTGCCTGCCCCGGTCTCCGCCGACCGCCTGCCCGACGTGCACGGCATGCTGCTCGCGCTCGGCTTCGTCGGCACACTGATCGCCCTCGAGCGCTCGGTCGCGCTCGGACGCCGCGTGGGCTACCTGGCTCCGGGGCTGCTCGGGCTCGGGGCACTGCTCCTCCTGTCCCCGGTGCCACTGGCCGTCGGCCAGGCCGCTCTGCTGGCCGGGACGGTCGCGATGACCGGCGTCTACGTGCCGCTGTGGCGCCGCCAGCGGGACGACGCCGTGCTGATCCAGGCCCTCGGCGCGGTTCTCGCGGTCGGTGCGTCGGCGCTCTGGCTCGGGGGTGTGCCGATCCCGCCGTTGCTGCCCTGGCTGGTCGGCTTCATCGTGCTCACCATCGCCGGGGAGCGCCTCGAGCTGGCCCGCATCGCGATGGGAGGCGACGCGGGGCGCCGGTTGGTCCA
>DASVBF010000002.1:0-23906 GCA_036375975.1 Nocardioidaceae bacterium | reverse complement strand
GGACGCACACCTCCTTCGTTGGGAAGGTGCATCTCATGCCAAAGAGGTACGGCCCGGAGGCGGGGGGCAAGGCGATCCGGCGGGTTCGTGACAAGGTCGGGGACTACACGTCCGAGTACGATGCGATCCGCGCCACCGCGAGCCGGTTGGGGATGAACCCCGAGACGCTGCGCAAGAGGATCCGCCAGGACGAGATCGACCACCACGGGTGACGACACGACCACCGCCGGGGACCACGTGGAACCAGGAACGGGCACAGGTCAACTCATCGCGTGGAGAACGATGCCCAAACTGACTTGCCTCCGCCCGGAGCGGGGGTGACACCCCAGTCCTCGCTCACCAGGTCGACGATGGACAAGCCACGCCCTGCCGTGCTCAACAATCCCGGGTCGAGGAGGGCGGGAGTGCCGGGCGAGCCGTCTTGCACGCTCAAGAACACCGCTCGGTCAGCCTGTCGCAAGCTCACCGTGAACGGTGAATGGGCATGCCTCACGGCGTTCGCCGCCAGCTCACTCACCACCAGCCGCGCATCGTCGACCAGGTACAACAGGCGGTGATCGACGAGGTGGACACAGACGAAGCGCCGGGCGCTCAACACGCTCACGGCTTCACCCGGCATCGCCGCCTCGTGCCACCAAGAACGTGGTTGACCCATGGTGTTCCTGCTCTCCGGCAGTACCCGCGTACGCCTGGAGGCTGGGTCTGGACCGCACCAGGCGTATCCAACTCTGCTACTACCCACCTCGCTGGCTCGGGAAACCCGAGAAAAGCAAGAGGATGTACCTGCTCTGCGATCGGCGTCAGGACTCCGGGTAGCCAGGCGGCATCCAATCCTCGACCTCGGCACCGGCCAACCGCAGGGCCGCGATCTCACGATCCCTCCACGGCGACCCGCTTCTTGAGTGCGTCAGTCACCGCGGCCGAGGCACAGGGCCGCGCATGTCTAGCACTTCCCATACGACCAGCGTGTGCCTGCTCTCCGGGAATCCGACCCAGAGGCCGCCATCTCAGGCGGCCCGAATCGTCCCGCGTCGCGCTCGGTCTCCAATCCCGTCGCACTGCCGAAGTGCCCGTTCGAGCCGGTTTCTGTCACGGATCTGGTCACGGGTGGCACAGCAAGCATCGGGCACGCGAACACCTCCGTGACGCTGCAGATCTACACCCACCGCTCGGCCGGGCGCGATCAGGCCATGGCGCAGACGCTCGGCGAGATGATCCAGGCCGCCATTGGGTCGGGCCTTGCGCCCGGCTCCTCCCCCGGTCCCCAGGGTCCGACCGGTGACAACCCCAGCGGACCGCCGGTCGAGCAACCCGACTGACCGAGACCTGCTCAGCGCCGTACTTGGTTGTTAGCCGGCGGTCCCCCAAGTTCGCTGCGCTTGATCGATCGAACGAGTTTGCGCGGCCGAACGTCTCAGCGGCCCCCTTGGAGTGGTCGTCGACTGCCCCTCAGAACAAAGTGAAGCCCCGCCAAGCCGTCTCAGGTCGGCTGGCGCGGTGAGCATGATTTCTCTCAAGGAGATGCTCTGTCTGTCCCCACAACGAGGCAGCCGCGGTCGGCGTCCATCGCAGCCTGTCCACAAACCATAATCACCCGTGCGGTCTGGACATTTCGGAAGTTGACTCCCGAGACAGATGAGGAGGTGGGAAACTTCGCCAACTGCCCGGGCCGCTACCGGCGGCGCGCGGTCGGCTCGCCGTCGCTGCCGTCGGCGAACTGATCATTCCGGCTCCGGGTAAGCCGACGGCTGTTGACGGGCCGTGACATTCGGGCACTTTCTCGGATTGGGGCAGGCGATGGTCGACGTCAGGAAACTCGCGGCAGTGGTGGCAACGTCGGTCGCGCTGGTGTTGGTCCCCAGTGGGGCCGAGGCGGACTGGTCGCGGCCGCGGCAGCTGGAGAGCGCCGAGTGGAACGTGAGTCAGGTGGCGTCCGCGATGGCACGCGACGGACGCATGGTGGTGGTGTGGCGGGCCTGGCCGGCGGAACCTGACCCCGACACCTACGAGCCCGAGGTCCTCCACATGCGGCGGGTCAGCCGGACCGGTCGGCTGGGCCCGATCCGCACTCTGAGCACCACGGAGAGCGGCGACCCGACGCACATCAGCGTGGCCGTCGACGCCGACGGCGACGCCTTGGTGACCTGGCAGTCGCCGGACATCGACAACGACGTGAGCTCTCACGTGTGGGCCCGGCGGGTTTCCTGGGGCGGCGTGCGCGGGCCGCTCGTTCGGGTGAGCCCGGCGGACGAGGCCGGCGCCTTCCCCGTGGCCGCCCTGGCGCCCAAGGGCGGTGGGGTGGTCCTGTACCAGCGCGACCACAACGAGACGAGCTGGAGGATGGTCCGCTTCACCCCCGGCAGCCGGCTCGGCCATGCCGTTCAGGTAGGCAACCCGATCCCGCACGGTCCGCGCGTCTCCGCCACACCCGCCGGCGACTTCGTGACCGCCGCCACCGGGGCTGACGGGGTCTTTCGTGCCTACCGGCTGAGACGCGACGACACTGTGCTCCGGCGTAAGGTGCAAGCGGGAGGAGTGCCCACGGGCCTCGGAACCGACCGGCAGGGCACGGCGCACCTCACCTACCAGGACCCAGCGCAGACGACCGGCGTGGAGTCCACGGTGTTCGTCAGGCGTTGGTTCAGCGACGGGCGGATGAGCACGGCACGCCGGATATCGCCGCGCAGCCACACCGTGCTCCTGTCCGGCAGCGACACTGGATGGCGGGGCGACACTTTTGTCACCTGGTCCCACAAGCCGGACCCGGACAAGGGGTACGTCGAGGGGTACGGCCGGATGCTGCGCCGCGACGGGTCTCTGGGTGCAGTCCGCAGGCTGGGCGCGATGCCGCCCATCCCGCCGCAGACGCTGCTGTACTTCTACCTCAAGAGGCCGTTGGCGGCCGTCGACGACGCCGGCAACGGCGTGGTCACCTGGGCCAGCCAGCCGGACTGGGACCACGACATGGCCTGGGCCCGTCGGGTGCACCAGGACGGGAGCGTCGGGCCCAAGGTCCTGGTGCGAGACAACGCGGTCCCGGTGGGGGCCGAAGTGACGCCGGCCGGCCGGGCTCGGGTGCTACCGCTCGGGTACGCGCGGCTGTGGCTGCGTAGCGGCCCCTGAGGCTGTAGAAGCGCACCTGGCTCGGCGGGAGCTGCTCGGTGAGTGTTCCGACGAGGGCGCTTGACCCCTGATCTTGGACACGCTGAATTGGCTCAGGCACCTGTCATCGGACTACCTCTCCGATCACCCGGCCCCCTCACTCAGCATGACGTGGTGTGCTCATGTGATGAGGTCTTCAGGCAGCGGCCCGCGACTGGCTCCAGGGTCAGGTCAGCCGGCTAGGCAAGGTCCGAATGGTCACCCCCGCCGGCGGTCCCAGGTGCCGTGCTCGCCCGGGTCGTCGCCGCCAACCCACGGTCGTCGTAGCGCACCCCGGGACCCCGCTGGGCCCTTGCCAGCTCCTCGACCCGCTCGTGCAGGGGTCTGGGCAGCCGCGTAGATCTCCACCGGAATGTGGCAGATGGCGAACAGGCGGTCGAGGTCATTGCCCCGGGCGCGCTGCTGCTCGACCTCTTGGTCGTTCGGCCGGTGTGGAGTCCTCATCTGCTTGGGGGGATGTCGGCGGGATCCAAGTGTGAGATACCGGTGGCTGGAGGCGACGATCGGTGCTCCTCCTGGCCGGGGACTTCGGCCATCACGAAGGGATCGACCGATGGCATCACTGTTCAAGCGGGCCAAGGATTTCGCCCAAAGCCCCAAGGGGAAGCGGGCCACGGAGGAGATCAAGGAACAGGCCAGCAAGCCAGAGAACCGTCGCAAGCTCAAGGAGTTTGGGCAGCGCTACACGAAAAAGCGCTAGCGGAGCCGGGGGCGTGAGCGTTAGCCGACGGGTGGGAGGTGGATGGCCGCCGGAGCTGTTCACGAACCGTCGGCAGCACCCGACACCTGGCGCACCGCCACAGGCCGACGTCGCTGGGGTAGCGACAGTCAGCCGTCGACGCCCTCCTGCAGCCAGGCCAATCCCCTCGGGCCGACCGGCCGGGACGAGGCGCCGAACGCGTACGACTCATCGGATTACCTATCCGATCCGAGGGGACCGTGCCAACCTGAAGCTTCGCAACAGCAACCCCCTGAACAAGCGTCGCTGCTCTACTCGCGGCGTGAGCCTCCAAGCAGTACGGGACCGTTGTCCGGGTCAGTCGAGCCAGTGGTCCACTCCCCCGTGCCAGGAGCACGTGCCCTGGTCATGCTGGGAGTAGGAGACGCTGCCGTCCTCGCACACCGCCGACGGCTCGTCTTGCTCGCTGTAGCTGCTGCTGCCGTCGCTCCCACCTGAGTCGAACAGCATGGCGACACCGCCGAGGATGCCACCGATGATCAGGGTCCCGGCCGCGAGCGCGAGCCAGAAACCAAGGAACTTGAGGCTCGGGACGCCCACGAACGCAAGGAAGACCCGATGGAGGAGAAGTTCTGGGTGTTTGTGGACCTCGGTGGTGAGCAACCGGATTACTACATCGCTCCAGCATGGTGGGTTGAGAACGACATGAACAAGCACCACAAGGCGTACCTCAAGAGGCACGGCGGTCACCGCGCCGTGAACGACGCCAGCCAACACCACGCGATCCAGGCCAAGAGACTGACCCAGTGGCGCGGCCGCTGGGACGTGCTCGGCATACTGTCGGACTCCGAGGGCTAGCCCATCAGCCGACTGCGCCGACGCAATCGGGCTTAGGACCCCGCAGGGGTGCGCTCGGGTAACCGGCTCACCGGCCGGTAAGCGCCAGTCTGGGCGTTCCGGTTAGCGAGCCGGTTTCATCAGAAGTAAACACATCTCCCAATCTGGACGCATACCCTCCCGCTATGACCGATGACCAATTGGCTGCCGTCATCTCGTTCGGTGTGCCCGCGATCCTCTACGTGTTGTTCCTCGTGGGCTACCGGCTCGGCGCGAGGAAGGCGACCAAGGCCATCCAAGAGGCCATCGACAAGCAGAGGACTTCAAGAATCGAGCGCTGGACGCCTCCGCCGCCGCAGCCGAGCGGCGAGCCGGGCACACCTAGACGTCTCCTATCCGACTATGAGGACGCGATCTACTTGGAGGCCCGCCACGCACTCGCCGCTCAGTTCGCCAACGGGGACGAACACGACCACGTTGCACTGGCAGCGCAACTACATGCTGACGTGAGGCGTCTAAGGGGCCGCATCTTGGACGAGATTGGCGGGGCGTCATCTCAACGGGCTCCAGCGTCCGCGGACGCCAATTAGGCCCTGGGCTGGACCGAAGAAGAACTCAACGCCTACGTGAACAATCCCGATCTCTATCAAATCGAGGATCCGGCTTCGAACATGAGCCACAAGTACGAAGCGAAGGTCTGTGCCAAGTAGGAGCCATGAACCAAGGAGAGCGTTCCCCACTTCACATTGCCGCGATGGACGACGACGCGTCCGCCATTGGGACTCTCCTAGCGGATGGCGAATCGCCCGATGTGCAGGACGAACAAGGTTTCACACCCCTCCACTTCGCTGCCCAGCAATTCTCGCTTTCGGCCGCATCAGCTCTACTGAACGCCGGCGCAACCGTTGACGTAGAGAACGCCTTCGGCAACACGGCACTGTTTGTTGCGGTGTTCAACTCGAAAGGCCGAGGGGAACTCATCAAACTCCTCCGTTCCCACGGCGCAGATCCGCTCCACAGCAACGCCAGCGGTCAGACACCTGTCCGCCTTGCCAGGCTCATCGCGAACTACGACGTTGCACAGTTTTTCGAAGACATCGCCGAGTAGTTCACCGCCACAATGCAGCAACCGCAGTGACTGCAGCAGTCCCCAGGCAGGCTACGCGGAGTCAGGTCCAGGATTCGGCCTCCCTACGCGTCCACCGATCGAGCAGGGCTGCTCGGCTAGCAAGGTCAACGACAAGCCACCCGGGCAGCTCTTGCGGTCTGGGCCTGGGGTCAATGAACTAGTAGCCGCAATCCGCATGCTCGTCGACGTGAGTCTTTCCGCCGCAGAGGCATCGTTGTCCGCCGCCAGTCGGCGGGTACGCGGTCAGCGTCTGTCCCCGAGAAGTCTGGTCAATGCGCATGGCGGCCTCGGGTTGGCCCTTTGCATTCGGATGCATGACCAGGGCGGCGCAGCGTTGATCGGTACTGAAGTCCGTGCGCTTCGGGCGTCGATCAGGAGTCCTGGGAAGGCGGCCGGTAGAGCTGGTCGACCGCGGCGTCGATGTCCTCGCCGGTGTCCTCGACAGGCTCGACGTAGAGCCGCGCTGCGGCGATCCGGTCATCGCGGATGGTGGCGATGATGACCCCACACATGACGAAACCTGAACCATCGGTGTGGTGGCCCCGCCAGTAGACCTCGCCCCACTCCGTGTCCCGGTCGCGACACGTTGCCAGGAGGTCAGCCCGGAAGTCCGGGACACCAGCAAAGACCGAGGACCAGTTCTCATGGACCTGGGCTCGGCCCGAAAAGCGGCGTCCGGGATGTGCGGGTTGATCGCTCTGATAGTCGTCGGTGAAGTGGGAGGCGAAGAGATCGGCGTCGTGGGCATTCTGTGCCTCGATGAGGCGCTCGAGAACTGTGCTCATGATGTCGAACCTAGAACGCCGCGGCGGGTCCGGACAGTCGGAGATCTGCTGAGGCATCCAAGCCTGGGTGTCGTCGGACGATTCGCAACAACGGGTCCCGGGACGCTATGAGCCGGATCGTCTCATTGCGCAAACAAGGTGCGGACCGACATGCGTCACTCCGCCGCTACGGGACGCCCGGATACTCGACGTCGAAGTGATCGGCGATCGCTTCCGTCGTCTCGCAACCCCATCCCCGCCTGTCCCTTATCGGGACTGACTCGTCATCGACCGAGTCGCAAACGCCGCTCCCTGAGCCACAATCGCGGTGCAGTGCAAGAAGACGGCGGGCGAGCGGATCGTTGATCGAGTTGAGGCGTCGCATGGCATCGACCCACCTCGCCACTGGCGTCGGTCGGTCATCGACCTCGTGGACCACGTCCATGTGAAGCCGCTCGCTGGCCTCCTCGTCGTACTCGTATCGGGTCATATGGTTACGCTACGACTCCAAGCCTTTGGCGATCGGCGATTCAATGCCGGCGGTCGGTCAGGCAGCCACCACCGCTCCGGACGCATGTGCCGACCTGCGTCTTTTCGCCGCGAAGAGGCGATTGGGAGCGTCTGCACCCGAACGCCCGGGGCATCCACAATGCCGTCTGGCGGTGACTATGGCCAGCGGCGGCGCTACTTGGCACGCTCGTTGGCCAGCCGCAGTGCCGCTGAGTACAGCTTCATGGTGGCGTCGTCGTTCAGGCCCCGCATTCCTGCTGCTCGGCCAATCAGCAGCGCCAGGGTCTGGTGCGCCACTCGGTTGTCGGTAGTGTTCGGGTGCTGGTCGAACCCAGTGGTGGGCGTCTGTCCGACCACCATCGCGGCGAGCTCTTCGGTCCGGCGCTCCCTCTCCTCCTCGCTCATGAAAGCGTCCGACGACGCCGACCAGCAGACATTCAGCCACACCTTCTCCTGCTCTTGCAGCACCAGGGTGGGCACCAGCGGGTCTGGGCGGGTCATCGCCATCAGTTGGGAGATCACCGACCGGCGGGCCCCCTGGGCCAGGATGTCTTCCTCCACCTGCTCCATTGTCCGCTCACGCACTTCGTGTGCTTCCCAACCGATGTCCCCGCCGTACAGGGTGCCGTGATCCTCGCCGTGGCGACGGATGAAGATCCACTGCTCACCGAGCTCGTTCATGAAGTAGGACACGTAGTCGTCGGGCTCCACCTCGATTTTCGGTGCTGCATCAACGTGGTAGTTGAGGATCTGCAGGATCACCTGACGGTCCTTCTTCGAGCTGGCTATGAGCGTCGCCTCTTCTTATCTCGCGGTATCCAGGTAGGAGCGACGGTATAACGTTTATCTCGGGTATCGCAGGTATCCATGGTACCCGGGATAGGAGGCAACGTGCTTGTGGATTCGCAACCACGGCCGCGACGGTTGTCGATGCGAATCCCAGTCGATCCGTGGTCTCAAGGTTGGCCACCGCGCAGCGCACTCCTTCCAGCGCCGCGCGGTGCGGCGACGGGGCCTCGCTGGTTGGAAGCCCAAGACCTCGGGCCCGCGAGAACATGCGGGCATGCGCCAGAGCGGGTGCCGTGAAGTGCGTCCTTCCGCCGCCTGCCGGCGGACGGGGAACAGACAGGCGCGCCCGACGGAGGATCAACCGTCCGATCCAGCGTGGCCGACCTGCTGCCACCGCCGTGGACCAGAGCAGGTCGAGGTCGACCGGTGGTGCGAGCCCGCGCTCCCACAGGGCGAGGCGCTCCGGCGGCTGGTGCTCGGGAGTTCGTTGCCCGATACTCACGGTGAACGCTCGGTTCAAGAGCTCGGGAGGTTCATCGCCGCCCCCGCCCCATGTTCCACCGGGACCGCGGGCCGCAACCGTCGGTGTGTCGCTTGCGACGCGCAGTCGGACAGGGCTGACGTGAAAGGCTACATCGAGGCGGCCTGAGGCCGGCTGGAGGACGCATCCATGACCGCATCGCGATCTGCTCCGTCGCAGGGCTCCGAGAAGTCCTCGACCGGCCGGGTCACCCCTTCGGCTGTAGAGGTCGAGCCGCGCGTGGCGACGGCCGTTCTGCACGGCCACCGTGTGAGCTACCGCACCGCGGGTGAGGGGCCAGTCATCCTGCTCATTCACGGGATCACCGGCGACTCCCGCCAGTGGAACGAGATCATCCTTCAGCTGGCAGATCGCTACACGGTTCTCGCGCCCGACCTGCTGGGCCATGGTGCGTCCGACAAGCCACGCGGCGACTACTCCCTGGGCGCGTACGCGGTCTGCCTCCGTGACCTGCTGATCGTGCTCGGCCATCGGAGGGCGACGGTGGTGGGCCATTCGCTGGGCGGTGGCATTGCCATGCAGTTCTCCTACGAGTACCCCGTGTTCTGCGAGCGCCTCGTGCTCGTCGACAGCGGCGGGCTGGGCAAGGAAGTCCACCGGCTGCTGCGGGCCGCAGCGCTGCCCGGCGCGGAGCTGGTGCTGCCGCTTCTCGCCCACTCGCGTGTGACTCGCGTGGGTGAGGCGATCGGGCAGGCGCTCGGTCGCCTGGGATTGGAGCTCGGCCATGACATGGCCGAAATGGCCCGCGGCTACGCCTCCCTGAGCGACGCCGAGGCGCGGCGGGCGTTCCTGCACACCGTGCGTGCGGTCATCGACCTCGGCGGGCAGCGGGTGGACGCGACCGACCGGCTCTACCTCGCGCAGATGATCCCCACGCTGATCCTCTGGGGCCGCAGGGATCCGATGATCCCGGTCGAGCATGCCGTGGTCGCCCATGAGCGCATCCCGGGCAGCCGCCTGAAGATCTTCGAGAGCGCCGGCCACTTCCCTCACCTCGAGGAGCCCGTGCGCTTCGCCCGCCTGCTCATGGATTTCGTCAAGAACACCGACCCAGCCGAGTTCGAATTCTCCGACGAGGACCTCGGCCTGCTGCGAGACCGCATGCTCGCGCCAGCGAAGAGATCTCGCTGACCCGGAGCAGGCACGGAAGAGGTGCTGGGTCTCATGACCAGTTGTTGCTGACATCTGGCTGCGCCGCATCGGGCTGGAAGCAACCGCGACCTTGGGGAATCTCTACCCCCGGAGCGCCAGTCCCAGAGCCTCACGAGAGAAAACCTCGCGCGAGGGAGAAGGTGAAGCAGGGCCTCAGAGCTGCGTCTTTCCGCCGCTTAGACGCCCCGATCCGCCACGCACGAAGAGCCCCGACCGTGTGCGGTCGGGGCTCTTCGCGGTGAAGTCAGGAGACGCGGACGTTCTCCGCCTGTGGGCCCTTGGGGCCCTGGGCGAGGTCGAACTCGACCTTCTGGTTCTCGTCGAGCGACTTGTAGCCGCCCGACTGGATGGCCGAGAAGTGGACGAACACGTCCTCGCCGCCACCATCCTGCGCAATGAAGCCGAAGCCCTTGTCGGCATTGAACCACTTGACGGTTCCCTGAGCCATGATCTGTTCCTTTGTTCGGTACCGAGAGCAATGTGCCCTCAAGCCGCTGAAGACATCCACCTGTACTGATGTCCAGCGAACCGAAAACCAGGAGTACGAGATACAAGCCGCGACAACTTGCGCGGCCAGGACGGCTTACAGAGCCATCCCTTCAACATGAACCAGCATACGGCATCGGTGGACTCGGGCGAGCCAGCCGCATCACCCCGCAGTGCGCCACTTGCGTCAATCCGCCGCGACTTCGCATCTGGGCTCGTCCCGATCCTGGCATTCTTCCGGACGCTGGACTCGGGTTCTAACCTGAGCAGATGCTCGACCTGGCCGGAATCGACGTTGAGGAGATCGCAACCGCGCTAGCGGATCAGACCGACTACGAGCACCGTTGGCTGCTCGACCCGCGAACGGGCCAGGTGGCGTTCTGGACCAGCGGCACAGGGATCGACGGTGAGAACCCCGTCGAGATCGACGAACTGGACCTCATTCCCATCGACCCGATCCCGTTGTACGTGTGGTACCAGGACATGGCCGATTTCGCTGAGGGCATCAGCAACGATGCGGTCGGCCGACGCCTGGCAAGGGCGCTTCAGGGGCGTGGGGCCTTCCGTCGTTTCAAGAACCAGCTCTATGAGCACCATCCCGACCTCATTCCTGCCTGGCACGCGCTGCGTGACATTCGAGCCCAGCGCCCCGCCGTCGAATGGCTGCTAGACCATGCCCTCATCGACGACGACGCTGCTGACATGTTCGCGGCCGACCACCCAGACCCCGCTCTGCCCTGATGCCGGCAGCCGTAAAGGCAAACGCACCCCAGAGGGCTTCATGCACCCTGCCGGCTGCCCGGCGTTTCCCGGACATGCCGATGTGCGTACGAGTGCCTTGCCCGACAATGAGCCCATGTCGATGTTGACCTGCTCCGTCTGCGGCGAAGAACTGGACCCGACCGGTCCCGGAGTGTCGTCACATCGAGACCGGGACTCGCGCGAGTGGGTGTCCTACTGGACGCCTTTCATCGAAGACCTCAGAGGGACGCCGCAGCGCCTGGTGCATCCGAGGTGCTTCGCTGACGAGTCCGGCTTCGATGCCCTCATCGCGCTCGTAACCGAACACGATCGACGGATGCGCCTCGAACTGTCGAGTTACTGGTAGCGGCGCACGCTCATGCCGCTGTCCGCGCGCACGAACATGCCGATGACAGCGAGAGAGCATGTCCGGGCGTCACTGTGATCGTCGAGTGCATCACAACAGGGACTCATTCCTGATGAATTCGCCCCCGCCAAGTGCGCCTTATGAGGTTTTCTCCTGGCGTGACTTTGTGGCAAGTTCAGGAGGTTGGCTAGCGGAGCGAATCGTGTTCGTTTCGCGAGCCACCGTCCGGGTAGGTGTTTGTTCCATTGCCTGTGCCTGGTCCAAGACCCTGCCCAGTTCGGGCCCATTGGTTACCAGGAAAGAGCAATGATTCCAGCAACGCTTTGGTCACACGTGACGCAGTTCCCGGCAGAAGTCGAGAGCGTTGCGCGGGCGCGTCACTTCGTCTGCACCCATCTGATCGACCACCGGCTCTTGTATCTCGTCGAAGACGCACGGCTGGTCGTGAGCGAGCTCGCCACCAATGCCGTCCGGCATGCCAACACACCGTTCGCCGTGACGTTGGAGCAGGTCGACCAGTCGGTCTTCTTGACGGTCACCGATGGTTCCTCTGTACCTCCGGTTCGCCTCTCGACAGACTTGCTAGACACGAGCGGACACGGACTCTCCATCGTTGCCCTGGTGAGCCGGGACTGGGGCGTCACCCAGCTGCCGGGCGAGGCCAAGTCAGTGTGGGCGGCCTTTGCGCTACGGGTGGACCGGCGGCAGCAGCGGGGTCGACATGCTTAGGGACGAGGACTTCGAGGCTCACCTCAACGCGGCCCTCGTGACAAGGCCTTCCATCGAGCAGGCGAAAGGCGTGCTCGTGACGCTTCGCTCCGCGACTCCCGACCAGGCCCTCGCCGAGCTTCGCTACGCCAGCCAGACTCACAACGTCAAGCTGCGAGAGCTGGCGAGAGCCTTGGTCGAGACCGCGAGTGGTCGAACGCCAGACGATCCCGAGCTCAGGAAGGTCATCTGGCATGAGTGGGGCACGTTGCTCTCCGCAAGCCCGTGAGCGGCACCGCCGGATGGCCGCAGCGCACGCTATGTGCGGCGGCGTGCGACGGCCGTTTTCGCGGTTGACACCACTGCGGCCCAATCCGCAGCGCCTGTCCCGCGATACTCGCGGCCTGTCGGATCGATGATCAGCCCGGAGTCCTCGACGTGAAGATCGGGGGAGTTCGCAAACGCGTCCTCAGCCAAGCCGCGAATCTCCGCTTTCTCCGGTTGACGCGGGCCAGAGTGGCGTCTTCATAAGGCTGCTGGCGCGTCGGAGCCCCGCAGGATGGCTTCCTGCGGGGCTCCGACGTGGGTTCAACTACGGGGTGACGTTGGTGATGGTCACCGAGCCGGTGCCGAGCACCGCATCGGCGTCGCTGACGACCTTCATCATCGCGAACAGAGAGCGCCCGTTGGCCGCGGGCTGGTTCGCGGTCACTGTGCCGGTGACGGTGTGCGACTCGCCGTTGGACAGGGTGAACGGCGTGTCGTCGACGGTGAGGCTGCCGAGTCCGGATGCGTAGAACACGTCGAGGTAGTCGTACGACGTGGTCCCTGCCGGAACCGCGTAGCCGTCCACCGTGATGGTGTAGGTGCCGGGCGCCGGGTTGGTGTAGCTGACCGCCTCCTCGGCGTCGCCGTCCGCGGACTGCTTCTTCCCGCTCGGGCCGCTCACGAAGAGGTCCAGGTCGGCGCCGGCGTCACTGGGGTTGCCGATCTTCACGTCGAGCCTCGAGGCGCCGGCAGGCACGTCGACCGTGAAGGTCTGCTTTTCCCCGTCGGCGATGCTCTCCGGCCCCGACTTCGCGGAGCCCAGCGAGCCGCCCTTCGCGCTGGCCGTGACCTGCCCGAAGTCGTTGGTCACGTCCCACGACACAGGCGTGGGGACACCCTGCTGCACGGAGTCCAGCGTGGTGTCGGCCGGGTCGACGGTGACTCCGAGCAGCGTGGCGTCCAGCTTCCAGGGGTTCTCCTGGAGCGGTGAGGTGCGGCGCGACTCCACCAGGATCTCCCAGACGCCCGGCGTCGGGTTGGCGTATGTCCGGCTGGTCGGGTTGCAGCCGTTGCCGTTCTGGAAGTTGGAGTAGCACACGGTGCTCGCGGCGGGCTCCATGCCGACGCCGTACGGGTGGAAGGCCAGGAATCTGGTCTGGCTTCCGGCGGCCAGGCCCGACATCGCGACCTGGAGCGCCTTCGTGCCCGCCGGGACCGTCAGGTAGTAGCGGGTCGCCTCGTTGCGCTGCGCGGTGCCGGTCTGGGACCAGCTGTACGACGGAGCGGGCAGCTCGGTGCCGGCCACCACCGCGTTCATCACGGCCAGGTCGAGCCCCTTGGTCTTGGGGTCGTCGACCCGCAGCAGCGCGGAGTGCGCTCCGGCGGATGGCTTGGCTGTGACCTGCACCGTGACCGGCTGGTTCAGCGGCAGCGCCACCGAGCTCTGCGCCAGCGAGAAGGTGCCGTCGTCGCCGCGCAGCGACAGGGTGTAGCTGCCTGACTTGGCCTTGCCCGAGGTCCGGGTGATGGTGACCGGGTAGGTGTTGGTCGACCCAGGCGCCTGACCGCCCGCGTCAGCCGCGCACCGGTTGTAGATGCCGGTCCCGGTGGTCTCGCCGAGGATCTTCCAGATCTCGGTGCAGACCGGCGCGGTCACGGTGAACGCGTCCGGGTTGAGACCCTGCCGGAACAGCTCCCAGGCGGCCGGGACGTTGATCTGGCCGTGTCCCTGCAGGAACGCGGGGACCTCCGGGTTGTACACCGCCGTGGAGTACACGGACTGCCGCAGCGCGGCGGCGTTGTTGGTCGCCACACCCGACTGCTTGGCGGCCGAGAGCAGCAGCGCCATCGCGCCGGCGGCCTGCGGCGAGGCCATCGAGGTGCCGTTGAACATCGAGTAGCCCGCGGGGAGCGGGTAGCCCGCCTCGGCGACCGGGCCGCCAGGCTGCCAGGTCGGCGTGGTGGAGATGGCCGACCCGGGGGCCGTGATGTTGGGCTTGAACCCGCCGTCCTCACGGGGACCTCCGGACGAGAAGGTCAGCATCCCCTGGTCGAAGCGCACGTCCGAGCCGTAGTTGGCCCTCCAGGTGGCCTTCGAGATCTCCGCCCCGACGCTGACCACGTCGGTCGCGACCGACGGGTCGCCGATCGTGTTCAGCGCGTTGCCGGAGTTGCCCGCCGAGATCACCAGCTGCACGCCCAGGTCGTTGATGATCCGGTTGTACAGCTCGGCCCGGGCGTTGTTGCCGTCGTTGAGCGCCGGCAGCCCGCCGATCGACATGTTGATGATGTCGACGCCACGGTTCGCGGCGAGCTCGGCCATGCCGTCGGTAAGCGCGACCGCGGTGCAGCCGGGGCCGAACGAGCAGGCGCGCGCCGAGACCAGCTCGGCGCCGGGCGCGGCCCCGTCCATCGCACCGCCGAACATGCCGTTCGCGGCGGTGATGCCGGCCACGTGGGAGCCGTGGGCTCCAGAGACGATCCCGATGTCGACGAAGTCGACCTTGTCGGGCAAGCCGGTGCCGGGACCGAACGTGCCCAGCACGTCCTCGTCCTCACGGAAGTCGACGGTGAACGGCATCGCCTCTACCACATCGGTGGCTGGGTCGTCGGCCCCGAACGTGCCGACCTGGTGCTGCTCGCCGTACGGCCGCATCACCGGGTTGTCGGTGAAGTCGTGGTCGCCGTCCGAGTCGACGCGGATGTCGTTGGTGGCCGGATCGTAGAGCACACCGATCCGGTCGGTCTTGTCGCCGTCACGGTTGACGTCGCCGCACACCTCGCAGCCGGACACGTTCGTGCCGGCCTCATCGAAGGTACGGATCTTGTAGTCCCCCGCCGGCAGCGTCCACGTGGCACCGCGGTAGGGGCCGAAGGTCGGTCCGCTCGCGGCCTGGAGCATCGGCAGCCAGGTGGCGTCCCCGCCGCTGACCAGGGAGCCCTCGGTCAGCGGGTCGGTCGCGGTGAACCAGTCCACAACCTTGCGCTCCCCGGTGGTGGTCTTCTGCAGCGCCGGGTGGGCCAGGTCGATGCCGGAGTCGAGGATGCCGATCGTGACACCGCGGCCGTCCCAGCCCTTGTGCGCCGACTTGAAGGCGACGGCACCGGTCTCGTTGGTAGGCATGTAGGGGTTGCTGTCCGGGGTCGACATACCCGGTCCAGCGACGGTCACGGCGACGCCGGCGCCCTTCGGCTCGACGTCGGGCAGCGGGATGACCTCGTCCAAGTCGGCAGCGTCGATGCTGTCGAGCGCTGCTGCCCTCTCTACCCGCGAGACCGGCATGTAGGCGCTGAAGTAGCCGAGCTTGCCCGCGGCGTACCGAATGGAGCCGCCGAGCGCCTTGACCTCCCTGCGGGCCGTGGCGAACTCGCTCTTGCCGGTGACGAACATGACGGTGACCTTGCGCTCACCCTCGGCCTGAGCCTTGGCGAGCAGCTCGCGGTCCTTGGCGCCGAGCTTGTCATGTTTGCCGGCCTTGACGATCTTGGGCGGCTTGGGGTTGGGGGCTGCGATGGCGGGGGTCGCCGCAGCCATGCCTCCGGTCAGGAGGCTGGCGGCCGCGAGTGCCACGAGCGTCTTGCGCCCGCGTCCCCCGTGCTGAAGTCCGGACAAGAAAGTTCCCTATCGGTGAGCTGGACACGATGACGCCCACCGGGGACGTGGCCGTCTACCCGGTTGGGCCGCTCACAGTGGACAACACTTCGGCCGCTTCCGCAGCATGTTGACAATTTTCATGACATTGGCACCAACCCGCCATGAACCGCCCCGGGTCTCGTGGAGGCTCCTCGACCTTGGAAACCAGGATGGGGTCATCCCGAAGGAGCAGGTGCCTGGGAAGCCGCAGACGCGGCGGTACAGCCAGGAGGAGAAGGACGCCGCGGTGCGGATGGTCCGGACTTTGCGTGCGGAGCTGGGGACCACGCAGGGCACGGTGCAGCGGGTCGCGAAGCAACTCGGTTGCGGGGTCGAGTCTCGCTGCCTGATCCGTCAGATGGGTTGACCGCCGTGCTCGCCGAACACGCGTGTCTCTCTGCCGCAACGGACCGTTCGTCGACCCGTCGCGAAATCGAACGCGCATAATGCCGGTCACGGGTACGGGTTCCGCCCACGGCACGGAGCCACCCGTACCCGACCCAGGCAGTCCAGCCTGGCGATATCCAAGCCAAGGAGCGGACGACGTGCCTTCAGACCACAGCGTCGAGCGCCAGCAGGGGATCCTGGCGGACTGGAACGACGACCGGGGCTTCGGCTTCATCACGCCGGCCGCTGGAGGCTCGCGTGTGTTCGTGCACGTGAGTGCGTTCCCGCGCGGCCAGCGGCCTGTCACCGGTTGCGAGGTCACGTACGCCGAACTTCGCGACGAGCGCAACCGGGCGCGCGCATCAGAGGTGCGGTACCTGGCCGCCGTGCCGGCCAGCCGTGCGAGCGCCAGCGGACTACCCCTAGCGCTCGCCACCGCGACACTGTTCTTCATCCTCCTGGTGGGTCTCCTCGTGCTGGACGAGCTGCCCGTCACGCTGCTGGCCGCCTACGGCCTGTTCAGCGGAGTTGCGTTCTTGATGTACGGCGCTGACAAGGCCGCAGCGGAGCAGGGCAGATGGCGCACGTCGGAGTCCACCCTCCACACGATCGCCCTGGTGGGTGGCTGGCCGGGTGCGCTGGTCGCGCGACGGGTCTTCCGGCACAAGACGACCAAGCAGCCGTTCCGCACCATCTTCTGGGTCACGGTCATCGCCAACTGCGTGGCACTAGCAGGGGTCGTGTACGAGGCCCCTCTGACGCTGCCCTGACCGGGTGGTGTCATTCCGCCGCTCTTAGGGCGCCGCGTCGTGCAGTTGGTCTCGCCCTGCCTTGCTCACTTGGAGGCGACCGCTCTTTGGTCCAGGGCCCACGTCTAGTGCTGCAGAGATTGCCTGGGCACAGCTGCTCAGCGAGACCCGCGGCCGTTGAGCCTGGGCTTGACGTGTCAGGTGGTCGCGCTCGGCGGGGTTGTGTGCGTTGGGGACGCCTCGGCGTACAGCGGCTGTCTCGAGCACTCGGGCCCGGAGACGGCAGTCAGGTTGACCCGATCACGCCACCGCAGCCGAGGACGACGTCCGGCCGGAGCGAGTCGGGAGACCGTATCCTGACCGGATGATGGTGCTGCTCGCGGTTCGGTTCCTCGCCGAGATCGGCATGCTGGTCTGCCTCGGCATTGGCGGATGGCGTCTCGGGAACGCACCGGTCGCGTCGGTCGTCCTCACCGTCGTGCTGCCGCTCGCGGCGGCCGTGGTCTGGGGGCACTGGGTAGCGCCGCGAGCCTCGCGCCGACTGCGGGACCCTGCCCGGCTAGGCGTCGAGGTCACTCTCTTCGCCGCCGCGCTCCTCGCGGTCATGGGCGCGCACCCCTCGCCTGCGATGGCGGTCGTCGGGCTCACGGTTTGGGCAGCGTTCCTAACCAGCATCCCCTCCCGCAGGCACGAGCCTGTGCCGCCCCGAGCGGTGATCGCCAAAGGCATGGAATAGGGCCCCTCGAGTCGCAACGCAGGTGGCGGCCGGTGTTGGGACGGCCGCCCTTCCGGAGTTGCCGAGGCATGTGTTGCGGGTCGCCCTCTGGGGATCACCCCGGCCTGGTTCGAGAAGACGCCGCCACGTAAAGGGGCAGGCGGGCGCCGGCATATCGTCTCGGATACGCCAACGACGAGGCCGAGGCACTCGGACTGGCAACGCAAACCCTCTGAATAGCAGGATGATGGCTCTGTGACGATCATCGACGACGAACGTCGCATGACACCCGCCACGACGCGACCCCGGGTCAGCGGACCTCGCAGTCGGCTGGGCTGCTGCAGGGCTTCAGTTCGTGGTTCTCGATGACATTACCGCTGGCGTCGTACGCGATGACACGGGCGAGGTGGCCCGGCACGTTGGCGTGGAACAGCGTGTTGCCCGGCACGACCGTCCCGGACTCGACCTTGCCCGGCACGACCGTTCCCTCGGTGGAGACGAACTCGGCCGACGCCACGTCGGTTCCGTCCAGTCCGGCGATCGCGATCGTGCTGGGCTGGCCAGTGCTGTAGTCCTCACTGAGGAAGACCTCCATGGGCGCCCCTGGCATCAAGAAGTTGTCGCTGCCCATGGTCCACTGGAGCCGCGGTCCGTCCGCGCCGATGCTGACGAAGGCGGGCGCGCAACTGCTGCCCTGGTGGGACTCACCGCCACTCCACGCCACGCAAGCAAGGCCCGCCTGGCCCAGATCGACGAGGATGCCGGTGTCGGTCGAGCCTTGAGGATGGGCGCTGGCGGTGCCCAGCTCCTCCCGCTCGATGCGTTCCACCCCGTCGTAGAGCCAGTGCGGGAACTGGCTGCGGGCGTAGGCGGTCACGCCGGCGTAGGTGTGACCGCCCAGGGATACCGGTGCCCCAACGAGCCGGACTCTGCTCGGCGGCGGCTCGTGCAGTGGTGCCGTCCCGGGGCCAGGGATGACGACCTGCCAGCTGGAGACCTGGACGGCGCACGGGACTGCGCGCAGGACCCGCTTCGCGAACGGTGAGAGCTTGTGGGCGGTCCCGCTGTCGGCTCGGGGATCTTTTCGATGCCTGGTCAACGGCTGCGCGTCGGGGCTCCGGCACGTGAGGGCTGGCTTCGTGGGCGCGACCGCGGCCGGGGCCCGGTCCGTGGAAGTCGGTCGCACGTTGGAGACGGCGACCCCGATGCCGGTGACAGCCACGACGGCGAGGACCGCCGCTGTCGACTGCGCGGCCCGGCGGATCCGCCTGTGCCGGGTGCCGAGCCGGCGGATCAGGTCCAGGTCGGGACCACCGAGCAGCCCGGGCGTCTCCGGGCCGGCGAGCTGGCGCTCGAGGTCGCTGATGCTGCGGTTCATTTCCGTCTCCTGATGGTCTCGGATCCTTCGAGCTCGCCGGCAGCGATGCGCAGCTTGCCGAGGGCGCGGGAGAGGGTGCTCTTCACCGTGCCGGGCGCGATGCCCAGCTCGGCGGCGACGTCGGCCTCGCTGAGGTCGAAATAGTGCCGCAGCACGACCACCCGGCGTTCCCGGTCGGTCAGCGTGGCCAGCAGTCGGAGCACCTGGTCTCGTTGGTCGGTGGTCGCCGTACGATCCGGACCGACCGCGCCCTCGGGGAGCTGGTCACCGCCGACCTCAACCAGCCGGCGGCGCCGGAGCCGGTCGATGTTGAGATTGACCAGTACCCGTCGCGTGTAGGCCAAGGCGTCATCGCGACGCACCCGACGCCAGTGCGCGTAGGTGCGGACCAGCGCGGTCTGCGCCAGGTCCTCGGCGAGCTGGTGGTCGCCGCACAGCAGGTACGCCGACCAGCGCAGTCGCGGCCACGCCGTGAGCGCGAACGCGTCGAAGTCGGTGTCACTTCCTCCTGTTAGGCCCATTCCGACTCCCCGGTTCGTGTCTGGGTTCAACATCTACTACGCAGTCCCAGCCCGCGGCGTTCTGTGGCACTGGCTCATTCCTGAAGACTGGGATGTAGAACCGGTTGCGGGAGCCCACCCGCGCGCCCCTGGACGGCTCGCTGACTGCCACAGCCTGCGGCCCCCGGGCCACCCGTTGGCGATGTCCCTCATCCTCGTCCGCGCGACCACGTCGTCGGCGCAAGCCCGGCCTACCAGTTGCCCATCGCGAGGACCCAAAGCTCAACAACTCGGCCAACGCCGGGCACGTCCTCGACCTGATGCGCGGAGAGGAACACCCGGGGCTGACGCCGCAGCCAGACAGCATCTACGCCCAGTGATGACGACGTCGAGGTGGATCCCGTAAAGGAGCGTCGAGATGCACCCAGCGCTCAGGCACGGTCACGCCGCAAGTCAGTTGCGCGACTGCGGATGATCGCGAAACAGGCTTCAGGGTCCATGTTCCAATCGGTGGGCTGGAGGAGGCACCCATTCACCCCCCGGAGGGTGACGTCGCGGTCGGCCCGATCAGTGCGGGCAAGAGACGACAAGCGCGCATCAAACAAGGGCGCGGCCGTCGGGTTGTCCCCAGGGACTTGCTCGAGGGCAACCAGACGACAACTGTTGCCGACGCCGCCAACCTGGTGGACATGAGCACAGCAACGTCATGACTCGTCATCCGCACGGCCTTGCAGGGCCGTGCGCAAAGACTCGCCAGTGGGTGGCAGGTGCAGGATTCGAACCTGCGTAGGCATACGCCGACGGATTTACAGAACGTCGCTGCCCACGCTGTGACCTGCGGGTTCACCACTCCCCCGTTCAATTTGGGCACTGTTTCCCCACGCGCGAGGGCGCTGCGGTTTCATGCCGATGAGGGTGCAGTACCCGCAGGCGGTCGAAGAAGCGATGCGAACCCGACGGCGTAGCCATGAAGCGGCCGCGAACTCCCGGAGCAATACCCGGGTACGGTGGGCGGTTGACGAGCGGAGCACGCCATGGCGGCGAGAATCCTACTGACGACCTTTGACTGCCGAGACGCGGTCGCCATTTCCGACTTCTGGGCTACTGCCCTCGGGTACGAGGTCAACGATTTGGGATCGAACCCGCCCGAGATGATCGAACTGCATGACCCGGTTGGCCACGGTCACCCGTTGTTCTTCGTCAACGTTCCCGAGCCGAAGACCGTCAAGAATCGAGTGCACCTCGACCTGGTCACGGACCTCTCAATGGCTGATGAGGTCGAACGTCTGGTGGCTGCCGGGGCGAAGGCAATCGCGGTGCACCAGCACCCGACTGAATTCAACGACCCGTACGAATGGACAGTGCTGCAGGACCCAGAAGGAAACGAGTTCTGTGTCGGCCGCCCGCTCCCGCCCAACTAGCACCGACGGGCCGCCATGCGGGACGCAGGAAGAGCGTCCGCTCATGCCGCTGTCCGCGCGCCGCCAGGCGCACGCTATTGCCGCTGTTGGGGCAGAGCGCCCGACGACCGCCGGGAGCGAGGGCGCGCTGCTGACCGGCGCTGTGGGCGTGTCAATTCAGGTCGCCGTCCACGAGCCGTGTGCGATACTGCGCGCGTGGTGAACCCGGCACGGGAGCAAGCATCGAAGTCACCAACCTCGCCTGGTGTGGGCGGGTACGTGCTGGCAGTCGGCGTCAGCCTGATCACACTCGCCTTGGAGATCAGTGTCGTCGACGCAGTTCAGCAGGGCACTGCGCATGACGTCGTCGACGTGGTGGTCGCGGTCGTCCTCTTCGGTGCGGTGCCTGCGGCGGTCATCGGCTCGGTCGGTGCCGTGATCGTCCACTTCGTGACGCGCGAGGCGTCGTCTCAATGGCCTGCAGTCGTACTCGCTGCGGCCCTCGGACTGGTGGCTGGGCTGATCGTATGGTCGGGTGACTTCGGAGTTGCGGTTCTCCTGGTGACTGCGACTGGAGTAGGTCGACTGGCCGTCCTTCCTTGCGCTCGCCGCAGGACGGCATGATGCAACGGTGCAGCGCCCGCTATTGCCGCGTTGAGGGAAGATCGCGACTGCCGATGAGAGGCGCGGTTGGATCGGTAGCCTGCAACCGTGCCTCGGTCGGTGATTGTCGTGAGCGACGACCCAAACCTGTTCGAGAGCGTGAGAGCAACGCTGCGGTCTGATAGCCGCTTCATCGATGCCGGCGACGGAGTCCACTGTGACGGCTCGGTCGTGCCGTTGACCAACATCTACCCGGTTGAGATGACGCCCGCCGAGTGGGACGGATGGGAGTCCGGGGACAGCCAGATGCCGGACCCGTGGTCCATGTCGGCGCTCATCTTGGAGTGCCGTTCGCCCACGTGGGTCGCGGAGGTCGGCATGCTCCTGGCCCAGGGCTTGGAGAGGCCGGTTTGGTTCGTTGACTCAGCGAGTACGGCTTGGCCCGCTGACCGAGTCGACCCTGACTCCGTCGCCCTCGCCTGATCGCACGCACATCAGCGATCCGCTTGCTTCCGACGATGCGCGGACAGCGGGATGCCACACTCTGCCCATGGCGACCAGTAAGGCGGACCGTAGGGAAGCGAGGGCCGGTCGCGCCGCGGAGCTCTTCGGCACGAAGGCCGACGCGGCTCTCGACGCTCTCGCACTTCTCGACCTCGCGTGGCACGACTCTTACGGCGAGCCCAGCCCGCCCGACCAGGTGATCGACGACATCTGGGTGGTGTCCGAAGGCGACCTCGCTCAACTCGTGGCAGCGGCGCACCTTGCCGTCGTCGACTTCCGCGACCTGCGTGTAGGCGCCGAGATACGCCGGGGTCGTGACTGACGACGAGAGAGCAAGAAGTCGCGCGCATCTAGCCGCAACAGTGAACGTACAAGTGGCCGCAGTCCAACTTCGCGTCAGGCACCATCAGTTGACTCCGGAAAGGCTCGAGAGCCAAGGCGCCGCAGAGCCATACGTTGCCGAATTGGACTATTTGAAGATCAAGGGCGCCGCTGCGCGGCGCAACGGCCCTGCGGGCGGCGCTGCCGCGCCGTCCTCGGGCCGTCCCAACGCCCGGGAAGTGGTACCAAGGGGCTCCCGCCCCCTGGACCCCTGGAGACGGAACAACCTCGACGGCCAGACGCTCGCCTGCAGCTCAGTCCGCCGGCCGTCGAGGCCGCTCCGGAACGCTCTCGTGTGTCCCTCGAGCAACTCAACCCGTCCTGTCTCGTGCGCAGAGTTGTCGGGTGCCGATGGCACGACGTGCCAGACTGGTGCAAGTCGACTCCGGGAGGGAAAGGAAAGCGTCATGGCTGGGCCTCTCGTGCTTGATCGCGCGGCGATCGCCGTTACCTGCGAGCGGTACGGCGTCAAGCGGCTGGTCATCTTCGGCTCCGCCGTCACCGAACGTTTCAACGAGTCGACCAGCGACGTCGACTTCCTCGTCGAGTTCCGCGACGACGTCGTGAACCGCTTCGACGCCTACTTCGGTCTCAAGGAGTCACTCGAAGCTCTGCTCGGCCACCCGGTCGATCTTGTCTCTCCCGTTGCCCTGGAGAACCCCTACTTTGCTGCCTCGGTGGAAGAGAACGGGCACGAGGTTTATGCAGCCTGAGGCGCCGGGGCTGTTATGGGACGCTCGCAAGGCCGCTCAGCTGATCGCCCAGTTCGTCGCGAGCCGAACGTGGCACGACTACGAGAGCGACGCGATGCTCCGCTCAGCAGTCGAGCGACAGTTCGAGATCATCGGCGAGGCGCTCAACAGGCTCAGCCGTCTGGACCCAGACACCGCCACCCTGATCCCGGACCTGCCACGGATCGTCGCCTTCCGGAACGTGCTCATCCACGGGTACGCCGTCATTGACAACGAACTCGTCTGGGAGGTCGCAACGACCCGCGTCGGGGACCTGGCCGCGCAACTCGGAAGACTCCTCGGCGAGGGCGAAAATGCATAACGACAGAGAGGCGGGGTCAGCGGCACGACGCGCTACCTCACTGGGGACCCGACGGGGACCAACGCCACACTCGTCCACTCGATTCCACGCCTGAGCCGCCGACAGCCACAGACAAGGCCAGACGACTACAGACAGTCGCTTCACGCTCCGGTCGTCGAGCCCCCGACCTGGGGGTCAAGGGGTCGCAGGTTCAAATCCTGTCAGCCCGACCAAAGAACCGGCTCTGACCTGCGGAAACGCGAGTCAGAGCCGGTTCTGTCACTTGAACCCGAAGAGCTTATTCCGCACTTATTCCCCGAGTATTCGCGACGTCCTCGGTCCCGGACGGGTCGGAGAGCTCCTGCAGGATCGGCCCAGCCGTAAGGCTGGAGCAGGAGCGGTCCGCGTGGGCGGCCGGCGAGGCACCGATGCAAGCCGAGCGACTTCCCCGCGTTAGGCGCAGTGCCGTCAGACCTCCTATCGCCGCGGTT
>DASVBF010000259.1:0-7342 GCA_036375975.1 Nocardioidaceae bacterium | reverse complement strand
CCGGCCGAGCCACACCTGCTCGACGATGTACCGCACGCTGGCGTTGGCCACCTCGGGAGTCGGGCTGTAGTACTGCGTGAGCAGCACGCCGGTCACGATGAGGATGCCGAGCGAGACCGCAGTCAGCCCGCCCAGGCTCCAGGCAAGGTTGTTCGCGTGCTCGGGGACCGGGTAGCGCAGGGCGTCCAGCCCGAGCCGGGCATCGACCGCGGCGAGGGCGCGGTGGGTACGTCGGTGGCCGGCCGCGCTGCCCGGCTCCGCCGTCGTGGCCATGTCGTCACGTCCTTCCGGCCAGCCGGGCCCGGTGGCGCAGGGTCCGCACGCTGTCCGGTGGCCGCAGTCGGACGCTGACCAGCACACCGACAACGGCCAGCAAACCGGCCAGCACGAGCAAGGTGATGTCGGCCGCGGTCAAGGCAGCACGGCCGGGCAGCTCGTCGGTCACCACGTTCGTGCCGGTCTCCGAGCCGACCGCAAGCGGCACGCTGGAGCTGCCAGGCGGGACCTGCAGGATGGGCTGGACGTCGGTGCCGGTCAGGTCCGACCGGGCGCCGATCGACTTCTCGAGCAGCGTGCGGGCGGCCATCATGTCGTCCTTGGCCAGCGCGCCCTGAGCCTGCTTCACCAGCGCCAGGTCGCAACCCGACGTGTCCTCCGCCTCGAGCGCGTCCGCCACCTTGTCGTTGATCATGTCCATGTTGTCGGGGTCGTTGACGATGTAGGCGATCGCCTGCCGCACGGACTCGCTGGCCTTTGCCGTCTCTTCGCCCTCGTGCGCCCACGCGGCGGGACTCGCGAGGAGGCCGAGCAGCAGCAACGACACAGCCAGGCCCACGAGTCGACGACCCCGCCGATGCGTGGAGTGCACGTGCCGCATGGCCCCTCCCGGCCATCGATGTGATTCAAGTCACATCCGACGCGCTGCGACGGGTCAGGGGCGAAGGTCCCGCCGCTGCGGGCCACCGGTCAGCGGTTCACGGAACCTTCATGCCCGTACTCGACTGTCCGCTGTTGAAGGTGATGATGATGTTCGGTGGTCACCACCGGACGGGCCACCATGTCGGCGCCGAGGGGACCTCGGACGAGCGGAAGGGCGGCGTCAGCGGGCCACCAGCCGGACGGTGAACGTCGCACCACCACCGGGGCCGCGGCTGGAGACGCTGATCCTCCCCCCGTGCGCCTCGACCAGGGCCTTGGCAATGCTGAGCCCGATCCCGGAGCCGCCGTGAGCGCGGTCCCTCGCCGCGTCGACCCGGTAGAACCGCTCGAACACGTGCGTGAGGTGCTCGGGCGGGATGCCCTCACCGTTGTCGGACACCGCCAGCTCGATTCCTGGCCCGGCGGCGTAGGCGCTGACAGTGACGGCACCTCCGGGCGGGGTGTGCCGGAGCGAGTTGTCCAGGAGGTTGCCGAGCACCTGACCGATCCGCTCCGGGTCGACGCGAGTCGTCGGCAGGTCGGGCTCGACGTGGCTCTCCAGGCGCACCCCCTTGGCCGCGTACCGGTCGGCCAGGCCTGCGACCGCCGCCTCGACCAGCTGGGCCGGCGCGGTCGGCGCGAGGCGCAGCTCGAGCCGTCGTTCCTCGGCGCGTGACACGGCACTGATGTCCTCCGCCAGGCGTGCCAGCCGGCGGGTCTGGGCACGCAGCAGCGCGACCGTCTCGGCGTCCAGGGTCGCGATCCCATCCTCGAGCCCTTCGAGGTAGGCGTCCATCGTCGAGACCGGCGTGCGCATCTCGTGGGCCAGGTCGGCGAGCATGCGGCGCCGGGTCTGCTCGACCGAGCCGAGCCGACCGGCCATGGCGTTGAACGCGAGCGCGAGCTCGTCGAACTCGGCGCCGAGCCCCGGCTGCGGGACGCGTGCGTCGTAGTGACCACCGGCGACGTCGCTGGCGGCGGTCGCGACGCTCGCGACGGACCGTCCGATGCGACCGGTGACGTAGATGCTGACCGCGAGCGCCGCCACCAGCGCGGCAAGCAGGGCCAACGACAGGGAGATCACGTTCGCGGACCGGAAGGCCTCCTCGGCGTGGTCCACCTCCTCCGGCGAGGCCGACATGCCTGCGCGCCGCAGGTGCTCGTGGAACAGCGGGGGGCCTATCGCCGCGGTGACCAGCCACGCGGTCAGCGCGCCGGCGAGCAGGACGAGCACCTGCGCGGCGAGCAGGCGGCCGGCCAGGCCCGCGTCGCGCCGGGCGGCGGACCGACCGGCGATGGCTCTCACGTGCCCTCCCCCATGCGGTAACCGACACCTCGCACCGTCTTCACGAACCGCGGGGCGGCCGGGTCGTCGCCCAGCTTGCGTCGCAGGTGTCCGACATGGACGTCGACGAGGTGCTCGTCGCCGACCCAGCTCTCGCCCCACACCGTCTCGATCAGCTGCCGCCGGCTGAACGCGAGCCTCGGTCGCGACGCCAGCGCGGCCAGGACGTCGAACTCGGTGCGGGTGAGCGCCACCGGCTGACCGTCGAGGTGGACCTCCCGGCCGGCGACATCGATGACCAGCGGCCCGAAGACCCGCGGTGGCTCCTCGCTCACCGGCCCCGCCGCAGCCGGCCTGGCGCGGGGGCGGCGCAGCATGACGTGCACCCGGGCGACCAGCTCCCGCGGGCTGAACGGTTTGGTCAGGTAGTCGTCCGCACCCACCGAGAGCCCGATGAGCTTGTCGACCTCCTCGCTCCGCGCTGTCAGCATGATCACATAACAGTCCGAGAACGTGCGGAGCACCCGGCACACCTCGATGCCGTCGAGCAGGGGTAGCCCGAGGTCGAGCACGACGACGTCCGGGTCTACCCGACGGGCGAGCTCGACCGCCTGCTGCCCGTCGTACGCGAGCGACACCTCGAATCCGTCCCGGTCGAGGTAGCTGGCGACCACCTTGGCCAACGGCTGCTCGTCGTCGACGACCAGCACCCGGCGGCCCGCGTTGCCGCCGGGAGCCGGGGGCAGTCCTGTTGGTGATGGCGCGCTCATGGCTGTCAGTCTCCCCGGTCCGGACGCGAGCGGCCGCCCACCGGACGGTCGACCGGCCGACTCCTTCAGCGAACCTTCACAGAACCATCGCAGCTTCCGTCGTAGGACGCCCCGAGGGTGAACGTGAAAGCAGATCACGCACTCGCAGCCGGGGGAGCACGCTCATGAGCCACGTTGCCACCGAGTCGCACCGTCGGTCGGGGGCGGTCGTCACCATCGTGCACTCGCCGGCATGTCACTTCTGCGACGACGCCGAGGTGGCGTTGACCACACTGGCCGAGCACTACCCACTGGTGGTCCACCGGGTCGACATCGACTCGGACCTGGGTCGAGCCCTGGTCCGTGAGCACCGGGCGCCGATGAGCCCGCTGGTGTTGCTCGACGGCACGTTCTTCAGCTTCGGCCGGCTGCCGCGGCGCAAGCTTGCCGCGCTCCTCGAGCGGCGGCTCGGCAACGCCCAGGCGGGCCCGGCTCGGAGACGCGGACAGGGTTGATGACATGGGCAACCTGCTGACCACCGGGTCGGTGCTCGCGGCGTTCTTAGCCGGCGGCGTGGCCCTGTTCGCGCCGTGCTGCATCGTGTTCCTGGCCCCGTCGTACCTCGCGGTCGCCGTGAAGAACCGTCGCTGGCGCCTCCTGCCGCTGACCTTCGTCTTCGCCGGCGGGCTGGCGCTGGTGCTCGTCCCGATCACCCTCGGTATCAGCCTGGTCGCCTCGACGATCGCCAACTACCACCGGCCTCTCTACTACGCCGGCGGCGCACTGATGCTCGCCCTGGCGGCGTTCACCCTGTCCGGCCGGATGGTCGGCCTGCCCTCGTTCGTGCGGGCCCCGGACACCGCGCGCGGTGACTCGGCGAGCTTCTTCGCCCTCGGTGTGTTCTCCGGCATCGCCAGCAGCTGCTGCGCCCCGGTGCTGGCAGGCGTGATGACCCTCTCGGCGCTTTCCGGCTCGGCGGTCGGCGGGTTCGCCCTCGGCCTGGCCTACACGTTCGGGATGGTGTTCCCGCTGTTCGTCATGGGCCTGATGTGGGACCGCTTCCGCCTCGGCGAGCGCCGCTTCCTGCGCGCCAAGCCGGTCCGACTGCGGCTCGGGGCGCGCGTCCTCGCGACGAACACGGTCAACCTGGTGGTGGCCCTCGGCTTCGCGGTGATGGGCGGCTTCGTCATCTATCTCGCCAACACCGGGCAGATGACGAGCGGGCCCGGCTTCCAGGTCGAGGTAGGTCGCTGGCTGTCCCGGGTCTTCCGGCGCATCGAGAGCTGGGTTGAGCCGGTCCCCGAACCCGTGCTCGGGCTGGCCGTGCTCGCCCTCGCCTGCGTCTTCGTCTACGCCACGCTGCGCGACCGGCCGCGACCCTCGCCCGCGGCCGACCCGGCGCCTTCCTGCCACGGCGACCACGAGCGAACCGAGCTCTGACCAACCCGCACGAAGGGCACGTCCATGACCACGAAAGCCGACCGCCGGGCCGAGCTGGAACGGCGTGAGCACCTGAACGAGATCCGACGTGAGGCAGCCGCCCGCGAGCGTCGACAGCGACATGCCCGTGTCGCTGCCTGGCTGGTGGGGCTGGCGGTGGTCGCTGCGGTGGTGGTCACCATGGGACTGACCTCGCGCCCCGAGTCGAGCTCCGCCACCCGGACAGCGCCGGACTTCACGTTGACCGACACAGCCGGCAAGCAGGTCCACCTCGCGTCCCTTCGCGGGCAGAACGTGCTGCTGTACTTCTCCGAGGGCGCAGGCTGCCAGTCCTGCCTGGTGCAGATGGCCGAGATCGAGAAGGACGGCCGGTTCGCGAAGGCCGGCCTGAACGTGCTGCCGATCGTGATGAACACCCGGGCGCAGATCATGAAGGACATGGCCGCGAACGGCGTCTCGACGCCGTTCCTGCTCGACGACGGCACCGTGTCCAGGGCCTACGGCACTCTGGGCAAGGGCATGCACGCCGGGCTGCCCGGGCACAGCTTCGTGCTGATCGACAAGTCCGGGATGCAGCGCTGGTACGGCGAGTACCCCTCCATGTGGCTGTCCCCCACCGACCTGATCACCCAGATCGACAAGCACCTCCGCTCGTGACGGAGGTCCGTCCGGCGGGGGCCGACGTCCCTACCCGTCGGCGCGCGGCGCGCCCACGGTGAAGACAGCGCGAAGGAGATGACCGGCAATGATGTGGCACGACGGTGGCCCCGGCTGGGGCGGATGGATCCTCATGAGCTTCGGCATGATCGCCTTCTGGACCCTCGTCGTCGTTGCGGTCATCGCCCTCGTCCGAGGCCTGCAGAGCGATCAGGGCCGGCCCCCGCGCCCGCCTGCGGACGCACGGCAGCTGCTCGACGAGCGGTTCGCCCGTGGCGAGATCGACGCCGAGGAGTACAAGGCCCGCCGTGACCTGCTCGGGCCGGGAGCTGAGCGGCGACGATGAAGGTTCGCTGAAGAAGCCGGCGCGGACATAGAGACGGGCCTGCTGGAAGCCCGATGCTGTCGGAGGCGGCCTGCGGGCCGCCTCGCGCACCCCCGGACCCTTGGAAGGACGCGTTCCCGTCGTGGCTGACCTGTCCCGCCGCCAACTGCTCGCGGGAGCCCTCGGAGCCGTCGGCGCCGCCGCCGTAGGCGCGTGCGCACGCGGCACCGAGGCCGTCCCGGCCAACTCCCCCGCGGTGCGCCGCGCGGAGGCCGCCCGCCGTACTGCCGGGCAGCGGGTCGTCACCGCGCGGCTGGAGCCGCGACCGGTCGCGCTCGACCTGGGCGGGCCCACGGTCCGGACCTGGGCGTACGGCGAGTCGGTGCCCGGCCCGCTGCTGCGAGCCCGGGCCGGTGACCTGCTGCGGGTCAGCGTCTCGAACGGCCTGCCAGTCGACACCAGCGTGCACTGGCACGGGATCGCGCTGCGCAACGACATGGACGGCGTGCCGGGAGTGACGCAGGACCCGATCCGTCCCGGCGGCACCTTCACGTACGAGTTCACCGCGCCGGACCCGGGCACCTACTTCTACCACCCGCACTCGGGGGTGCAGCTCGATCGGGGCCTCTACGGCGTGCTCCTCGTCGACGCACCGGAGGAGGCGGGCGCCTACGACGTGGAGTGGACCGTGGTGCTCGACGACTGGGTCGACGGCACCGGCCGCACGCCCGACGACGTCCTCCGGGAGCTGACCGCCTCCTCAGCAGGCGCCGGACCGATGCCGGGACACGACATGGGCGGTATGGACCACGGCTCGTCCGGCGGCATGGGCCACGGCTCGTCCGGCGGGATGGACCACGGCTCGTCCGGCGGCATGGGCGAGTCGATGACCTCCGACCTGCTCGGCGGCGCCGGCGACGTCCGCTACCCGCACTACCTCGTCAACGGGCGGGTGCCCACGTCGCCACCTACCCTGTCCGCGAAGCCCGGGCAGAAGGCTCGGCTGCGCATCGTCAACGCCGGCTCAGACACCGCGTTCCGGGTCGCGCTCGGCGGGCACCGGCTCACCGTGACGCACACCGACGGCTACCCGGTGGTCCCGTCGAGCACCGACGCGCTGCTGGTCGGGATGGGCGAGCGGTACGACGTGGAGGTGACCCTGGGCGGGGGCACCTTCCCGCTCGTTGCCCTCGCGGAAGGCAAGTCCGGCCGGGCCTTCGCCGTCGTACGCACCGGATCGGGCCGGGCACCCGCCGCAGACGTCCGGCCGGCCGAGCTGGACCGGCAGCCGCTGCTCGGCACCGACCTGGTCGCCGCCGACGACGCCCGGCTGCCCCGACGGCGCGTCGACCGCACCCACGACCTCGTGCTCAGCGGGTCGATGGCGCCCTACCGGTGGACGATCAACGGCCGCACGTTCCGCGACAGCAAGCCGCTCGAGGTCGAGCAGGGACAGCGTGTGCGGGTGTTGTTCCGGAACATGTCCATGATGTTCCACCCCATGCACGTGCACGGGCACACGTTCGCCCTCCCGGACGGCGGCGCCCGCAAGGACACCGTCGTCGTCCGCCCCATGGAGACGGTCGCTGTCGAGCTGGACGCGGTCAACCCGGGCCAGTGGATGACGCACTGCCACAACATCTACCACGCCGAGACCGGGATGATGATCAACCTCTCGTACCGCGCGTAGGCAGGGCTCGCCCGGCCGGGCCCAGGTGACGCACTTCACATTTTTGTCCCAAAAGTCTTGTCCTCCGGGCGTGCAGCCTCCACGATTTGCGCAATCAGGTCGTCTCCGCCGAAGGAGTGCCATGCGCCTCAAGCTGTTGGCCGTCGCCGCATCCGCGGCCCTCGCCACCGTCGTCACCCCCGGTATCGCCCAGGCCAACCACTCCTGGGGCGGCTACCACTGGGCCCGCACCAGCAACCCGTTCACCCTGAAGCTGGGTGACAACGTCGACAGCAAGT
>DASVBF010000218.1:0-12193 GCA_036375975.1 Nocardioidaceae bacterium | reverse complement strand
CGCAGCACGTTGCCGGTGACCGAGATGGTGTTCTCGCCCCTCCGGATCCGCTCGAGCGAGAACGCCATGGCCTGCTCCGGCGCCATGATCTCGATCCGGAGACCCTCGGTGTCGTGCTCGGGGAGGTACCTCTGGACCTTGGCGATCAGGTTGGCGTCGTGGGCCCGCGTCTCGTCCAGCCAGAACACCGCCGGGTCGCCCGTCGCACGAGCCCGCGTGACGGCCAGCTTGACCCAGTCGCGGATCGGCACGTCCTTCGTCTGGCAGGCGCGCCAGATGTCGCCCTGGCTGACCGGCTGCTCGAGGAGCGCCTCGCCGGCCTCGTTGACCACCCGGACGGTTCCGGTGGTGGGGATCTCGAAGGTCTTGTCGTGGCTGCCGTACTCCTCGGCGGCCTGAGCCATGAGGCCCACGTTCGGCACCGAGCCCATCGTGGCCGGGTCGAAGGCTCCGTTGGCCCTGCAGTCGTCGAGCACGACCTGGTAGATGCCGGCGTAGCTGCTGTCCGGGATGACCGCCAGGGTGTCGTGCTCCTCGCCGTCCGGGCCCCACATGTGCCCGGAGGTGCGGATCATCGCGGGCATCGAGGCGTCCACGATCACGTCGCTGGGGACGTGGAGGTTCGTGATGCCGCGGTCGGAGTCGACCATGGCGAGCGCCGGCCCCTCGGCCAGGCCCTCGTGCACGGCGGCCGCGATGGCGTCCCGCTGCGCGGCCGGGAGCGACTCGATCGCCTTCAGCAGGGCGCCGAGCCCGTCGTTGGGGCTCACGCCCGCGGCGGCGAGCTCCACGCCGTGCTCCGCGAAGAGCCGGGGGAAGAACGCGCGGACCACGTGGCCGAAGATGATCGGGTCGGAGACCTTCATCATCGTGGCCTTGAGGTGCACCGAGAACAGCACGTCCTCGGCCTTCGCGCGGGCTATCTGCTCGGTCAGGAACTCCCGCAGCGCGGCGACGCGCATGGCGGTGGCGTCGACGACCTCGCCGGCGAGCACCGGGACCGACTCACGCAGCACGGTCGTCGTACCGTCGTCGCCGACGAGCTCGATGCGCAGGGAGCCGTCGTTCTCGATGACGACCGACTTCTCGTTGGACCGGAAGTCCTCGGCGTCCATGTGCGCGACGTTGGTCCTCGACTCCGGGGACCAGGCGCCCATGCGGTGCGGGTGCGAGCGGGCGTACTGCTTGACCGACGCGGGCGCGCGGCGGTCGGAGTTGCCCTCGCGCAGGACCGGGTTGACCGCGCTGCCCTTGACCTTGTCGTAGCGCGCCCGGGCCTCCCTCTCCTCGTCGGTCTTCGGGTCGTCGGGGTAGTCGGGAAGGTCGTAGCCCTTCTCCTGGAGCTCGGCGATCGCTGCCTTCAGCTGGGGGATGGAGGCGCTGATGTTCGGGAGCTTGATGATGTTGGCCTCGGGCGTCTTGGCCAGCTCGCCGAGCTCCGCCAGCGCGTCGTCGATGCGCTGCTCGGGCCGGAGCCGGTCGGGGAAGCTCGCGATGATGCGGCCGGCCAGGGAGATGTCCCGCGAGTCCACGTGCACCCCCGCCGTCGCGGCGTATGCCCGGATGATCGGCAGGAGCGAGTAGGTGGCCAGCATGGGCGCTTCGTCCGTGTACGTGTAGATGATCTTCGAGTCCGTCACCGAGGCTCCGTTCCGACTTCGAGAGGTTTCTTGACGTCAAGATATCTCATGCCGACGGCCTGAGCCGCCGCACCCCCATCCTGCCCGCTACGGCAGACCAGGGCGAGGGGCGATCCACGGGGACACCCGACGGGAACGGGGACGTCTCCCCGATCGCCCGTACGGCCGTACCCGCGCCCCTAGCGTGGGAAACCGGGGCCGTCAGCGGTTGAGGAGGGGAGGCACTATGGCCGGGACAGCTCACGCCCAGCGACCCACCAAGGCGCCGTCACGCTGGGTGCGGCGACCGAGGCCCGACGCCGCGCGCGCCTCGGCTGATCCGGCAACCCGCGCTCCGCTCGGGAGCGCGACGCTGCTAGCGTCGGAATCCCCCGTGTGTACACAGCGCGGGTGCGCCATGGACCACACACCAAGGAGTCGTCGTGACCTCTAGCAACGCAGGGACCCCCGTCAAGGTCGCCGTCACCGGCGCCGCCGGAAACATCGGCTACAGCCTGCTCTTCCGCATCGCGAGCGGCGCCATCTTCGGCCCGGACACCCCGGTCGAGCTGCGGCTGCTGGAGATCACCCCCGCGCTCGGTGCGCTGGAGGGCGTGGTCATGGAGCTCGACGACTGCGCGTTCCCGACGCTGGCGGGCGTGGAGATCGGGGACGACCCGAACCAGATCTTCGCGGGCGCGAACCTCGCGCTCCTCGTCGGCGCCCGTCCCCGCACGAAGGGCATGGAGCGCGGCGACCTGCTCGAGGCAAACGGCGCGATCTTCACCGCGCAGGGCAAGGCCCTCAACGACAACGCCGCGGACGACGTGCGCATCCTCGTCACGGGCAACCCGGCCAACACCAACGCCCTGATCACCATGCACAACGCGCCGGACATCCCGAACGAGCGGATCAGCGCGCTCACCCGCCTCGACCACAACCGCGCGATCGCCCAGCTCGCCGCGAAGACCGGCTCCAAGGTCACCGACATCAAGAAGATGTCGATCTGGGGCAACCACTCCGCCACCCAGTACCCCGACATCTTCCACGCCGAGATCGGCGGCAAGAACGCCGCCGAGGTGGTCAACGACCAGGCCTGGCTCGAGAACGAGTACATCCCCAAGGTGGCCAAGCGAGGCGCCGAGATCATCGAGGCGCGTGGGCAGTCCTCCGCGGCCAGCGCTGCGTCCGCGACGATCGACGCCGCCCGCGACTGGCTGAAGGGGTCCCCCGAGGGCGACTGGATCTCGATGTCGGTGCACTCCGACGGCTCCTACGGCACACCCGAGGGTCTGATCACCTCGTTCCCGGTCACGACCAGGGACGGCAACTGGGAGATCGTCCAGGGGCTGGAGATCAACGACTTCTCGCGCGGCAAGATCGATGCCAGCAACGCCGAGCTGGCCGACGAGCGCGAGGCCGTCAAGCAGCTCGGGCTCATCTGAGTCGGGCGGCCGTGCGCCGACGGTTTACCAGGGTATGTAGGTAAACCGTCGCTTCCCGGCGTCAACTTCCCCCGGGAAGCGACAGTTCACCCAGGGAAGGCCACGTCGGTGCGGGCCCGGCTCAGGAGGGCTGGTCGGGTACGACGATCGCGAGCACGACCAGGGCGATGCCGGCAAGCAGCAGCATCGCCACGTCGGAGGCCTTGCGGCGCACCCGAAGCATGCCGGCCTGCCGCTCGGGGAGCACCAGCCGGGCCGAGCCGCCGACCAGCAGGCTGATGCCCATCCAGATCACCCCGGTGCGCCACGGACCGATGACCGTGATGACCAGACCCGTGAGCGCGGTGGCGAGGACCACGAGGTAGACCGCTCCGCCCAGGGTCTGCGGCCGACGGTCGGGGCCGCCGCCCTGCTCGAGGATCACGCCCGGCTCAGGCCGCGAGGGACTGCTCGGCAGCACGGACGATGTTGGAGAGCAGCATGGCGCGGGTCATCGGACCCACTCCGCCGGGATTCGGTGAGACCCACCCGGCCACGTCGAGGACGTCGGGCGCCACGTCGCCCGCGATCTTCCCCTCGGCGTCGCGGGAGACACCGACGTCGAGCACCGCCGCGCCGGGCTTCACCATCTCGCCGGTGATGATGCCGGTCACGCCTGCCGCGGCGACGACGATGTCGGCGGCGCGGACGTGCTTCGCGAGGTCGATCGTGCCGGTGTGGCACAGGGTCACGGTGGCGTTCTCGCTGCGCCGGGTGAGCAGCAGGCCGAGCGGTCGGCCGACCGTGACTCCACGCCCGACGATGCACACCTCCGCGCCGGCGATCGGCACCTCGTGGCGTCGGAGCAGCTCGACGATGCCGTTCGGCGTGCAGGGAAGCGGGGCGTCCTTGCCGAGAACCAGCCAGCCGAGGTTCGTGGGGTGCAGCCCGTCGGCGTCCTTGGCAGGGTCGATGAGGCCGAGGATGTGGTTCTCGTCCATGTGCCTCGGCAGCGGCAGCTGGACGATGTAGCCGGTGCAGGCGGGGTCCTCGTTGAGGCGGGCGACGGCCTCCTCCACCTCGGACTGGGCAGCGTCCGCAGGCAGGTCCACCCGGATCGACTCGATGCCCACCTCGGCGCAGTCACGGTGCTTGCCCGCGACGTACCAGCGGCTGCCCGGGTCGTCACCGACGAGCACCGTCGCAAGGCCTGGGACGACCCCCTGCTCTCGCAGCTTCGCGACCCGTTCGGTCAGCTCCGCCTTGATCGCCGCGGCGGTCTTCTTGCCGTCGAGAATCTGTGCCGTCACGCCATCCATCCTGTCACCGCTGGTCACGTCCGTACTTTCCGGCGCACTCGCACTCAGTGGAAGAAGTGCCGGGTGCCGGTGAGGTACATGGTCACTCCCGCTGCGCGCGCCGCCTCGACGACCTCGCTGTCGCGGACCGATCCTCCCGGCTGGACGACGGCCTTCACGCCTCCGTCGATGAGGATCTGCAACCCGTCGGGGAAGGGGAAGAACGCGTCCGAGGCGGCAACGGAGCCCTCGGCACGCTCGCCCGCGCGGGAGACCGCGAGCCGCGCCGAGTCGACCCGGTTGACCTGGCCCATGCCCACGCCGACCGAGGCGCCGTCCGAGGCGAGCAGGATGGCGTTCGACTTGACCGACCGACAGGCCTTCCAGGCGAACGCGAGGTCGGCGAGCATCTCCTCGGTGGCCGGGTCGCCTGACACCAGCTGCCAGGCGGACGGGTCGTCGCCGCCGCCCTCCACCGTCGCGTCCAGGGCGTCGCGGGCCTGAAGCAACAGGCCGCCGGAGACCGGCCGGGTCTCCACCCCGCCGCGCCGGGCCCGGGCGCACTGCAGGATCCGGATGTTCTTCTTGCCGCTCAGCACCTCCACCGCGCCGTCCTCGTAGCCCGGCGCCACCACGACCTCGGTGAAGATCTCGGCGACCTGCTCGGCCATGGCCCTGCTGACGGGGACGTTCGTGGCGATGACGCCTCCGAAGGCCGACAGCGGGTCGCAGGCGTGCGCCTTGCGGTGGGCCTCGGCCACGTCGGACCCGACGGCGATACCGCAAGGGTTGGCGTGCTTGATGATGGCCACCGCCGGCTCGTCGAAGTCGAAGGCGGCCCTCCGCGCGGCGTCGGCGTCGACGTAGTTGTTGTAGGACATCTCCTTGCCGTGCAGCTGGCTGGCCTGGGCCAGCCCGGGCTCCGGTACGTAGCCGTTCGTGTAGAGGGCCGCACGCTGGTGCGGGTTCTCGCCGTAGCGGAGCACCGCCGCCTTGTCCCAGGTCGCCCCCATCCATGCCGGGAAGCCCGTGCCCCCGGAGGTGTCGGTCAGGACGTTGCCCATCCAGCTCGCCACGTGCACGTCATAGGTCGCGGTGTGCACGAAGGCCTCCGCCGCCAACGCCTGCCGCTCAGGGAGCGTGAAGCCGCCCCGCTCCACCGCAGCGAGCACGTCGGCGTACCTCGTCGGCGACGTGACGATCGCGACGCTCGGGTGGTTCTTCGCCGCGGCACGCACCATCGACGGTCCGCCGATGTCGATCTGCTCCACGCAGTCGTCCGGGGCCGCCCCCGAGGCGACGGTCTGGGTGAACGGGTAGAGGTTCGAGACGACGAGGTCGAACGGCTCGACGCCGAGCTCCTCGAGCTGGGTCCGGTGCGACTCCAGGCGGAGGTCGGCGAGGATCCCGGCGTGGACCTTCGGGTGCAGGGTCTTCACGCGTCCGTCCAGGCACTCGGGGAAGCCGGTCAGCTCTTCGACCTTGGTGACGGGCACCCCGGCCTCGGCGATCCGCGCCGCGGTCGAGCCGGTGGAGACGATGGCCACGCCCGACGCGTGCAGGCCGGTGACGAGCCCCTCGAGACCGCTCTTGTCGTAGACCGACACGAGGGCGCGTCGGATCTGCCTGCGGCCTTCCGGGTCCTCTGCTGGCTGCTGCTGGGTCGTCACTGGCCGAACCGCACCTTCCTGTCGGTGATGGTGAAACCTTCTCGGGCCATCCGGCCCACGCACGTCACGAGCATCTGGCGCTCGGCCTGCTTGATCCGTTCGTGCAGGGAATCCACGTCGTCGTCGTCCTCGACCCGCACCACGGTCTGCTCGACGATGGGCCCCGTGTCGACGCCGGCGTCGACGACGAAGAGCGTCGCGCCGGTGACCTTCACCCCGTAGTCCAGGGCGTCCGCCGGACCCTTCATGCCGGGGAAGGACGGCGACAGCGCGGGATGGGTGTTGACGCGGCGACCGCCGAACACGTCCAGGAACGTCTCGCCCGTGAGCTTCATGAACCCGGCGAGCACCACCAGGTCCGGGTCGTACTTCCCGCAGGCCGACGTCAGAGCGCGGTCCCAGTCGGCGCGCGTCTCGAAGTCCTTCACGCGCAGCACGAAGGTGGGGATTCCGGCACGCTCTGCTCTCGCGAGTCCCTCGATCCCGTCCCGGTCCGCGCCGACGGCCACCACGCTGACGCCGTACGACGGGTCGCGGCTCGCGTCGATGAGGGCCTGGAGGTTCGTGCCGGAGCCCGAGACGAGCACGACCACCCGCGCGGGGCTCCGCGTGGGCTGGAAGGCGGTGCGACCTTCGCCGCTCGGCGTCATGGGGGGCACCGCCACAGGCTACCGAGCGGCCAACCGCTCAGACGCGGGCGGTCCTCCGCTGGGACGCGTCGCGCCTGGCCCGCCGACTCGACCACCAGGCGCCGAGGACGCCGCCAATGAGGCCACCACCGCTGAACGCGACCAGGGCGGCGAGGAACGTGCTCCCTGCCGGCGCACCCACGTCTGCCATGCGCCCGGGCCCGGCCGACCCACCGGCGAGCAGGACCAGGGACGTGAACAGCACGGCTGCCAGAGCGCCCGCCGCGAGGCCGCGCATTGCCCCCACGTCGAGACGCTCGACCGGCGTGAGCCGGACGGCGAGCACGACCGCCGCCAGGGACAGCAGCACCGGCACCCCGAGCAGGGCGGTCGTCCACTCCGGCGTCGGCCCGTCGGACGGGAGAGCGGCCAGCAGCGGAAAGGCCGGCACCGGCCCGAGGACCACGGCGGTCGGGGTCACGGCGGTGCCGGTGCCCACGGCGAACCCGGGTCCCAGCATGTAGCTCCCGCCCAGCAGGGCCGCGTTGGGGACGAAGAGGATGCCGACGACGGTGTACATCAGACCCCCCGGGCCGTCCGCGTGAAGCCGCGACAGCACGGTCGCCGCCGTGCCGAAGTCGAGCACGAGGGCGCCGAAGACGAGGAAGCACCCGGCGGCGAAGACCAGGAGAACGGTCACGACGGCGCCGGAGACGGCGGTGCGCACCGTCTCCGGCGCCCGTGCGAGCAGGGGGCGGACCTGCCCGGAGCCCACGAGCAGTCCGAGACCACCCGCGAGGAACGAGAGGACGAAGCCGCCGAGCAGCGCTCGCACGAGGCTCGACTCCGCCCTCGCATCGGCGGCGATGACCGCGGTGCCCAGCGCGACGAGGGCGTACACCGCTGCCTGGACCGCGGCGGCAGAGAGGACGGGCCGCAGGTCGTCGGGCGTGCTGCCGACGCGGGACCTGGCCGCCGCCCGGAGACCGACCCGGTAGGCGACGAAGGCGCACAGGACCGTGAACCCGAGGGGCAGCACGGTCACCGTCGTCGTGTCGAGACGAAGACGCGCGCCGTGAGCGAGCAACCACGCATCGGCGCCGACCTGCACCGCGTCGCGCGTGTCTCCGTAGCGGCCCGCGTCGGCGGCGAACCACCCGGCAAGGGCGACAGCCGCGGACACGAAGAGCGTCCAGCCCGCCGAGTAGAGCCCCCCGAGCACGGCGCTCAGCATGAGGTGCCTGCCGACCGGGCGGGCCCCGTCGCCGGCGGACGTACGGCGTCCGGCTGGTCTCAGCAGATCGGTCATCAGGGCGATCTTCCTCGACGGTTCGGCCGGGATCACGCTCCCACGCCGCGACGCGATGCGCGTCACAGCAACCAGCCGCGCCCCTGAGGTTCACGGCGACTGCTCGACGGGTACCGTTCCAGGTTGGCCGGCGAGGAGGAGGTGGTGGCCCATGCGCGCGGAGGAGCAGTTCGACTCCTTCTACCTGAAGACCCGTCGTGCCCTCGTCCACCAGACCTTCGCGCTGACCGGGGACATCGCCGCCGCGCAGCGGGCCGTCCGTGACGCCTATGTAGGGGCCTGGCACCACTGGCGCAAGGTCAGGACCCACGAGGACCCGCGTGAGTGGGTCCGTCCCCGGGCCTGGGCGCAGGCGCAACGTCGGCACTCGGCCCGCCTGTGGCAGCGCACCCGGGACCTTTCCTTGCAGGACCGCGCAGTCCTCGACGCGTTGCACAAGCTCTCGACCGCCGAGCGCCGCGCGCTGCTGATCGTGCACCTCGCAGGCCTCTCGCCCGAAGCGGGAGCCCGGGAGCTCAACGTCACGCAGCAGACGCTCGAGACGCACCTGCGGTCGGCCGGCTCCAAGCTCTCCGCCGAGCTCGGCATCGACGCGTCCTCGCTGCGGGACCCGCTCATGGCTCTCGCCGAGGCGGCCTCCGCCGTGTCGCTGCCCCGTGCGGCAGGCATCCGACGTGAGGGGCGCAACCGCCGCCGGACGCACACGGCAGCAGGAGCGCTCGCTGTGACCTTCCTCTCCGTGGCCACCGGGGCCTTCGCGTACGAGCCCGCCGAGGTCCCCACCGCCGGCTCGCTCACCCCCGCCCAGGACGCCCCCCGGACGCAGCGGGGCGTCCCCGAGGAGGACACCACGCTCCCCTCGGCCGACGACCTGCTCACCTCCGAGGACGTCAACAGGCTCGACCCGAAGGCCAGGTGGCGGTCGGCTGAGACCAGCGACAACACTTCCGGCGACGGCATCAACTACATCTGTCAGCAGGAGCGGTTTGCCGACCCCGAAGGGCTGGCCACCTTGGTCCGTGTGCTGAAACCGCGCAGCGAGCGCCGCCCCCTGCGCTCGGTCGTGCAGACCGTGGAGATCTCCCAGAGCAGCGACAACGCCGCCGCGACCTACAGCACCGTGCTGTCCTGGTTCGCGGGCTGCCAGGACGGCGCCGTGCACCTGCGGCGGAGCTTCGACGTCGGCGGTATCGCCGACCATGCCGCCCTGCTCGAGTTCGAGTCCTGGGGGCCACCGCGGACCGACTACTCGGTCGCAGTGGCCCAGGTGGGCCAGGTGGTCAGCACCTCCGTCGCGACCACGGTCAACGGGAGTGCCCCCAGGGCCACCTCGGTCGCCCGCGTGCTCGGCACAGCGGCCCAGGCGATCTGCGAGCGATCCGGCGAGGAGGGATGCACGGCGCGCCCCCGTCTCGAACCTGCTTCCCCGGCTCCGTCAGGCGAGGCGCCCGGGATGCTGGCCACCGTCGACATGCCACCGCTCACCGGAGTTGCGAAGCCGTGGGTCGGCACCAGCGCCGCTACCGCCACCAAGAACCCCGCGGCGACGTCGTGCGACCACGCCGACTTCCGGAAGGAGGGGGCGGTGCGCAACCGCACCCGGACGTTCCTCGTCCCGGAGGCCCGGCTGCCCAAACGGTTCGGCCTGACCGAGACCTACGGAACTTTCAAGTCTCCGAAGGCCGCCGCGGCGTTCCTGCGCGAGATCCGGAAGCGCTTCGCGCGCTGCGAGGACCGCGACCTCGCGACCGAGATCGTCTCCGCCCACAGCATCCGCGAAGGCCGGCTCGACGGCTCGACCTGGCGGCTCAACACCGAGCTCTCCAAGCACACCGTCGTGGTCTTCGAGGTCGGCTTCGTCCGGCGTGGGGCAACCGTGGCGCAGGTGATGCTGGTGCCGGCGGGCCAGGCCGACCTCGCGCCGGGCGCCTTCGGCGACCTCGTCGTCCGTGCGGGGCAGCGACTGGGCGAGCTCCAGTAGGGCCTCCCGCGGACCGGCGGCCCATAGGGTGTCCCCATGTCCGCCTCCCCACCCTCTCGGACCGATGCCCTCCAGCTCGACGGGGCCAGCCCGCTGCGTGGTCGGCAACAGCTGTTCGCCCTGCCCCCCGGCACGGTGTACCTCGACGGCAACTCCCTGGGCGCGCTCCCGCGCGGCGTCCCGGAACGGTTGGCCCGGGTCGTCGCCGACGAGTGGGGGCGTGGCCTGATCGCATCCTGGAACTCCGCGGACTGGATCGATCTCCCCCGCCGCGTGGGCAACCGACTCGCCGCCCTCCTCGGGCTGCCGGAAGGCTCGGTCTGGGTCGGCGACAGCACCACCGTGAGCCTCTTCAAGACCATGGTCGCCGCGTGTCGTCTCCAGGCCGGCCGGGACGTGGTCGTCGTGGAGACCGGCACCTTCCCCACGGACGGCTACATCGCGGCGAGCGTCGCCCGCATGCTCGACCTCGAGCTCCGGTGGGCCGACTCACACCAGGTCGAGGACGCCCTCGACGAGCGGGTGGCACTGGTCAGCCTGACCCACGTCGACTTCCGGACCGGCGCGATGTTCGACGTGGCCGATGTCACCCGAGCGGCCCACTCCGTCGGAGCGCTCATGCTCTGGGACCTCTGCCACACCGCCGGGGCCGTCCCAGTCGACCTGGTCGCCGCCGACGCCGACTTCGCCGTCGGGTGCACCTACAAGTACCTGAACGCAGGGCCGGGCGCGCCCGCGTTCACCTATGTCGCACCCCGCCACCAGGACACCATCGACCAGCCACTGTCCGGGTGGATGGGGCATGCCCGGCCCTTCGACATGGAGCTGTTCTACGAGCCGGTGGAGGGGGTGGGCAGGCTGGCCTCCGGGACTCCGCCGATCCTGGCGCTCTCGGCTCTCGACGCCGCGCTCGACGTGTTCGACGGGATCGCACCCGGTGACCTCCGGGCGGCGTCGCTCTCCCTGACCGACTACTTCATCGAGCTGGTCGACGTACGCCTGCCCGGGGTGTTCGACCTGCTGACCCCGCGTGCGCACGAGCGACGCGGCAGCCAGGTCTCGCTGCGCCACCCGCGTGCCTACGGCATCGTGCAGGCCCTCATCACGAGGAAGGTGGTGGGCGACTTCCGCACGCCCGACGTGGCGCGCTTCGGCTTCGCGCCGCTGTACGTCACGCACACCGACGTGTACGACGCGGTCGACCACCTCGTCGCGGTGATGGAGAACGAGGAGTTCGACAAGCCGGACTACGCCATCCGACTCCGCGTGACCTGACCCCTCAGGACGCCGAAGGCCGCCACACCTGGCGGTGCGGCGGCCTTCGTGACGCTCGAGCGAAGCCTCAGAGGCTCTCGAGGACCTCGCGCATGAGCCGGGCAGTCTCGGACGGCGTCTTGCCGACCTTCACACCGACGGCCTCGAGGGCCTCCTTCTTGGCCTGGGCCGTGCCGGAGGAGCCCGACACGATCGCGCCGGCGTGCCCCATGGTCTTGCCCTCGGGAGCGGTGAACCCGGCGACGTAACCGACGACCGGCTTGGTCACGTGCTCCTTGATGTACGCCGCCGCGCGCTCCTCGGCGTCGCCACCGATCTCGCCGATCATCACGATCGCGTCGGTCTCCGGGTCGTCCTGGAACGCCTGGAGGCAGTCGATGTGCGTGGTGCCGATGATCGGGTCGCCGCCGATGCCGACGCAGGAGGAGAAGCCGTAGTCACGCAGTTCGTACATCATCTGGTAGGTCAGCGTGCCGGACTTCGACACGAGCCCGACCCGGCCGGCCTTGGTGATGTCGGCCGGGATGATGCCGGCGTTGGACTTGCCGGGGCTGATCAGGCCGGGGCAGTTGGGACCGATGATCCGGGTCGTGCCCTTCGACTGGGCGTAGGCGAAGAACTCAGCCGTGTCGTGGACCGGGACGCCCTCGGTGATCACGACGACGAGCGGCATGCCCGCATCGACGGCCTCGACGACCGCGGCCTTGGTGAAGGCGGGAGGGACGAACACCACCGAAACGTCGGCGCCGGTCTTCTCCATCGCCTCGGCCACAGTGCCGAACACCGGCACCGCGGTGCCGTCGAAGTCGACCTCCTGGCCGGCCTTCCTCGGGTTCACGCCGCCCACGATGTTGGTGCCCGACGCGATCATCCGGCGGGTGTGCTTCTGACCCTCCGAGCCGGTCATGCCCTGGACGACGACCTTGCTGGACTCGTTCAAAAAGATTGCCATGGTTCCCTCTGCCCTTACTTCGCAGCCAGCTCGGCG
>DASVBF010000201.1:0-2553 GCA_036375975.1 Nocardioidaceae bacterium | reverse complement strand
GCTCTGGCTGGCAGATGTACCCGACCTGGATCTCGTCTTTCGCGTCGTCGCGTTGGTACTCGCGTTCGCATACTGGCCGGTGATCGGAGCTTGGGCCGTGCGTCGAAGCCGACTGTCTGTCGACCGCCCGTAAGTGTCGCTATCAATCGCTGTGGCTGTCTGGAATGGGGTTCAAGCATTGCTGGCACAGCTGCTGCCCCGGTCCGTCGCACCACTGAGGTCTGTAGAAGCCGCACCGGAGACAGTCGACAAGCATGTATTCGAGGCCGTCATCGTCCCGCCGCTGCCTCTCGGAAGGCCGTCGGGGTGGGTTGACCCGGTCGCGAACGGAGGTGCGTTACCGCGCTGACAGGGCCGAGCGGAACCGGCATGATCACGCCCATGGTGCACCGATGGCGCACGCCGCTCTACCCCGGTGAGTGGATGTGGCAGACCGATGCCGAGGTTGCACACGCGTGGTGGTCGGAGGAGCCCACCAGCGACGCGCGGGCCCTGTCCGAGACGCCCGCCCACGATTACGTCGACGAACTGCTGGAGCGGGGCGCGACCGGCGCGGTGGATCTCCTGCAGGCCCTGGTGGACGCCGCGCCCTCGGAAGATGCGCTGGCCTACCTCGGTGCAGGCCTGGTCGAGGATCTGGTCTCGCACCACCGGCATGGGCAGGCTGTCGTGGCCGAGGTGGAGCGGCATGCCCGGCAGGACCCGCGCTTCGCCCGGGCGATGTCCGCGGCCTGGCTGGGCTGCGGCGTGCCGCCGGAGGTGCGGCGACGTCTGGCACGGTGGGGCGCCCGCGACCTCACCGGAGGACCGAACCCCAGCGCGTAGGTGCCGTTCTCGTTCACCCGAGCATTCCGCAGTCGATGCCACGGTCCGGCGTTAGTGTGCGTCGCGTGAACGAACGGCGGAAGCACGGGAGCAGACCGAGAAGATCCGGACCACTTGAACGTCAGGGCGTCATGCTTGGGGTCTGTGGTCCAGGCCCCAGAAGGGGTTCGCATGTACTGGTCAGCGAGCTGCACGAGGTCCGCAGCGGACGCACTTCATGGTTGATCGAGTTCAATGGCGAGTCCTGGTTCCAGCCGTATGAGTTCACCGCCGAGTCGCCCGAAGACAGGGATCGGATCCTGGCCGATGCAGGGTTCGCCGAGTGGCTCCCGGACAACGATGACTCCCTCGATTTAGCAGACACCTTGTGGCCATGCCGATTGCGCAGTCGGCGGCACTACCTGTGGCGGCGCGTCACGGGCGGGTTCTCGTCGGTGAAGCGCCCGTAGGTGCCGTGCCTGAGCGTGAAGAGCATGATCGGGCGCATGCGGACGGACCTATCCGAACAGCAGTGGGACGCCGTAGTCGAGGGGCAGTTGATCGCTCCCGACGGCACGCGCTACGTCCGAAGGACCACCAAGACGAAGCGCCAAACCTGCGAGTCGCTGCTCGGGGAGGGCGCGCCGCTCGTCTTGTTCTACAGGGCAGGGGTCAGCTGGACTGGTTCGACGGCGAAGACGCGTCGTCGCAGTGGCAGGCCCTGCGCCGTGCCGTGACGTCAGAGGAGCCGCGTCCCAGGGGAGATGTCCAGTGGAACGCCGGGGTCTGGGAGGGCGACGATGGGCGCTCGCTGGTGCTGCTGACCGGCTACTGCTAACGCACCGTAGGTGCCGCTCCCGAGCGAGATGATCCGGCGGCTGTAAGCGGAAATGCCGCGTTCGCTGTATTGTCCCCGAGGCAACGATCGGGGGGAGTGCGTGCGAACGGGACTCGTCGTCGGGCTGATGACCGTCGTGCTCCTCGGGGCTTGCGGCGACGGTGGTTCAACACGGGCTGATTCCAGCCAAGCGGAGCGTCTCTGCAGGTCGTGGTTCCGCTCCGCGCCCGACGGTAGTCAGTTGACCGACACTTCGTGGATGAGTCGCTCTGATGTGGCGGCTGGCTACCCAGACGCTGACCTGAGTCCCCTCCGTGGCGATCGCTTGGCCGTCTGCCGCGTGGCGCTGGACGAGCCCGCCCCAGAAACCTCGCCCGGCGTTACGGAGGTAGTCGCAGCGGTAGATCGCAGCGGCAACAGCACCTGGGTCGGCGCGCGGCCACGCTCCTAGGTGCCGATATTGAGCGCGGCATCAGGCACCATGGATGCTCGCTGCCGTGGAGCAAACGGCTTCACATGAACAGTCCCTGTCGCTGGTGAGCAGATACGCGGTCCGCAGCAGCGCAGGTGACCGCGCCGCCACGTAGTCCCGGAACCCATCCGGTTCGTCACCTCGTCCCCCGCTGCAGCGGCTGGCACCACTACGACGTCGGGGAGCCGTCGTGGTCGCATGCCAAACAGGCCGATGCGGACACGACGTCGGGGGCTGGCGCTCCTGTGCTGCGCTCCGGTGCGCCGGCTCAGCCGGGCGGCGAGGTGGCCGACCGCGCTGGCTCGGTTCGATCGCGGCCGGCAGGGAGCTCTAGGCGGACTTCTCGCGGCGCTCGCGCTTGGTCTCGCGCGGCACGAGGGTCGGGTTGACGTGCTCCAGCACGACGTCACGCGTGATGACGACCCGGGCGACGTCCTTG
>DASVBF010000157.1:0-2755 GCA_036375975.1 Nocardioidaceae bacterium | reverse complement strand
CACGACAGTTCCGGCCAGCTACAACTACGTGATCGTCCCCATGCTCGAGGGGCTCGGAGCGAGCGAGTCGCAGGGCTCCCTGCTGCGGCAGCTCCCCAGCATCGCCGGACTCCTGGTCATCTTCCTCGCCGGCATCCTCGGGCACCGGTGGGGGGAGCGTCGCTTCATCACCAGATGCGGCCTGCTGTTCACCGTCGGCAACGCGGCCGTCGCCGTGGCTCCGGGCATGCAGATCGCCGTGCTGGGACTCGTGCTCGAGAGCATCGGGGCCTCCGGCTTCATCGTGGTCGCGCTCGCCCTGCTCAGTGCGCAGGTGTCGAACGACGAGGCGCGGGCGTCTGCCTTCGCCACCTACGCGATGGTCAGTCCCGTCATCTACCTCGCCATGCCGCTACTGGCGGGCGTCCTGGTGGACCACGGAGGTTGGCGGCTGGTCGCTGTGGCGTGGGCCCTGAGCGGACTCGTCATCCTCTCCGCGTCGCGGAGGCTCCTGCCCACGACCGACGCCCCCCGCGACAGGCAGGAGCTGGTCACCCCCGCACTGGCCGGCGTGGTGTTGATGGCAGCCGTCCAGACGGTGAGCGCCGCCGACCGGGACGGGATGTTCTCGTTGGCAACGCTCGTGCGCCTTGGCGTGGGGCTCGTCGCGTTCGTCGGCCTGTACCTGGCCTTCCGGCGTACGACGTCCCCCTCGTTGTCCTTGGCGGCGCTCCGACAGGGCGGGATGTCCCTCCTCCTGATCATCGTCGTCCTCGTGTCGTTCGCGAACCTCTGGTTCTACATGACCGTCGGCTTCCAGTACGTCTACGGCCTCGATGCGCTGCAGACCGCCGCGGTGATGCTGCCGGCACAGCTCGCGGGGATCGGGGGAGCCATGATCACGCGGAGCTGGCTGCACCGCATGGGGATCACCGTCACCGGCACCATCCTGCTCGCGGCGCTCGCGGTGAGCCTGCTGCTCAGCGCGCTGATCACCGCCGAGTCCCCGATATGGGTTCCCATCGCGGTGATGAGCATCTACGCCGCGGCCTCCGTGGGGGCCGGCATCCCCCTCACGAACGCCGTCATGAACCTTGCTCCCGAGGGGGAGGACGGCAGTGCGTCCGCGTTCCGCAGTGCCGCCGGCAACATCGGTGCCGCGGTCGGCGTGGTCGTGATGTCCTCGATCGTGTGGGCCACGTTCTCCGGGTCGCTGACGAACGCCTTCCAGAGCCAAGGGCTGGACACGAAGCAGTCGACCAGCATCGCCGAGAGCCTCCGCTCCGGGGTGACCTCCGAGGACGTGTCGGCCAACTACTCCGTGCCGATCGAGCAGGTCAGACGGATCGCGGAGGCGGAGCGCGGTGCCGTGGCCGACGGCCTGCGTGCACACGGCCTGAGCGGGGCCGGCTTCACCCTCGTCTGCCTGGGGATCTTCGTCTGGTCCCAACGGCGGCACGCCAAGGCCGAGACAGCCGAGCCCGTGCGCACGGCCCGAGGGCCCTGAGATCGCCCGCCGCGACTTCGCGGTCAGGAGTGCGGCTGCCAGCGGATGCGGCTCGTGCCGTAGCCCGAGGCGTGCAGCGCGTCCTCGTGGCCGAGAGGACGGCGGCAGTGGATGGGTTCGCCGCTGTCGTCGAGGCCGTAGAGCTCGCGGCAGCTTCCGTGCCAGGGGGTGTACGCGAACTCCCGGTCCAGCGCGTCGTCCGTCATGGGCGGCAGTATGCCCAGCCGACGCGACTTCGCACCCTGTAGCCGACCTGGGCAGACCAGTCCTTCGTCGACGCCCGGGTGAAACCGCACCGACGGTCGGCGCGCCGGTCCGCGCTGGGCCCCCGCCCGCCTTGTGTTCATCCGGGCGCCGGTTTAGCGTGCAGGGAAAGGTCGGCGTGACCACGGCCACATCAGCCGTGGATTGCTGCGGACGTCCTGAGAGGACGCACCTCGGGGGAGGGCTCGACGTGACGGCATCTTCTTTTCACCGCCTCCTGGCGGAGGCCGTAGGCACCGCTCTGCTGGTGCTCGTCGGCGCAGGGTCCGTGGTGGCCACCCTCACCGTGGATGGCGGTCGCGTGACCTACGCAGGGCTGGGGTTCATCTCGCTTGCCTTCGCCATCGTGGTCGCGGTGGTGATCTACGCGTTCGGCCCCATCTCCGGCGCCCACATCAACCCCGCCGTGACGGTCTCTCTTGCCCTCACGAGACGGTTCCCGTGGGCCGAGGTGGTGCCGTACGTCCTGGCCCAGGTGGTCGGAGCCAGCGTCGGCGCCCTGCTGATCGTCGCCACCTTCGGCACCGACGCCGTCGACCTAGGCCTCGGCGCAACCACCCTCGCGGACGGTGTGCCGTTCTGGCAGGGCATCGTCGCGGAGGCCCTCGGAACCTTCGTGCTGCTGTTCGCCGTGATGGCCCTCGCCGTGGACTCGCGCGCTCCGCTCGGGTGGGCAGGTCTCATGATCGGTCTCGCCGTCGCGGCCGCCATCCTGCTGATCGCCCCGCAGACGGGTGGCTCACTCAACCCGGCGCGCACGTTCGGGCCGTACCTCGGCCTCGCGATCTTCGGGGGCAGCGTGCCCTGGTCGGACCTGGGCGTCTACATCATCGGGCCGCTCGTGGGTGGCGTCGCCGCCGTACTGCTCTACGACTTCATCGCCGAGACGCGGGTGGCCGCGAGCCCGGCCCGGGACGAGTCCTACACGCCCGCCCCGGCGGAGGACAGCTGAGCCGCCGGCGGACCCATGGCGACCCGGTCAATCACACAAGTCCGCAAGAAGTG
>DASVBF010000109.1:0-5131 GCA_036375975.1 Nocardioidaceae bacterium | reverse complement strand
CATCCCGCCCTCCGGCGCGATTCAATGAGGCCTGACCGGTTGACCTGACCGAACTCGGTTGCTGCCCGGCACCTACCACCTCGGTGGGCGCCGGGCAGTGCCTTGTTTGGCCGCCTGGACGGTCTCGACGCGCAGGGCAGCGGCGGTCCACACGCAGAGTCGAGACTGATGAGTTACGCGCCGAGAGCAACCACGTCCAGACGCAAGATCGAGGCTAGGTTCTGAGGCGTGGATGAACCCGCAACCTGGACAAGCACCACCCATGACTGGTCCATGACCGTCGACCACGAGCATCTCCGGTTGATTCGCGACCATGCCGGTCACTTTGCGCCGACCGGCGTGCAGCACCTCGTCTTGGAGGTCTTGGCGTACGCCAACGATGAAGCCGAGGCGCTCGGTCGGCGTGTGCACTGCACGGTCACCTCTCACGGGGATGGGTCGGTCTCGGTGGCGGACGACGGTCGCGGGACCGACACCCGGCGAGGCAAGGACGGCCTCATCGTCCGCAAGCCGGTGATGGCTACCAGGGACCTGCGCTTCTTTGATCGACGGACGGCTGTCTTGCCCGACGGTCACGTACGCCGTGGCATGTCTGTTGTCGCTGCCCTCAGCGCGTGGCTCGAGCACACCAACCACCGCGTGGACGGTGCGTGGACTCAGCGGTACGAGCACGGTGTCCCGGTCGCCGACCTTGCGAAGGTGCCCGCCTCCACACGCACCGGCACGACCGTGCGGTTCTGTCCGGACCCGAAATTGGTCGCCGCTGCAACCGTTGACCAGACGCTCGCTGCAGCCTTCCCCTGGCTAGCGGTGACCACCGCGGGCGGTAGCGCCAGAAGCAGCTGTTAGCTCACTGGCCGTGGGCCTTCACTCTCCGCAACTACGTGTTGGCTGGACACATGACCCGGCCCTCGCGGCGGGTCCCGCCATCTAGCCTTCGACCATGGATGGCCCTCGACTTCGTCACGCGTGCCGGGCGCTGATTCTCGACGAGCACCACGACTTGCTGCTGTGCCGCTTCGACTTCCGGCATCGAGGACGTCCGGTCGTCTGGGCCGCCCCCGGCGGTGGGATGGACGACGGGGAGTCGGAGCTCGACTGCCTACGGCGCGAGCTAGCTGAGGAGGTTGGTCTGGGTCTGGGCCAGGACCCGCCCAAGGTGTGGCGGCACGAGGTGGTCGCTCAGGGCCTGATCGACGGGTACGACGGGCTGGTCGACCACTACTTCCTGCTCCGCACCACGAGGTTCACACCGCGTGGAGCGTTCACCGACCAGCAGCTCGAGGCCGAGAACATCACGGCGTTGACGTGGTGGTCACAGCAGGACATCGCGGGGTACTCCGGCCCGGACGTCTTCGCGCCGCGCGGGCTCGGCGGCCACTTGGCAGCGCTGCTCAGTCACGGGCCTCCTGAGAAGCCGCTCGAACTCTTCGGCGTCGAGGCGGTCGCGGAGTAGCCGGGGCTCGGAGTCAGCTCCGCGAAGGCCAGAAGTCGGGCTAGTCGCTTCGTCACGCGACTTCCTGCGCGGACGCGCCATCGGAGGGCGTGCACGTGCCGGGTCCCCAGAGTTGCGCCAGTCTTCGCTGACCGTGCGAGGCACTATCTCTTGGCCGCCTGGCTCACTGCCCTGACCGCTCGGCCGGGAGAGGTGCAATTTCCGCAGTTACAGCGTTCAGTGTCCGCGGCAGATTCTGACGTTGACTGGCGCGCCGGGAGGTGGCGGTCAGTCGATGCACTGGCTCCATACGCCAGCACGCCAAGCCCCCGCCTCGGTACGCCAAACATCGACTTGATGCGCGCGTCGTCGAGTAGTCCTCGACGAGGATTGTCTGTGCGGCGACGAGATGCTGCCCGGTGAACGTGATGATCTCATCTGCGACCACAGGGACGAGGCGGCGCCAGGACGGGTACTGCTGGAAGTCGGTGACCGCGTGGTCCGCGAGGTTGTTCGCCAGCATGTACCCGATCCATTCGGGGTCGAAGTGGCGCACCTGTTCCGAGTGAGCCGCCAGGCTGCCGCTAGTTGTGGTCTTGCCGACTCCGAATGTCCCGTTGAGCCACACGATCATGCCGAGACGCCATCTGCAGACCCGCACCGCACGGCGGACCACTCCGGAGCCGCCGGCGAACATGAGCGCCAACGGCAGGACAGAGTTCACCATCCGCGGCATGTCCGGATGTGGTTGCGTCGGCCGGGGGCGTGGATGCGGCAGGGTGGACCGTATGAGCGAGGAACACAAGCAGCGGCTGCATGGCTACCTCACGAAGACCCGAGAAGCCGTGATCTGGAAGGCAGAAGGGCTATCGGAGTACGACGTGCGCAGGCCGCTCACGCGCACCGGGACCAACCTGCTCGGACTGATCAAGCACCTGTCGGTCGGCGAGGCGTGGTACTTCGGCCAGGTGTTCGACCGACCGTTCGAGCCGCACCTGCCGTGGTGGGACGACGACGCCCAAGAAGGCGCCGACTTGTGGGTGACCGCGTCAGAGAGCCGCGAGGACACGCTGGAGACCTACCGGGCTGCGATCGCTCACGCAGACGAGACGATCCGCTCGCTTGATCTGGACGCTCCCGGGCACGTGCCCTGGTGGCCGCGACCGGACGTCACGCTGCACGGGGTGCTGGTGCACGTCCTGGCCGAGACCGCGCGCCACGCTGGACACGCCGACATCCTCCGCGAACAGCTCGACGGGCGCGCCGGGATGCAAGCAGACAACCTGAACCAGGAGCCGCACGACGACCAGTGGTGGGCCGGCTACCGATCACAGATCGAAGCCGCCGCGCGCTCAGCTGCGTCGAAGTGAGCGAACTGCAGTATCGCGGCGCAACCTGAGCGGTACGCACTCAGCGTCAGTTCCGGGTGGCCGCAGCGCACGCTATCTGCGGCAGGTGAGTGCGTATTCCTCTGGAAGGCCTCGGACGCCAGTAGGGTCCCCGGGCATGGAGGCCAACCCGGTGAGAATGCTGATCTCAATCGGAGGGGCGGGAGCGTCCCTCGAGGTGAAAGTCGCTCAGCAAGCAAGCATGTCTCCGGAAGAGCCTTGGTTCGATACCGAGATCAGAGCAGACGCATTCCCATTCGCCGGAACCCTCAGGACGGTCTTCACGCTGAGCGATCTGCGCCGGTGGGGAGAAGCGTTGACTGCTCTGAGGGACGGGACAGGCCGAGTCGTACTCGGTGGCGGCCGAGCGGCTGAACTTGCACTCGAGGCGGAACCACAGGCAGGGGGACCACCAGACCGCATGGCAATCTCCGTCGACGTGGTTCCGAGCGGGGATGATCCGTACCCAAGACTGAGCTACATCATCTTCGACGCGTCTCCGTCTTGGTCAGCGGTCGGCCCCAGCTTCAACGCACTCTTCTGACTATCCACGCCGACTGAGCCCGGATGGACGGCGGATGCGACGTCCGCTCGTTGGCAGCCTCGTCGCTCCTGTCAGCGGCAAGTGCGGACGTTGCCGCGTACCCTCGGCTCATCCCGACAACAGGCTTCCAGGGGACCCCGAGGCATTAGCTGAAGCGGCAGGAGTAACGGGCGGCAGGCGGGAGACTCGCTCGCCGAGGTCAACGATCGTGACCCCAAGTGGGCCCTGGTCGTCAGTGGCTTCAGAAGACGCTTGCGGTCGCTAGTGCGTCGATCTCGCGCAGGACCACTCGCGCTCGCGATGCAAAGCCGATCTCGTCCACAGAAACCGAGACATCGACCACCCCTGACCTCATTGGCAAGCGAATCTCAATGTTCCGGTCAGAGTCTCCGATGAGCAGCACGCGACTTGGGACCTCCAAACGACCCTCGAAGACGCGCTCCAGCCCGTCGGCTGCCGACTGGGGCTCGCTGATTGCGCGGACTGACGTCGTCACCGTCCCTTCCATGCCCGGAAGGACTGCGACAAACAGCGAGTCGGCCTCGAGATGAGCCCCATGGGCAGACACGTCCCAATCCTCATGCTCGGCACGACTGCCCAACGGCTCAACGACCAAAATGCCATGGTCGTGGTGCGCGACGAAGTCGACAGACGTCAGCTCAGAGTCAGTGGGGCTAGACATCACGATCAAAGCTCTCCGCATTCAGGCGTCATGGTCCCCCTAGCCTGCCGGACACTGCGTCCACGGTCAGACTGCTCGCCGAATCTCTCGCCTGCCCGGGCATTCGTATCGAAGTCATGCTCCGTGCCCAGCACACGACCCAGCCTGGAGCACTGCCAGCAGTTCCGCGCTTTCACACTCCGCGGCATGACCGGGCGTTAGGGCGAAGGTGGCATCGGTCGTGCGGGTCGCGGAGGTGGCATGCGGCGTGCGGCCTCGGGTGAGGCTTCGACGACGAGTCGCCGCCACTCGGTGAGGAGGTCCAACAAGCCTGCGGGCTCGACTCTGTCGACGATGTCGCTGTCGATCGGGTCGTAGTCGTACCGGGCCTCCACCTGGCCATCTCGGAGTTGGAGGTACGTGGTGTTCCCCGACGCGAACGGCTCCTGGCCGCCGCTCTCCATGCGTCCACGCAGGCGATTGATGGCCTCGTCCAGCCAGTACGTCGAGGGGCCGTCTTGCGGCGCTCCACGCGGCGGACGTGTCCCCAGACTGTCCTCCAGAGCGTCTCGGAGAAGGGGCAGGTCGTCATCGAGGGTCACGCCGATTGACCCGTTGTCGGTGCGATGGAACCGGTACCGCATGCATGGCCTTCCTGAGATGGCACCACCCTTGCACTACGACCGCTCATCGGCATGTCCGTGAAAGTCATGCCCAGCCGACAGGCGGCGGAAAGACGGACGTTCGCAGGCGCGCGATCAGGGGTTACGAGCGTGCCGTCACGGCTCAGCGACCGCGGCGGTCGACGCGCTCCCAGGGCCAGTCGGTGGCGAGCCAGCTTGCGACGGTGTCGGCGAGTGGCACGTCGAGGTCTGATCTGTCGGCCCGCACCCAGGACTGCACCGTGACGTCCCACTCCTCGGCGGCCGACGGATACAGGTAGACGCAGCCGATGACGTCGTTGTCATGGGGGTCGAGAACAGTGAAGGTGAAACCGCAGCGGCGGGCGAAGTCCTCGGCGTGGCGGCGAAGGTCGGCGAGGTTCTCCTCGAGCGTCATTCCGCTGTGCGGTGGCCAGTTGCCGTCGGGATAACCGGGCGTGG
>DASVBF010000093.1:0-11164 GCA_036375975.1 Nocardioidaceae bacterium | reverse complement strand
GACCGCCGTGCCGCTGTCGACGAGGGCTGCCTCGAACTCGTTGATCGCGGTGTACCGCCTCTCTATCTCCTCCGGCGGCGCCAGCTCCCGCACGCGGCCGATGAGGACGTCCTCGTAGTGCGACCTGTCGAAGATGCCGATGCGACCTGCCTCGGGGAGCTCGCGCTCGACCCGCCAGAGGAAGTCATGGGCGAGCTCCTCCTCGGTCGGCTTGCCGAAGGCCTTCACATGGACCCCCTGCGGGTCGAGCAGTGCGACCGCATGACGCAGCACTCCGCCTTTGCCGGCCGTGTCCATGCCCTGGAGCACCAGCAGCACCCGCCGCTCACCGCCGGTGCGGCCCTCGGCGAAGAGCATCTCCTGGAGCTCGGACAGCACCGGGTCGAGGCCGGCCAGGGCATCCTTGCCCTCCGACTTGCCGCCGTCGAACCCCGGTGTCTCCCTCGGGTCGTAGGCGACAAGGTTCACCGGCCCCTTGGGGAGTCGCAGCAGCTGAGTGAGTCGGTCGGGTCTGCTCATGGGGCGATATTGCCCTACCGGGCGACTGGCACACCTGGGTCCAGCCGGTGACCTTCGACCCTCCTGCTGCGCTGCGCCGCGGGCGAGGCTGGTCAGATGAGAGCTGGTCACCAGCAGACCCGGCGAAGGTCGTCCTGGTTGCCCGAGTCGCTGGCCGGCCGCTGGGCGCTCGGACTCTTCATGGGCGCCGTGGCCGCAGTGCTGTGGATGGCGGCGATCGCGGCGGCGCGACACGCAACGACGACCTTCGACCACGACCCGCTCCTCGCCGCGCTTGCGGGGGCAGCCGCTGTGTGCGGCGTGGCCTCCGCGGGCCTCGGCGGCTACGCGATCCTGCGGCACGAGCGGGCTCTGCTGGTCTTGCTGAGCACGGCGGCAGGGCTGAACATCCTGGCCTACGTGTTCGGCGAGGCACTCAGACGGCACTGAGGCACCCCCTACTCCGGGATGCCGGCGCCTTCGCGGGCCAGGGCGTCGAGGCGGGAGATCGCCCGGAAGTACTTCTTCCGATATCCCCCCTCGAGGAGCTCGGGCGCGAACATCTCGTCCATGCTGACCCCGCTCGCGACCACCGGCAGGTCCCGGTCGTACATCCGGTCGGCGAGCACCACCAGTCGCAGAGCCACGGCCTGGTCGCTGACGGTGTGGACGTCCTCGAGGCAGACCAGGCTCACCCCGTCGAGCAGGGCGCCGTACTTGGAGGGGTGCACGCGGGCGAGGTGGTCGGTCAGCTCTCGGAAGCCGTCGAGGCTCGCGCCCTCCTGGTCCGCCCGGGCTCTCACCTCCTCCGGCGGAGCCGCGGCGGGCGCCTTCGGCAGGCCGCGGTGCCGGTAGTCCTCACCGTCGATGCGCACCGACTCGAAGGACTCGGCGAGGCCCTGGATCTCCCGCAGGAAGTCCTGGGTCGCGAACCGGCCCTCGCCCAGCTTGCCCGGCAACGTGTTCGAGGTGGCCGCGAGCCGGACGCCCTCCTCCCGGAGGTTCCTGAGGAGTGTGGAGACCAGGACCGTGTCGCCCGGGTCGTCGAGCTCGAACTCGTCCACACAGACCAGGCGGTACGACGAGAGCGCCTTGACCGCCTCGTGGAACCCGAGAGCACCCACGAGATGGGTCAGCTCGACGAAGGTCGCGAAGAGCTTCGGCGCTGGCGCGGCGTGCCAGAGCGAGGCGAGCAGGTGCGTCTTGCCGACCCCGTAGCCGCCGTCGAGGTAGATCCCTCCTGGCCCGTTCGGCTCGGACGACTTGCGGAACAGGCCCTTCTTCCTGGGCGGCCGGTTCAGCTGGACGGCGAACTCTCGGAGGACTTCTACGGCCTCCTTCTGGGAGGGCTGTGCGGGATCCGGGTTGTAGGACTCGAAGCTGACCTCGGCGAACCGCGGCGGGGGCACGAGCTCGGAGAGGAGCCGGTCCCCCGAGACGTAGGGGTTCCTGGCGGACAGTCGGATCGGCACCGTCCCAGCCTACGAGTCCGCCGCTACGCTGCCTGACATGCGTCTGCCAGTGATGCCCCCGGTGCAACCGATGCTCGCGAAGTCGGTCAAGGGGATCCCCGACCCTGCCAAGTTCGACGGCGGCCTGTCGTACGAGCCGAAGTGGGACGGCTTCCGGTGCATCGTCTTCAGGGACGGCGACGAGGTCGTGCTCGCGAGCCGAAACACCAAGGAGCTCAACCGGTACTTCCCCGAGGTCGTCGAGGCGCTGAAGGAGTCGCTGCCCGACCGGTGCGTCGTGGACGGCGAGATCTTCGTCGCGATCGGCGAGCGCCTGGAGTTCGAGCGCCTTCAGGAGCGCATCCACCCGGCGGAGTCCCGGGTCAGGATGCTCGCGGAGACGACACCCGGCTCGTACGTCGCGTTCGACCTGCTCGCGATCGACGACGAGTCGCTGATGAACGAGCCCTTCGCGGTCCGACGTACACGCCTGGAGGCGGCGATGGCCGGCGCAACGGCACCGGTCTACCTCACGAGTACGACCACCGACCCGGCGGTCGCGAAGGAGTGGTTCGCGGAGTTCGAGGGCGCGGGTCTCGACGGTGTCGTGGCCAAGCCGATGAGCGCGACGTACCAGCCGAACGTCCGCACGATGCTGAAGATCAAGCACGAGCGCACCGCTGACGTCGTCGTCGCGGGATATCGGCTGCACAAGACCTCAACCGCGGAGCGGCCGTTGCTCGGCTCGCTGCTCCTGGGGCTGTACGACGACCGCGGGACCCTGCAGCACGTCGGCGTCGCAGCCTCGTTCACCGAGAGGCGCCGGGCGGAGCTCCTCCACGAGCTCGCTCCCCTCGTCGTCGACACGCCCGACCATCCGTGGGGGGCGTGGGCCGAGGCCGAGCACCACAACGTCACCGGGAACCGCCTGCCGGGCGCCCAGAGCCGGTGGAGCACGGGCAAGGACCTGTCGTTCGTGCCTCTGGCGCCGGAGCGTGTCCTGGAGGTGGGCTACGACCACATGGAGGGCACGCGCTTCCGGCACACGGCCCAGTTCAAGCGCTGGCGACCCGACCGGGACCCGAAATCCTGCGGCTACGAGCAGCTCGAGGAGCCGGTGAGCTACGACTTGGGTAAGGTCTTGACCACCAGATCTTCATGAGTGGAGGGCGTTTGCAGTGACTGCCCAAGGGGCCGGTCCCACCTATGACGTGGTACTTCTCGTCGAGCAGGCGATCTCGCCTCAGGACGCCCAACAGATCCGAGGCCTTCACGAGGAGATCGAGAACGAGGGAGAGCACGTCCGCTACCACATCCTCCTTCCCGTGGAGGACGCAGCCGCTCGAGTGGAGTCGGCCATGGGCTCGCTGGCGGCCAGCGAAGTGCTGGCATCTCCCGCCCTCGTGATGGACGAGACGGACCTCGAGAACATCCAGCACGAGCTCCTCGACACCGCGCGGCAGCAGCTGTCCGGCTGCATCAAGCAGCTCACCGACACCGGCGCCGACGCCGTGGGCGACATCGTCAGCATCGATCCGATCGACGCGCTTGCCGCGAAGGTGAAGGCGATCGACGGCCGGGAGGCGATCATCCTGACCCACCCGCACACGGTCGCGGAGTTCTTCCACTTGGACTGGACGTCTCGGGCTCGCCGCAAGATCGGTGTCCCGGTGCTGCACCTGCTCGAGCACGAGACGTTCGACGAGCAGGCGGGCGGTGGCGAGGGCGTCACCGGTCTGTAGCGACCACAACGCGCCCGCTCAGGAGCCGGCTCGGACCGTCCCCGTCTCTCGGGGCGAGTCGTCGCGCGACTCGTTCTCGGACGACGTGCGCTGGACCGGCGGCCCCACGGCAGCCGGAGTGGGCCTCTTCTGCCTGTGGCGTGGTGTCACGGGCGACGCCTCTGGCATTCGTTCATGAGACGCGGCCCTGCCGGACGAGACGCGTGCCCGCTTGGGCGACGGCAGGTCGTAGCGGCGCCGGAACGGGAGACCCAGCACCCCGCGCTCGTCGACCTCCTCCTCGAGCCACAGCTCGAAGCAGGACTCGATGACGGCCAGGACGCTCGGGCTGGTGACCTTCACTGCCAGGGCTGCCTGCCATCCGGCGGTGAAGGCCTCGTGAAGCAGTTTTCGCTGACGGTCTAGCTCGGGATCCGTCACGGTGCCCCCTCCCACAACAAGGAGAGCTCCCTCGCAGCTCTCCTACCACCAGGAGAGCACCATCATGTCTCTCCTACATCAAGGAGACCACCCCCGACGCCCTGACGGGAATCGGCACAGTTGGGGAATTTGCGAGCCCAGGCGGACTAGGCGGAAACGGCCCGTTCTGGCCCTGTCCCCTTCACGACCTACACGTCCTCAGGCGACCGACCCGGGGCCTTGGCCCCTGTCGGGGCCGCCCCACGAGACATACGGTTCAGGCATACCCGTGCACGGCCGCGGAGGGAGGCGAGTCGGATGGCTGCACGGCGGCGGTTCGACCTCCACCTGCGAGGCACCGACCTGGTGCGGCTCGCAGTCTCATGGGTGACCACCGCCGTGGCGCTGCACATCTCGGCCTTGATCCTGCCTGGCATGTCCAGCACGACGCCCTGGGCCTACCTCGTCGTCGCCGCCGTGGCCGGCGCGATCGGACTGGTCGTCCGGCCCGTGCTGGTCGAGCTCGCCGCGAGGATCGGCTGGCTGGCGGTGCTGCTCGTGGCTCTCGTGGGTCAAGCCGTGATCATGTACGCCGCGATCCTGGTGGTCCCCGCGGTGTCCGCGGACTTCTGGAGCGCCCTGCTCGCTAGCTGGATCGCCGCAACAGTGGGAACCCTGGTGGCCTGGGTCCTCACGGCAGGCACGGACGAGAGCCTGGTGATGTCGCTCGAGCGAAAGAGCAGGCGACCCGCCCCGGTGAAGGATCCGGAGGTCGAGGGTGTCCTCTTCGTACAGCTCGACGGAGTGGCGTTCCCGGTGCTCCGCTGGGGGGTCCAGTCGGGCGCACTTCCCACGATCCGCCGCTGGCTGTCCTCCGGCAACTACGTTATGCGCGAGTGGACACCACAGCTGCCGTGCACCACCCCGGCCAGCCAGCTCGGCATCCTGCACGGCACGGTGGACCGCGTCCCGGCGTTTCGGTGGTACGACCGCGAGAAGCAACGGGTCCTGGTGGCGAACCGGCCGGCGGACGCAGCGGTGATCCAGGCGCGGGCGAGCAATGGACGAGGCCTCCTGTGGGACGACGGGGTGTCCATCTCGAACCTCTTCACCGGGGACGCTCCTCGCGCGCTGATGACGATGAGCCGCGTGGAGGTGGCGCGCGGATCACCGCAGACCCGTCGTGCCGTCGCCTGGTTCCTCGCGACACCCACGGGCTTCATGCGGAGTCTGAACCGGACCGTCGGAGAGGTCGTCAAGGAGCGATGGCAGGCGAGCCGGCAGGCACGGCGGCACCTCGAGCCACGTGTACACCGGGGCTGGACGTTCGCGTTGCTGCGAGCCGTCACGAACGCGCTGGCGCGCGACCTCAACACCGCCCTCGTCGCCGAGGAGATGCGCCGCGGTGCCCGGTCCATCTACGTCGACTACGTCGGCTACGACGAGATCGCCCACCACGCAGGCATGTTCCGTCCGGAGTCGCTCGCGGCACTCGAAGGGCTCGACCGGGTCCTCGACGAGCTCCAGCGACTCTCGGAGAAGGCGGCTCGTCGGTACCGCATCGTCGTGCTCTCCGACCACGGGCAGTCTCAGGGGCGCTCCTTCAAGGACCGGTACGGGACTGATCTCCCCGGCCTGTGCGAAGACCTCATGTCGCAGGAGGTGCAGTCCTTCGACGCGCCGGTCGAGGGCTGGGGACGGGCACAGTCGATCGTGGGAGACGTGGGGTCGGGCAGCACCCTGACCGGCAGGGTCATCGGCCGCGTCGACCGCAGGATCGCCCAGGAGTACGACGGCGGCGGCGAACGACCAGCCGACCAGACGCCGATCGTGCTCGGCTCGGGGAACCTCGGGCTGTTCTACCTGCCCGGCCCCAGGCGGCGCTCGCTCGAGGAGCTGGGCGCACGGTGGCCCCGGCTCGTCCCGGGTCTCGCCCGGCATCCGGGCGTGGCGTTCGTCGCCGGCCTCGACGATCTCGGCCTCCCCTGGGCCATCGGCGCCCAGGGACGGCGCAACCTTGCCGACGGCACGGTCGAGGGGGTCGACCCCCTGGCCCCCTTCGGCTCGCACGCGCCGAAGTTCCTCCTGAGGGCGGTGCTCATGGCCGAGGCGCCGGACCTGTACGTGAACAGCAGCGTCGACCGGTGGACCGTCGACGTCGCGGCCTTCGAGGACCTCGTGGGCGCCCATGGGGGCCTGGGCGGGGACCAGGACAGCGCCGCAGTTCTCGTTCCCCGTGACCTTGCCGACGTCCTACCGGACCGGATCGAGGGGGCCGACGTGCTGCATCGGTCCCTCGTCGCCATCCTCGAGCGGTGCGGACACCGCGCCCAGGACTCGCGGGAGCCGCAGCAGCAAGCGGCTTCCCGAGCCAAGCAGGAAGGCCCGGGAAGCCGCAGGTCCTCGGCCTAGGCCGGTCCAGGGACCCGAACGAGCACCCTCATGAGGTCTGGATGCCGGCTGCCGGTCGTGTCGTCGTGCCCTTCTGCTGCTCCTCGAAGATGGAGACGACCTGCTCCACCGAGAGGTGCTTGGTCTCGGGCAGGTACCGCGCAACGAAGGCGATCGCCACGACGGCCAGGCCTGAGAGCAGGACCATGACCCAGGGCAGCCCCAGCGCGGCGGTCAACGCCGGGAACGCGACGATGACCACGAAGTTGGCGAGCCAGTCGACGCTCGCACCGATCGACGCCGCCGTTCCGCGAACCTTGGTCGGGAAGACCTCGCCCTGGATCAGCCAGCCCGTTCCGCCGACGCCGATGGCGAAGGACGTGATGAACAGGGAGAAGCCGACCATGACGACGACCATCTTCGGTGAGCCTGTCATGAACGCCATGCCGACAGCGGCCACCAGCATGAACACCGCCATTCCCGCATAGCCACCGATGGCGAGCGGCCTGCGCCCGGCCCGGTCGATGTAGCGGAACGCGAAGTACGTCGCGATGACGTTGACGGCGCCGAGGATCGCCGCGGCCTGGAGACCGGCCATGGATGCGTCGATCGCGCTGGACGACGGTGACTTGAAAGCCTCACCGAGCAACTGCGGCCCGTAGTAGAACGGCACGTTGATGCCGGTGATCTGCTGGAAGACGAAGAAGACGGAGACAACCATCAGGGCCCGTTTGACGCCAGGCGTCCAGACCCGCCTGCGCCCCTTCACCTCCCGTGCCTCCTTGGCCTCGATCTGCTCGGCCGTCTTGCGTGCGTCCTCCTCAGACACCTCGATGCCGAGCTGCCCGAGTGCCTTCTTGGTGTCGGCGAAGCGGCCCTTGTGGAGCAGCCACCTCGGTGACTCGGGCATGCGTGCCCTCAGCGCGATCGCGACGATCGCCGGGATCGCGCCCACGCCGAGGATGATTCTCCAGTCGGCACCGTGCGCGGCATCCGGCGCGATGTTGAAGACCAGCAGAGCGACCAGGAACGAGACCAGAATCCCGACGGTGATCATCCACTGCTGGATGATGCCGAGCTGACCTCGCCGCTTCGCCGGGGCGAACTCGGCGATGTACGCGGTCGCGATGGCCGAGTCCGCGCCGATGGCCAGACCGATGAGCGTCCGGGCACCGATCAGCATCCCGGCGTTGATCGTGAGGGCCGAGAGGATCGCGCCGACCGCGTAGATCAGGGCATCGGCGATGAGCAGCGACTTCCGGCCGAAGCGGTCGGTCAGCGGACCCGCGGCGAGCGCTCCGACGGCTGCTCCGAGGGAGGCCCCGGCTACCAGATAGCCGGTCGCCAGCGGGGACATCTCGTAGGGAATGAAGTCGAGGACCGACCCGATCACCGCCGTGTCGTAGCCGAACAGGAACCCCCCGATACAGGCGAGGAGGGCCAGATACCAGTAGAAAGACGTCATCGCAGACGTGTCGAGGCCCGATAGCACCCCCTCAGACCTCAGTTCCTCCGATCGATCTGACACCGTCATGAGGCACCTCCGTGAAGTGGTTGAAGATCGCGAAGGTGTTACCCACGTCACTTCACACGATGCGCCTTCCTCATCGAATAACGACCCGAGGTCGGCCCATGGCGTTCAGTTTGTCCTGGTTGCGAAGGAGGTAGATCTCTGGCTCGCCCGTGGACGGCGGGCCCAGGCGGGTCAGGTACGAGCCCGCACCTGCTCGGCCGCCGCCGGCCAGCCGACCCGTCTGCTGGGGACGCGCGGCCGCCACCCGCTCGCCTCCCGGAACCGCTCGGCCGAGACGCGCTGTGATCGCGCCAGGGCCCTCATGGGTGCGCTGCCCAGCTTGGTCAGGATCGACGGCGGTTGACGCAGCGACGGTCGACCGACGGCGGCGGCCAGGACTTCGAGGACCTCGGACCGCCGCAGCGGTTGCTCGTCCACGACGTTGTAGACGCCGGCCGGCAGGCCCAGGGCAGCCAGCACGGCGGGTCCGATGTCATCGGTGTGCAGCGCGCTGCTCCAGGCCGCGGGGTCGCCCAGCACCAGGCCCTGGCCCCGCCTGGCACGGCGCAGCACCTCGTGGCTCATGACGTCGACCGGGCCGTAGAACTGACCGAACCTCAGCGCCACTCCCCTGCCTCCTACCTCCGTGAGCCTCGCCAGATGCCGTTCGGCGGCGAGGTTCGCCGCAAGCGGCCCCGGAGCGTCGACCGGCCAGCCCTCGTCGATCGTCCGCTCGCCGCCGTCGGCGTACATCATGGTGATCGTGTCATGCACGGCGAGAGGGACGTCGGACCGGATCGCGCAGTCGACGACCATCCCCGCAGCGCTGTCGCGCAGGTGGACGTACTCTCGCCAGCTGCTCGGGAACACCGACCGGTTCGGGCTGGGGATCTGCACTCGGAGGTCTACGACCGCGTCCTTCCCACGAAGCCAACCGAGCAGCGTGTCGGTGTCCTCGGCATCGCCCATGACCGGCTCGGCGCCCATCCGTCGCAGCACCGACGCTTTCTCCTCTGTGCGCGCGTGGCCGCTCACGTGATGACCGGCCTCGACGAGGACGGGCACGGTGGACGACCCGGCCACACCCGTGGCCCCGATAACCAGGATCTGCATGACCCCATGACACCGCATGAGGTCCGTCCGTGACATCCGGGCGGCCGACGCGGCCAGCTTCCACGGGGGCCGGCTGGCCACCGACCAGCCGGACAGCCCCCATCTGCCGCCTCCGTTATCCGACGGCTGCAGCGAGGGCGGCTATGTCGCGAGGTCCCACCCGACAGCAGCCGCCGACGTAACGGGCGCCCGCGGCGACCCATCCCCTGGCGAGGCCCACGTCGTACGACGCACCGCCCGCCCATCGTCCGGTGCTCGACTGCCACGCCTCGCCGCTGTTCGGGTAGGCGACCGCCGGCTTGCCGGTGACCTCGGCCGCGAGCCGAACCGCGTCCAGGACGTCGGAGGGAGCGCAGCAGTTCACACCGACCGCGAAGACCGGCTCGACGGAAGCGGCAACAGTCAAGGCCTCGGCGAGGGGCTGACCCGCCCTCGTCCGCATGCCCTGGGCAGAGAACGACACCCAGGCCGGCACTCCCACATCGCCGAGGAGGTCGGCGAGCACCTCCGCCTCGTGCACGTCCGGGATGGTCTCGACGGCGAGCAGGTCCGGCTCCGCGGATGCGAGAAGCTCCAGCCTCGGCAGGTGGAACGCCCGCAGTCTCGCAGAGGACAAGCCGTAGCGTCCCCGGTACTCCGAGCCGTCGGCAAGCACGGCGCCGTACGGTCCGACCGAAGCCGCGACCCAGCGGGTCCTTCCGTCCCGCGACATCTCGTCCCGCACCTCGCGCGCCAAGGTGACGCTGCGTCGGATCAGCCGGGCGGCCTCGGACCGGTCCATCCCCGCACCGACGAACCCGCCGACGCTGGCCTGATAGCTGGCGGTGGTGGCCACCTGAGCGCCTGACTCGTAGTAGGTGCGATGCACCGCGGCGATCTCGTCGGGAGCGTCACGAAGCAGCCGCGCAGTCCAGAGTGCACCGGAGAGGTCGTGGCCACGGTCCTCGAGCGCGTTCGACATGCCCCCGTCCAGGACCACGACGTGCCGCCCACCGGTCAGGCTCGCCCGAGCTCGGACGCCTTCCACGTCAGCGTCTGGACCAGTCACGTGGGATCCTCCCTCGGAGCCGACCGTGTCTAGCCGTCCGCCCAGTTGGCGTGGTTCATCTTGCTCGGCTGGACCCGCGGCGGCTCGCCCGGCATCTTCGGGTAGTCGGGCGGGTAGGGCATCTCCCCGAGGCCGCGCTCCTCGTCACGGGAGTACATCTCCAGCAGCGGCTCGAGGGAGAAGTGCTCGTCGTCGATCCCGGCATGGGGATCCCCGAGATCGGCGAACCGCTTCGGCACGGTGTGCAGATTGAAAGCGCGCGGGTCGACCTCGGGCAGCTCTTCCCACGTGACCGGGGTGGACACAGGAGCGCCCGGGATCGCCCTGAGGCTGTAGGCGCTCGCGATGGTGCGGTCCCGGCTGTTCTGGTTGAAGTCCACGAAGACGCGCTCACCGCGCTCCTCCTTCCACCAGCTCGTGGTGACCCCCGTCGTACGGCGCTCGAGCTCGCGCCCGAACGCGATGGCTGCATGCCGCACGTCGGTGAACGTCCACCGCGGCTGGACACGCACGTAGATGTGCACCCCGCGGTTGCCACTCGTCTTGGGGAAGCCACGCATGCCGAGCTCGGTCAGGAGGTCGCGCGCGACGCCGGCCACGCGAGCCGCGTCGGAAAAGCTCGTGCCGGGTTGGGGATCGAGGTCGATGCGCAGCTCGTCCGGATGGTCGACGTCATCACGGCGGACCGGCCAGGGGTGGAAGGTGAGCGTGCCCATCTGGGCGGCCCAGCCCACCACGGCCGGCTCCGTCGGGCAGACCTCGTCGGCGCGGCGCCCGGAGGGAAAGGTGATCGACGCGGTCTCGACGTACGCCGGCGCCCCCTTGGGCACCCGCTTCTGGTAGAACGCGTCGCCGTGCTCGCCGGATCGGGTGCTCAGGCGGATCCCGTCGTGGACCCCCTTCGGCCACCGCTCCAGCGTCGTGGGCCGGTGGTCCAGCGCCCGCATGATGCCAGGAGCGACGGCGAGGTAGTACTCCACCACCATGAGCTTCGTCACCTCCGCGGTCC
>DASVBF010000058.1:0-17702 GCA_036375975.1 Nocardioidaceae bacterium | reverse complement strand
GCCGCACCCTGCGGCCGGAGGTCAGCCCCGTCCGCTGACGCGGTAGCTGCTCAGCAGGTCCCGCCGGATCTGGGTCGGCGTGAAGGCGAACTGGACCCAGCGCTCCCGGCTGAACAGCCTGGTCTGGTCCGAGGACCAGGGTGAGAGCCGGTTCAGCGACTGGCCGTAGGTGAGGATCGTCCGCGCGTTGACACCCCGGTCCGTGAAGGCGACCGCCTGGATGTGCGAGGAGCCGTAGCTGACCGGCGAGAACCACTTCTTGTTGGCGCCGGGGTCGCGGCTGGACACGGCGTTCGCGTTGCCGGCGAACCCCTCGCCACCGCCGATCGGGATCGGCGGCGCGCCATCGTCACCCGCCACCTGCAGGGACCCCCAGGGCGCGTCGTACGGGACGCCCTTCTGGTCGAGGTAGGACAGCGCGTCCTGCATCGCCTGGACGACGAGGGGGTTGGACTCGTTCAGGTCCCGCGGGGTGCCGACCGGGTCGGAGGCGTCGAACGGCACCTGCCACAGCCCCGGCACCTCCTGGGCCCGGTTCCAGAACTCCTGGAAGATGTGGTTCCCGACGCTGTCGGTGTCCGACCTGCCGTCCCACTTGGCGAGGACGTCACAGGCCTTGCCGCCGCTCGCGGCCTGGCAGACGTCCTGGAGGTCGTCGCCCTCACGAGCGAGCTCCGCACCGAAGACACGGTTCTCGTGCTCGGTGGCCGCGAGTGTCCGCTGGGAGACGCGCTTGTGGTCGGCCAGGCCGTCCTTGCCCGCCAGCCGGTCCAGCACGTAGTGGTAGACCATCCTGGTCCGGAGGCTGCGCTCGCACTTCTCACAGCCGATGATCCGGGCGAAGCCCTCGAGGCGCTGCTTGGGGTTCGGCAGCCAGTAGCTGTCGTTGGCGTTGACCACCCAGTCCTTGCGGAAGGTCTTCGGGAGGTGGCTCGGTCCGAACACCCCAGGCCGTGAGGAGTCGCGGTCGGTGCGCCACTTGCAGTCGCCCTGGGCGCGGGTGCCGTCGAGGCCCGGGAGTCCCGCGACCTCGAAGAGCGCGCGGCCGACCGGGGTCATGCACTGCTGGGCCATGTCGTCGGGGACGTTGGGGACGACGGAGTGGTCGGCGTACAAGACGTTGCCCGACCGGTCCGCTGCGGTGGTGTTCACCCACGGCATGCCGGCGGCGCGGTCCTGCGCGGCGAGGAGCTCGTGGACGTTCTTTGCCTTCCCCATGTTCAGGAAGGTGTCGATCGTGCGCAGGTGCTCGGCGTTGGCGTCACGCAGCGCGAAGAAGCTCACCGGTGTCCAGCTCATCAGAACGTCCGCGTCGTCCAGGACGTAGCCCTCGTGCGTGCGGTACAGGTCCTCGGTGATCGTCCTCAACGAGCCGTCCTTGTTCCGCGCCCGGATCTTGACCACCCGTCGCTGGAGCTCCTTGGGCCCGTCGGCAGTGAGGTACGTCGTGCCGCTGCCAGGGACCGTCGGGTACTCGTACGGCGTGAAGCGGTACGCCGTGGACACAGTGTGGCTCCACGCCACGTTGCGGTTGAAGCCGATGTTGATCACCGGCGAGCCGATCAGGCTCGCGCCCGCGACGTTGTAGACACCAGGGATGGTGAGCTGCGCCTCCTCGAACCGGTAGCGCCCGCGCCAGGGGAAGTGCGGGTTGCCCAGGACCATGCCCCGGCGGGTCGTGGTCGCGGCCGAGCCGACGGCAGTCGCGTTGGAGCCGAACGGGGTGTCCGGGTCCTTGCCGAGACCCTTCAGGAGGTCCTTTTTCGACGGCAGCCGTGAGGGCACGTCCGCGAACCGGGCCCGGGCCGGCAGGTTCGGGTCGTCCGGGCTCGGCGGGGCCGCGTCGACGATCTGCGGCACGAACACCCCGGTCGAGGCGAGCAGGTTCGCCGCGTAGACGCCGTACCAAAGGTCGAGCGGGGTCGCGGTCGGCGTGATCCACTTCGCGCCGCGACAGGAGGGATCCTTGATCCCCTTGGAACCTCCGACCGAGCGGAGGTAGTCGTTGATGCCCGCGACGTAACCCCGCACGATCGCCTTCGCCCGGGCACTCGGACCGCGCTTCGGGTCGCGGAGCAGCCGCTCCACGACGTGCCGGTTGTGGATGTCGGTGAAGAGCGCGTCCGACTGCAGGTTCGTCGCGTTGAGGGTGACCTGGTCGTTGTAGCGGCGGTTGGGCCCGAGGTAGCGGGAGCGCTGGCCGCGCGCGGTCAGGAGTGTGTCGGCCAGCGAGCAGATCGATGTCTCGGCGGTGGCGAACCCGTGGCCGAAGCCGAGGGACCCGAAGTCCTTGGCGATGATGTGCGGGATCCCGTGCGCGGTGCGCTTGATCGTCGCGTGGTACACCCCACCCGCCGGTCGCAGCAGACTCTCGGCGGCGTTCGCCCGCTCCGGCGTCGTCGTGGCCTGGACCGCGGCGAAGGCAGGTACCAGTGCCATCGAGGCGAGGATCGCCGTCGCACGACGTGAGAATCCCATGAGCTCTCCCATTCCGGTGAACACGGCCCGAAGGGGCAGACCTCTCATTAACGGCAGATCGGCGGGCAGGTTATGCGCGCACAGGAGGTTCCGCGGTTTGTCGGCCGGAGCCAGGGGTACCTCCACGGCGTCCGGACCACCAGAGAGGTCCGCCCGACAACCAGGAGGAAAGCGATGTCACCGTGGGTGTGGATCGTTGTCGCGCTCGTCGTGATCGCCCTGATCGCCGTGATCGCAGTCATGGCGAACAGGAAGCGGCAGGAGCGCAGCCGCGCACAGGCGGCCGAGCTCCGTGAGAAGGCCGTGCACGAGGCCTCCGAGGTCCAGCGCAGGGAGGCGCTCGCCCGCGAGGCCGAGGCGCAGGCGGCCGCGGCTCGGGCGGAGGCAGAGCGCAAGGCGGCGGAGGCAGAGCGGCTCGAGGCAGACGCGCAAGAGCGCGCGCACGCCGCGGAGCAGCGCCGCGAGGAGCACCAGGAACAGCTCCGGCGGGCCGACGACCTCGACCCGGACGTGAGCCACCCCGCACCGACGACGGCGCCTCCCGGTTCAGGTAGACACGCCGGCGCGGCGGCACCAGAGGAGCAGGCCGTCTCGGAGAACGGCACCGGAGCCGACCGGACCGCCGGTCCTTCGACGGAGTCAGGCACGAGCGGCGCCCACCGCGCCTGAGCTCCCGGGGTCAGAGGTTCAGAGGTAGAGGCCGGTCTGGGTGTCGCCGAGCCGCTCGGCGGCCACGGCATGGATGTCGCGCTCGCGCATGACGACGTAGGCCTCTCCCTGAACCTCGACCTCCGCCTTGTCCTCGGGGTCGAAGAGGACGCGGTCGTCGACCTCGACGCTGCGGACGTGCGCCCCGACGGCGACCACACGGCACCACGCGAGTCGCCGCGCGCCGAGCGCCGCGGTCGCGGGGATCACGATGCCACCACTGGACCGACGCTCCCCTGCCTCGGTGTCGAGCTTCACGAGAACCCGGTCATGCAGCATGCGGATCGGGAGCTTGTCCTGCGCCACGGTGCTACTTCGCAACCTTCCGGACGACGAGCATGACGGCCACGAACCCGCCGATACCGACCGTTACCTTGACGATGTTGTCCACCCGGGGACCGGTCTCGGGGTCGACGAAGAAGCCCTTGAAGCCGGCCACCTCGCGCTTGGCGATCGTCTTCGGGCTCGAACGGTAGAGGAGCTGGTCGATCGTGACCGCGAGCCGCTCTCGAGTCGCCTCGACCTCCTTCTCGATGGTCTCGGGGGCGCGAGTGTCAGCAGGCTTCTGCGCTTGGCTCACGTGAGTCTCCTCGTCTGGGGTCAGGTCGTGCGCCCACCAGGGCGGGCACATCCAAGCGAAGGTTACCCGGGCGCCCGGTTGGCATTCGCCCGGGGATCGAAGCCGAACGGCAGCTCGAGGCGGTGCGCGGCCATCAGTGAGTCGTCGGTGAGAACGTCGTAGGTGGCGCCGTCGGCGACGATCACGCCGTCGGACAGCACGACGGACCGAGGGCACAGCTCGAACGCGTACGGCAGGTCGTGGGTGACCATCAGCACGGTCACGTCGAGGCCCCGCACGATCTCGGCGAGCTCCCTCCGGGAAGCCGGGTCGAGGTTGGAGGACGGCTCGTCGAGCACGAGGATCTCCGGCTCCATCGCGAGGACGGTCGCGACCGCGACCCGGCGACGCTGGCCGAAGCTCAGGTGGTGCGGCGGTCGGTCGACGAAGTCCGCCATGCCGACCTTGTCGAGAGCCCCGAGCACCCGCCGTTCGAGGGCGGTGCCCTTCAGGCCCAGGTTCGAGGGCCCGAACGCCACGTCGTCACGAACGGTCGGCATGAAGAGCTGGTCGTCCGGGTCCTGGAACACCACGCCGACCCGGCGCCGGATCTCCTGGAGGTTCTGCTTCTCCACCGGGAGCCCCGACACGGCGACGGAGCCGGCCCCCGGGGTGAGGATGCCGTTGAGGTGGAGCACGAGGGTGGTCTTGCCGGCGCCGTTGGGGCCGAGGAGGGCGACCCGCTCACCCTGGTGGACGTGGAGGTTCACGCCGTAGAGCGCCTGGTGGCCGTCCGGGTAGGCGTAGGCGAGCCCCTGGACGTCGAGAACCGGTGTGCTCATCGACCTCGCCCGCTCTGGTAACCACGGGCGAGCATCGCGAGGTGGACCCGCTCCCCCCGCTCGTACGAGCGGACGAACAACGCGCCGATGGTGCGGGCCATCACCGGCCAGGTGCGGATGCCGCCACCCCGGAAGCCCCTCGACTCCCGTGCGATCCGCATGCGGCGCATCTCGTCGGTCACCACGTCGAGGTAGCGGACCATGAAGCCGATGATCTGCACGAGCTGGCCGGGCACCCGTAGCCGCTCGAGCCCGACGAGGAGGTCACGCGGCTCGGTCGTGGCTGCCAGGGTCAGGCTGGCCATCACGCCGAGCGTGCCCTTGGCGAGGAGCCCCCAGGCTGCGAGCAGCCCTGCTTCGGAGAGGCTCACGCCGAATACGTCGACACGGGGGCCCGTCGCGACGAAGGGCATCAGCAGCGCGAACGCGACGAACGGCAGCTCGATGACCATCCGCCGGCCGATGTAGGCGAACGGCACCCGCGAGAGCGCGATCACGCCGAGGATCAGCGCGAGGTACAGGGCGAAGGCCGGGTACCACTCCCGCGGCGTCGCGACGACCAGCAGCATGAACCCGAGGAGGGCGGCGAGCTTCAGGTGGGCCTGAGCGCGGTGGACCCGGGAGTGGCCGTGGTAGTGCAGCTTGTGGCCGTGACCCGCGCCCATCTCAGCCCCCCTCCGGGGTGGTGCGCCGAGCGGAAGGCGCTCCGCCGGCAGGGGCAGGGTGGTCGTGCGCCTCATCGTCGGACCGTCCCCTTCGGCGGACCAGGTACGTCAGGCCACCTGCGAGGAACAGCACCGTGAGCGCCCCGATCACACCGGCGAGCCCGCGGGAGACCGCAGGGTCGTCAACTCCCTTGACCTGGTACCCGGACAGCGGTGAGTCCTTCGCTGCGGAGTCCTTCGCGGTGTCGGAGAAGCCTGCTTGCTCGGCGACGTGAGTGAGGCCGTCGGGATGGGTGGAGGCCCAGTAGCTCCCGACGCCCGCGACCAGGAGAGCCGCGAAGATGCCTGCGATCACGAAGGTCCTGGTCCTCACGCGGCCGCCTCCCGCTCCCCCGGCTGAGCGGCGGTGCGGATCTCGAGCTCCCGCCTCCGCTGGACCGGGCGGGCGCCGTACACCAGGTCGGGGCGCAGGGCGATCACGCTGGCGACGACGAGACCGGTGATGACCGCCTCGCCGAGCCCGATCAGGACGTGCCAGCCGAGCATCGCGGTGGCCAGCCCGTCGAGGGGCACCGGAGCGGTCCCGCCGACGGCGTACAGGCCGACGAAGAGCAGGGCTGCGACAGGCACCGAGACGAGCGCGCCCAACCCGGCGAGAACGGGCACGAGCCCGACGCGCTTGGGCGCCAGGATCTGCAGGCCGCGGAAGACCAGCCAGCCGACGAGGACGCCGACGATCGCCATGAGGCTGATGTTGGTGCCGAGCGCGGTGATGCCGCCGTCGGCGAGCAGCAGAGCCTGAACGATCAGCACGACGCTGACGGCCAGGAGACCCGTCCAGGGGCCGACGAGGACGGCGGCGAGAGCGCCGCCGAGGAGATGGCCGCTCGTGCCGAGTCCGACGGGGAAGTTCATCATCTGGGCCGAGAAGACGAAGGTGGCAACCAGCCCCGCCATCGGCGCGGTGCGGTCGTCGAGCTCGGTCCGGGCTTTCCGGAGGGCGTAGCCGACGGTCGCCGCCGCGACTGCGCCGGTCGCGATCGACGTCTGCGCGTCGAGGAAGCCGTCAGGCACGTGCATGGTGGTAGCACTCCTCCGGGGCCCGGAGGCGGGCCTCTGCTCGGACTCTCGGTCGGATGGCAATACGTTGAGGTCATCGCTGCGGCACCGCACCGGTACTTCATGATGACTGTACGTTATTGCGAACTGTTCGCAATAAGCCATTGTTCCCGGCCCTCGGGCCGCCGAACCACGAGGAGCACGTGATGAGCGACAACCGTCTCGCCCCCGGAGACGCCGCCCCCGACTTCACCCTGCAGACCGACGACGGCTCGACGGTCACCCTCTCCGACCTCCGCGGCCGCAAGGTGATCGTCTACTTCTACCCGGCCGCCATGACGCCCGGCTGCACGAAGCAGGCCTGCGACTTCACGGACTCCCTCGACTCGCTCAAGGCCGCTGGCTACGAGGTCCTCGGCATCTCCCCCGACAGGCCGGAGAAGCTCGCGAAGTTCCGGGCGCGAGACGCTCTGACGATCACGCTGCTCTCGGACCAGGACAAGTCCGTCATGACCGAGTGGGGTGCCTTCGGAGAGAAGAAGATGTACGGCAAGACGGTCCAGGGCGTCATCCGGTCGACCTTCGTCGTCGACGAGGGCGGCCAGATCGAGGTCGCGCAGTACAACGTCAAGGCCACCGGTCACGTCGCCAAGCTTCGCAAGGACCTCGGGCTCGCCAGCTGACCCGGCCTCACCACCTAGACTGAGCGGCGCGCGCCCGTAGCCCAATTGGCAGGAGGCAGCAGGTTTAGGTCCTGCGCAGTGCGAGTTCGAGTCTCGCCGGGCGCACTCGATCCACTCACGCTGCCATGCCCGTCACGTGGGGAGACGCGACGGCCCGGAGCGGCCGGATCGCGTCACCAGTGCCCACCCACGCCGCGATGGAGGGCGGCGCGGTTCGCCAGCGCCTGCTCCACGGCCGCGGCGGGACTGCCCCGGTAGGGAGGGCCGTGCCCTGTCACGACGACGTCCGCCTGCAAGCCCCTGAGCCGCTCCAGCGACGCCGCGGCCTGGTCGTCGTCATGGTTGAAGTAGGCCGGGAGCAGCTGCGCGCCCGTGACGCTCGTGCCTATCGGGTGCTCTGTCATCAGGGCGTCGCCGGCGACCAGGACACCGCGACTCGGCAGGTGCAGCGCCACATGGCCGGAGGTGTGCCCGGGCGTATGCACGGAGACCGGCTCGCCGGGCGCGTCGACGGGACCGTCGTGGAAGGTGTCCACGACGTCGAGGAACTTCGTCCCCAGAGCGCGGAGACGTGTCGACAGGTCGATCTCGAAGGCCAGGATGCTGGGTCTCCAGGACATCCGCAGGAGCGTCGGGACGGGCACCTCCTCCACCCGCTCCCCTCGGGCGTAGGCTCGCTCCTCCTCGTGGACCTTGACCATGACGCCGTGCTCGTCCTGGAACCACCGTGCGTTGCCTCGATGGTCGCGGTGCGCGTGGGTCAGCACGATGGCCGACACGTCGGAGCCTCGACGGCCGATACGCTCCAACGAGGCGAGCACGCGCCCGCGGTCCCCGGGGTAGCCGGTGTCCACGAGAGTCACCTCGTCGCCGTCGACCACGACCACCCAGCCGACGTACCTCGTCCAGGCGTGGAAGACACCGCTGGCCACTTCGACAACGTCGAGCTGCATCGTCGCCTCCGATTCCCTCCGAGGCCACCGTGCACCAACGTCACACGATCTGCCTAGTACCAGAGGTCGTCAGCGCGCACGCGACGTAGGGTCTGCCCACATGAGCTCCGTGGAGATCGTGCCGTTCGAGGCCGAGCACGCGGCCGGGATCGCACGGCTGTGCACAACGGTCCAGTGGCCCTCGCTCAGCGACGCGGGCATCGTGCTCGAGGTCTGCACCGCCCCTGGCTCGTCCGCCTACACCGCAGTCCTCGACAGGGACGTGGTCGGCTTCGCGCAGGCGCTCGGCGACGGCGTGCTCCAGTCACATCTGAGCTTCCTCGCGGTGCACCCGGACCATCGGCGCCGGGGCATCGCCCGCCTGCTCACGGTGGCGACCTTCCAGGCCACGCACACGAAGCGCATGGACCTCATCACCGATGACGCCGAGGGGTTCTACGAGAGCTTCGAGCACAAGACGATGGCGGGCTACCGGATCTACCCGGGGGCTTGACACGGCTCGACCCGTTTGACCGGCGCGGCATACGGTCACCAGCAGAGGACCCCCGAACGAGAAGGAGCCCGCAGGTGAGAGCAGCCGTCTACGACGAGTACGGCGACGCCGACGTCATCCAGGTCCGTGACCACGACGAACCTCCGGTGGGCCCGGACACGGTCCTGGTCCGGGTGAGGGCTACGAGTGTCAACCCGGTCGACTGGAAGATCCGCCTCGGGTACCTCCAGGGGGCCTACCCGCACCACCTGCCGATCATCCCCGGGTGGGATGTCGCCGGCGTGGTCGAGGCGATCGGACCGTCCGTCGTCACCGGTCTCGAGGTCGGCGACGAGGTGTGGGGCTACGTCCGCCGCGACGACGTGCAGTGGGGCACCGCGGCCGAGCTGGTGCCCGCGCCCGAGCGGACCGTGGCCCGCAAGCCGACGATGCTGTCTTTCGAGGAGGCAGGGGCGGTGCCGCTCGCCGGCCTCACGGCGTACCAGGCGCTCGTCGAGGCCGTCGACGTCCAGCCCGGGGAACGTGTGCTCGTGCACGCGGCAGCGGGTGGTGTGGGCCAGTTCGCCGTCCAGATCGCCCTCGCCCGGGGCTGCCACGTGGTGGGGACCGCAAGCCCGCAGAACCACGACCTGCTCCGCTCGCTCGGGGTCTCGGAGGTGATCGACTACCACCAGGGGCCGGTCAGCGCTCAGCTCAGCGAGACCGTCGACGCAGTGCTCGACCTCGTCGGTGGCGAGGCGCTCGAGGACGCGCCCCGGCAGGTGAAGGACGTCGGTCGGGTCGTGTCGATCATCGACGCGAAGACGGTGAAGGGGCTCGGCGGGAAGTACGTGTTCGTCCGCCCGGAGCGGGAGCACCTCGACGCCCTTGCCGCCCTCGCCCATGAGGGCAGGCTGAAGGTCGACGTGTCCGAGGTCTTCCGGCTCGAGCAGATCAGCGACGCCCATCGGCTCTCGGAGAGCGGCCACGCCAGGGGGAAGATCGTCGTCCGGGTCTGAGGCGCGCCCTTCGAGGTCGTGACTAGCGCAGCGAGGCGTGGTTGGCTGCTCCCATGACGCTCGACTACCTGGCTCATCTCCGGGAGGACTCCGCCCGGTTCGTGTCGGTGCTGCGCGACGCGCCCGCCGACGCAGAGGTGCCCACGTGCCCGGACTGGGCGGCCGACGACCTGCTGTGGCACCTCGGCGAGGTCCAGTGGTTCTGGGCCACGGTCGTTCGCGACGCTCCCTCGACGCCCGACGAGATCCAGCACCCCGAGCGTCCGGCCGACCGGGACGGCCTGCTCGCCTTCTTCGACGACGCCACCAAGGAGCTCCAGACGGCGCTCGGCAACGTCGACCCTTCGGAGCACCGCTGGACCTGGGCCGAGGAGCAGACCGCCGGGTTCATCCGGCGGCGCCAGGCCCATGAGGCGCTGATCCACCGCGTCGACGCCGAGCTGACCGCCGACGTGCAGCGTGCGCCGGTCGACCCCGAGCTGGCCTCCGACGGCGTCGACGAGGCGCTCCGCATCATGTTCGGCGGCTGCCCGCCCTGGGGAGAGATCAGCCCGAAGCACGGCACGACACTGCGCGTGCGGACGACGGACACCGGCCGATCCTGGCTGGTGACGCTCGCCGCCTTCAACGGCACCGACCCGGACGGCAAGGCCTACCGCGACGAGCCCGCCATCGTCGTCGCCGACGAGGACACCGGCGAGGAGACGGCCGCCACCATCGAGGGCACGGCCGCCGACCTCGACTGCTGGCTCTGGGGAAGGCCCACCATCGGGGCTCTCACCCGCATGGGCGAGGAGTCCGTCCACGAGCACTTCCAGGACATCGTGTCGCAGGGCGTCGACTGACGCCCCAAGCCGCATCGGGAGCGGCCGGCTCTCCAACCGGTCGAGGACGACGGTCACCGGGTCCTGGCACCACCGGGCGTCCAGGACCTCGCCCGAGTCATCGCTGCGCCGCCGACTCCTTCAGTGCGTCAGCGACGAGGGGCGCGATCCGGCGCAGCGCCTTGCCCCGGTGGGAGATCGCGTCCTTCTCGTCCGGCGGCAGCTCGGCCGACGTCACGTCGTGGCCGTCCGGGACGAACAGCACGTCGTAGCCGAAGCCACCGGTCCCCCGCATCTCGCGGATGACCCGGCCGGGCATCTCACCGTGCTCGACCTGCTCGACCCGCTCCCCCGTCGGGTGGCGGTGCACGAACGCGACGGCGCAGCAGAACCGTGCGCCACGTCGACCTTCCGGCACGTCGCTCATCTGCGCCAGGAGGAGCTCGTTGTTGGCGCGGTCAACGTCCGTCGAACCGTCCTTCGTCAGCCCGCTCCACCGGGCCGAGAGGACTCCCGGCATCCCGTTGAGCGCGTCGACGCACAGGCCGCTGTCGTCGGCCAGGGAGGGCAGCCCGGTGGCCTCGACGGCGATCCGTGCCTTGATCAGCGCGTTGCCCTCGAAGGTCGGCTCCGTCTCTGCAGGCTCGTCGTAGTGCTCCACGTCGTCGAGCCCGAGGACCTCGATGTGCGGGACGAACACGTCGAGGATGCGCTGCATCTCCGCGAGCTTCTTGGCGTTGCGGGAGGCCAGGAACACCCGAGGGCGGGCCTCGACGACTTCCCCCCCGACTCCGGCGCTGACATCGCCCTCAGCCACGCAGCGCCTCCTGCTGGATCCGGGTGAGGTCCGCGCACCCCTTCTCGGCGACCGAGAGGAGCCCGTCGAGGTGGCGCCGGTCGAAGGGCTGCCCCTCGGCGGTCCCCTGCACCTCGACGAAGAGCCCGTCGCCGGTCATCACGACGTTCATGTCCGTCTCTGCGCGGACGTCCTCATCGTAGGGGAGGTCGAGACGGATCTCGCCGTCGATGATCCCCACGGAGACAGCCGAGACCGAACCGGTGAGGGGCTCGCCCTTCAGGGCACCCTTCTCACGGAGGTGGGTGCAGGCGTCGGCAAGAGCGACGTAGGCGCCCGTGATCGCGGCCGTGCGTGTGCCGCCGTCGGCCTGGAGGACGTCGCAGTCGAGCACGATGGTGTTCTCGCCCAGCGCCTTGTAGTCGACCACGGCGCGCAGCGATCGGCCGATCAGCCGGGAGATCTCGTGCGTGCGGCCGCCGATGCGGCCCCTGACCGATTCGCGGTCCGAGCGCGTGTGCGTCGAGGATGGGAGCATGGCGTACTCGGCGGTGACCCAGCCCAGTCCCGAGTCCTTGCGCCAGCGTGGCACGCCGATCGACGCCGAGGCGGCGCACAGCACCCGTGTCCGCCCGAACTCCACGAGCACGGAACCGGCGGCGTGGTCGAGCCAGTGGCGGGTGAGCTTGACGGGTCGGAGCTCGTCGTTCTCGCGTCCGTCGGGTCGCTTCGTCATGACGGAGACCCTATCCATCCGGGCCAGGGCGGGCTCCCCCGCATGGGTCTGACGGCACCCCTCTCCTGCGGCTTACACGCCCGGGCGGCGCTGCGCGATGGTGGACGACATGGCACCGAGGCGACGCGCCGAGAGCCGCCGGGACACAGGGGGGCACGTCCCGCAACCTCGGACCCCCGGCGGGGAGGCCGGCCGCTCGTGGCAGGAGGCCGAGGCGCTGCGCCGTGGTGACCAGGCGGCTTTCGCGGAGCTCGTCCGACGAATCCACCCCTCGATGGTGAGGCTGGCCACGACCTACGTGACCTCGCGCGCGGTGGCGGAGGAGGTCGCACAGGACACCTGGGTGGCCGTCCTCGAGCAGCTCGACCGGTTCGAGGGTCGCTCCTCGCTCAAGACCTGGATCTTCCGGATCCTGGTCAACCAGGCCAAGACCCGGGGCGTCAGGGAGCGCCGTACCACGCCCTTCTCCTCGCTCTCGCTCCAGCAGGAGGCGACGGAGCCCGGGATGCCTCCGGATGCCTTCTTCGACGACGACCACCGATGGGCGGGACACTGGGCCGTCCCGGTCCCGGCCTGGGACATGCCCGAGGAGCATCTGCTCTCCGCGGAGCTGGGCCGCGTGATCCAGGCCGCCGTGGACGACCTGCCGCCGGCCCAACGAGCCGTCGTGGCGCTCAGGGACGGTCAGTCGCTGTCCTCTCACGAGGTCTGCGACCTCCTCGGGCTCACCGAGGTCAACCAGCGCGTGCTCCTCCACCGCGGCAGGACCACAGTGCGGGCAGCGATCGCGGCCTACGCCGGCCAGATGGGGGTGGCAGTGTGAAGCGCGACGACGTCCGGTGCCAGGAGGTGGTCCAGCTGCTCAGTGACTACTTCGAGGGAGCGCTGCCGGTCGAGCAGCGAGCCGCCTTGGAGCAGCACCTGCTCTTCTGCGAGGGGTGCACCAACTACGTCGAGCAGATGCGCACGTCGATCCGGCTGACCGGTCGTCTACAGGAAGAGGACGTTCCGTCCCCGGTGATGGACAAGGTCCTGGAGATGTTCAGGGAGCGGTCTGGCGGATGACCTGGTACAAGTTCCTGGCAACCGGCGCGACCGGTCCGTTCAGTCGCTTCCATTGGCCCGCGCCCCAGGACGACGCGCCCGGTGACTGGGTCGTCGTCCACGGCTCTCTGGAACCCTGCCGGGCCGGGCTGCATCTGCTGCGGGCCACGGACCTCCCCCTGTGGATGCTCGAGGAGCTGTACACCGTCGAGGTCGACGGGCCGGTGCTCGAGTACGACGACTTCGTGCTCGCACGCCGTGCCCGTCTGCTGCGGCGGGTCGACACGTGGGGGCGGGACTTCGCGATCTCCTTCAGCCGCGAGTGTGCCCTGCTCGTGCGTGACCTGACCGCAGGAACACTGCGCGACCAGGGACAGGCCGAAGCGGCCGACCGGCTGCTGGAGTGTGGCACGACCGATGAGCTGCTCGGGTCGGCCCGGCGCCTGCTCGACGGCGACCGGGTTGCCGGACCGGCTACCGGCTACCTCCACGACGCCGCACGCTACGCACTGTGGGTGCGGTCGGAGCCGCGCTGGGCGGCCAACGCCGCCACGGTCGCCCTCATCGCTGCCACGGCCGCCCGCGTCACCGCCGGGCCGGATCGGGCCGAGGAGGCGGTCGCGTCCGAGCGTGCTCGTCAGGCCGCCTGGCTCACCGATCATGTCCTCGCCGCGGTGTGAACCCCGGACCGGTCCGGCCCCGGGGGCCGGTGTAACGCTCGGGTGGCCCAGGGTGACTGCGTAGCGTGACCGAGACCCGACCAGAGCCCGAGGACCGCCGCCGACCCGCGGCAGGACGCCGGCGACTGAGGCGGCGGCGAGCACCAGGCCTCCGGCGTGGATCTGCACCAGCTCCGGGGCGTGAGCATCTGGTGCCGCCGGTTCCACGTGTCGTTCGGCGCCGCCGAGCTCGGCTCCCGGCCCTAGAGCCGCCGGCGGCGCCGAACCCGCCGCTGGGACAGGACCAACCACGAACACTGCCCGGGAGACAGACATGGATGAGTTCGATGTGATCGTCGTCGGCGGCGGCCCCGCTGGTGAGACCGCAGCAGGTCGATGTGCGGACGGCGGCCTGTCGGTCGCGCTGGTGGAGCGGGAGCTGGTCGGGGGTGAGTGCTCCTACTGGGGCTGCATCCCGAGCAAGACCCTGATCCGGCCGGGCGACGTGCTCGCTGCGACCCGGCGGGTCCCCGGCGCCTCGTCGGCAGTCACCGGCGAGCTCGACCTTGCGGCTGCGCTCGCCTGGCGCGACGAGATGACCAGCGGCTGGCACGACGACGGTGCGCTCGCCTGGCTCGAGGACAAGGGCATCGTTCTCGTGCGCGGGACTGGCCGCCTCGCCGCCGACCGCGAGCTCGAGGTCGAGACGACCGGCGGCAGTCGACGCCTGCGGGCCCGCCGCGCGGTCGTGCTCGCGGTCGGCACCCGTCCGCTGGTGCCGCCGGTCGAGGGCCTCCGCGACCTGCCTCCGTGGGACAACCGGTCTGCGACCTCGGCCAAGGATGCGCCGCGACGGCTCCTCGTCCTCGGCGGCGGCGCGATCGGCGTCGAGATGGCACAGGCGTTCCGGCGGCTCGGCAGCGAGGACGTGACCATCGTCGAAGGCCAGGACCGCCTGCTGGGGCGCGAGGAGCCCTTTGCGAGCGAGGAGGTGCGCGCCGCGTTCGAGCGCGAGGGAATCGCCGTCCACACCCGTGCGCTGCTCGCCCGTGCGGCACGCTCCGGGCCGGGTGGGCCCGTGACCGCGACGCTGGCCGACGGCAGGACGTTCGAGGCCGACGAGCTCCTGGTGGCGGTCGGGCGGCGCCCCTCGACCGACGGCCTCGGCCTCGACGCCGTCGGGCTCGAGCCGGGCCGGTACGTCGAGGTGGACGACCGGATGCGAGCGGTCGGCGTCGGAGACGGCTGGCTCTACGCGATCGGGGACTGCAACGGCCGGGCCCTCCTGACCCACATGGGCAAGTACCACGGCAGGGTCGCCGCTGACGTGATCCAGGGCCGGAGCGTCCGGGACCGCTCCAGCGCATCGGCGGTCCCCCGCGTCACGTTCACCGATCCGCAGGTGTGCGCGGTAGGTCTGACCGAGGCCGAAGCACGGGGACAGGGGATGCCTGTGCGTGCGGTGACGTACGACCTGGGTGCCGTCGCGGGCTCCTACGTGCACGGCCACGGCGTCGGCGGCACCGCCAAGATCGTGGTCGACGAGCCTCGTGGTGTGGTCGTGGGGGCCACCTTCACCGGCCCTGCCGTGCAGGAGCTCCTCCACTCGGCGACCGTGGCGGTCGTCGGCGAGGTCCCCCTGGAGACGTTGTGGCACGCCGTGCCTTCCTTCCCGACGGTGAGCGAGGTCTGGCTTCGGCTGCTCGAGACCTATGGGATCTAGGAGACGGACATGCCTGACGTCTCGTTCAACAACCTGCTGGTGGTCTCGGCCATAGCGGCGCTCGCACCGCTTCTCCTGGGATTCGCGCCCCGGCTCAGGGTGCCGGCGATCGTGCTCGAGATCGTCGCCGGCGTCCTCGTTGGCCCCTCGGTGCTCGGGTGGGTCGAGGTGGACCTCCCCGTGTCGATCCTCGCCCTGATGGGGCTGGCGTTCCTGTTGCTGCTGGCCGGCCTGGAGATCGACCTGCATCGCCTGCGCGGGCGGGTCCTCGTGACCGCGCTGCTGGGCTTCGCAGTCAGCTTGGTCCTGGCAGCCGTCATCGCCACCGGCTTCGCGGCACTCGGCTGGGTGTCCGCACCGCTGATCGTGGCGGTCGCCCTGAGCGCGACCGGGCTCGGCCTCGTGGTGCCGGTGCTCAAGGACGCCGGCCAGGCGGACAGCGCGGTCGGCCAGACCACGATCGCCGGGGGCTCGGTCGCGGACTTCGGCGCGGTCCTGCTGCTCTCCTTCCTGTTCTCGATGTCGGCCGGAGGCGCCGGCCCGCGGATCGCTCTCGCGCTGACCTTCGGCGCCGTCGTCGCCGTCACGGCGGTGGTCCTCACCCGCGCCGGCATGTCCATGCGTCTCGGCGACGTGCTGCTCAGGCTCCAGGACACCACGGCGGAGATACGCGTGCGGTTCGCGGTGCTGCTCCTGGTCGCGTTCGTCGTGACTGCTCAGGTCTTCGGTCTGGAGAGCATCCTCGGCGCCTTCGTGGCCGGCGCGGTCATCGGCGCCGTCGACCGCGACTCCGCGACGCATCCACACCTGCGCACCAAGCTCGAGGCGATCGGCTACGGCTTCCTGATCCCGGTGTTCTTCGTCACGAGCGGGCTGCGGCTGGACCTCTCGGGCCTGTTCGAGGAGCCGGCCGCGATCGCCCGGGTGCCGCTGTTCCTGCTGGCTCTCCTGGTGGTGCGGGGCGTGCCTGCCGCCCTGTACGTGCCTGCGCTGGGCAGACGCTCAGCCGTCGCCGCGGCACTCCTGCAGGCCACGTCCTTGCCGTTCATCGTCGCCGCCACCCAGATCGGCGTCGAGCTCGGCCAGCTGACCGCAGTGAACGCGGCCGCCCTGGTGACCGCAGGGCTGCTCTCGGTCCTGCTCTTCCCGCCCGCGGCGCTCAACATCATGCGAGGTCTCGTCTCACGGCCCGCCGAGACCACACCTGTACCGGTGTAACGCCGGACCCAGGACGAGTGACTCATCCAAGACACACCTACCGAGGGAGGAACCATGCGAGGACTTCAAGGCAAGAACGTGCTCGTCACCGGGGGGACGTCCGGCATCGGTCAGGCGATCGCGGTGCGGTTCGCGGAGTACGGCGCGAACGTCGCCATCAACTACCTGCAACGGCAGGAGGAGGCGGCGGACACCGAGGACCAAGTCCACGCCTGCGTTCGCCGGGTCAAGGAGGAGGGCGTCCGCGACGTCCTGGTCCGCGGCGACGTCTCGAACGAGCAGGACGTCGTGGCGATGGTCGACGACACCGTGCGGCAGCTCGGCGGCATCGACGTACTCGTCAACAACGCGGGCATCCAGCTCTCCCGGCCGTCGCACGAGCTGTCGGCGGCAGACTTCGACCGGGTCCTCGCGGTCAACCTCCGCGGCTCGTTCCTGTGTGCCCGGGAGGCCATCAAGCACTACGTGGACACGGGGTCGGGCGGCGTCGTCCTCAACGTCTCCAGCGTTCACCAGCGGATCCCGAAGCCCAACTACCTCGGCTACTCGGTCAGCAAGGGCGGCATGGCGAACCTGACCACGACCTTGGCGCTCGAGTACGCCGCACGGGGCGTCCGGGTCAACGGCATCGGGCCGGGGGCGACCGTCACGCCGATCAACCGTGCCTGGGTCGAGGACCCGATGAAGGCCGAGCAGGTAACCTCGCACATCCCGATGCGGCGCGCGGGCACGGCCGACGAGATGGCCGGAGTCGCGTGCTTCCTGGCCAGCGACGACGCCGCCTACATCACCGGACAGACGCTGTACGTCGACGGCGGGCTCACGCTCTACGCCGACTTCCGTGAGCCCTGGTCGTCGGAATGAGCGGCGCCCACGAAGGCGGCCCCTGGTGGCCTTCCCGCTTCGGGGCCGAGGACCAGCACGGGATGCTCAACCTCGTCACGGAGGCCAAACGGCGCGACGCGCTGTCGCTCGTGCGGTCGGGGCGGATGTACGACCTCGGCCGCGTGCTCGACGAGAGCGTGCCGGTCTTCCCGGGGCGCCACTTCCGCCAGACGCTCGTGTCGACCGCTCACCACACCAACGGCCGGAAGGGTGTGGGGCTCGGGGAGAACCAGGTGAACTGGGTCATCGAGATCGTGTCGGCCACGATGCAGCTCGGCACCCACCTCGACATGCTCAACCACCTGCAGGTCGGGGACCGCGGCTACAACGGCTGGACCGTGGCCGAGCTCGCCGAGCCGTGGGGCACCAACCGGCTCGG
>DASVBF010000350.1:0-2534 GCA_036375975.1 Nocardioidaceae bacterium | reverse complement strand
CTGCGGCCGGGGAAGGTCCGCGCTCCCAAGCGTGGTGACCCGGACTGGCGGCCGTTCGAGCTGACGGATGAGCTCATGGGTCGTGTGGAGCAGGCATACGCAGAGTGGCAACGCTCGTGGGAGGAGGATTAGCGTCGCGCGGCCCAAGAGGCGGCAGATGATCCCGAAGGGCCGTTCAAGGAGTACAACGAGGCGCTCGGGTCCTTCACAGCACATTCGGCTCGGGAACAATCGGCCGGGTCGGGCACTACAAGCACGTGCCAACCGTCTGGATCGACTTTGATGACGGCCAGACCAACGCGCTCGCTCTGGAGCTCGGTCTCCCGCACCTGTCGCAACAGACGACCCCGGATCTGCCGAAGCGCCGCCAATGGTTCGGGCGCGGGCAGCGCTGATCAGGGGTAAAGCCGCGTCCAAGGACAGGGACTCTTGAAGCCTCACCGAACCATGCTGACCAGTCAGGACCCAGCAAGGACCGAACGTCACCGTGGCATTTCGCACGAGCCACCGCCGACCACAGGCGCGATCACTTGTGCGTCCGCTTACCGCGGAATGACCCGGGTGGTGAAGCCGTGCACGCGCACGGCACAAAGGGCCCTGCCGGCTGGATAGGGGGCGTCTTCACCGGTTCTTGGGGGGGGCGCGCCCGCGCTCCCACCAGTCGATGAATGGCATGCGCCAACCACCCCTGCCGTCATCTCGACATCTCCGGGTTAGGCAGGGGACCTCCGCCTCTGCCTCCAGCACAGGGCAGGTGAAAGCGTCGTACATGAGTGCTCGCCGCGTCAGTGGCTCACGCAGATGGCCAGCCCGGCATAACCATCAGGTGGCTCCGCGCGCGGATGCCTGGCCTGGGGTTGTTCGCGGCCACTACAAGGGGAGGTCTGTCGGGGGCCTACATCTGCCGAGCCTTGGCACCTTCAGTCTGCGGTCGCTCGACCAGGGGACTCGTGGGGTCTTCACCGCCAAACTCGGAAAGGGCTAGGTCGCTCATTCTTGCGGGGCAGGGTCCATGGTCCCTGTTCTCCGATGAGCCTCGCTGTTCGACTAGACCCATGACCGAGGAAGAGGAATCACGACTGATTCGCCAGCTGATCGAACGATTGGTCATGCGATTCCCACAGCTCCCGGCCAAGACTGTGGAGAAGGAAGTTCGCTCGGTTCATCACGGGTTCCAGGGAGCGCCCCTCCGCGATTTCGTACCGCTTCTGGTCGAGCACGACGTAGTCATCAGTCTGAAGGTTCTTGCGGGGCGAGCGCACCGCTCACCAGAACAGCAAGCAACTCCGGCCTAAAGCTAAGACGCGCACCGGGCCCTGGTCGCCCAGGACTTCAAGGACCGCACCAAGTCACCAGCCGGGGTCCGCACCATCCCGGTCCGTCTGGCCGTCTCGCTTGGTGTCGAGCCTGCCGAGGACATCGGATCCGCCGTCACGAAAGGTGTTCAGGGACTTGGTCCGTAGCGGTGGTGGGCGGGCAGGTGTAGGCGCTGGTAGACGTGCAAGCGCCAACTGGCGTTCCCTTCGGGGCGTGCTGATGTCCCGTCGACTGGAGGTAGGGGCTGCGGCTCGCGCCACCGTGAACGAGTCCGATCTGCACATCCGCGCGCGTTCGCCCGACGGCAGCCCGACAGAGCGTAGTCCGGCCCTTCTGTCACCGAATCCTTTGTGCTTCCAGACCCGATTGCACTCGGTCCGCGGCCACCTGACCCGGACAGAGACCTGCTCTGACCACAGTCGCCCGCTGCGCCTGGAGTCCGGTCACTGCAGGCCGTGTTCGTACGCGTAGGCGGTGGCGGCGGCGCGGCTGGGCAGTCCCAGCTTCGTGAGGATGTGGCCGACGTGGGTTGCCACGGTCTTCTCGCTGACGACGAGACGCTCGGCGATCTGACGGTTGGTGAGCCCCTTGGCAATGTGGGCTAGGACTTCTTCCTCGCGGCTGGTCAGACCGCTGGACGAAGGGACTGCGAGGTGCAGACCAGCCCGGGCAGCGGCTCCGTCGCGGACCGCGTTGAGGCGATCGAAGACCGGGATGGCACCGGCGAGTTCCATCTCGGCACCGTCGTCGTCCCCCACCGCTCGGCACGCGGCTGCGATCAGCATCTGGGTGCGGGCGGCCTCGTAGGCCGCGTCCAGCTCGCGCCAACCGGCCAGCGCTCGCCGTAGGGCGGACAGTGCGGGTTCGGGGTGATCCTCCGCCAGCAGCACGGCGCCCAGGACCTGCAGGTGCAGCGCGGTCGGCATAGGCCGTCCGAGCTTTCCGGCAACCGTGCCGAGCTCGTCGGCGGCGGCCCGGGCGGCGGCGACATCACCGCTGGCGAGAGTGATCTCGACGTAGCCGCTGGCCAGTCGCGCGCGGGACATGGGGTCGCCGGCCTCGCGGTATGCCCTCCGGATGGCAGCGACGGCCGCCTCGACCCTTCCCGTCGCCAAGCGCAGCAGCGCGAGCCCCGGCTGCGGATCGCGGCCGAGCTCGCTGGCCAGTTGGAACTCGGCCTCGGCGGCGCGGTCCTGGCCACGGAGCCGGTGCAGGTC
>DASVBF010000273.1:0-9279 GCA_036375975.1 Nocardioidaceae bacterium | reverse complement strand
GAGAACTCCTCGGGAGCGGTGGTGTTGCAGCCGAGGTCGTGGTCGACCTTTCCCTCGCCGTGGTAGTCGCTGGAGCCGGTCACCACGAGGTCGAGGTTGCGGGCGATCGAGCGGAGCCTGTCCCGGGTCGCCTCGTCGTGGTCCTGGTGGTCCACCTCGATGCCCGCGAGCCCCTCGACCTTCAGCGCTGCGAAGCGCGCCTCGTCGAGCGCCGCGAAGTTGTGACGCTTCGCCCAGGGATGGGCGATGACGCTCACGCCCCCGGCTCGCGCCACGACACGCAACATGGCCTCGAGCGTGGGGGCGTAGCGCTGCACGTAGGCGGGACCCTGCGACCCGAGGTAGTTGTCGAAGGCCTCGCCGCGGTGACCGACCACACCCTTCTCCACGAGGGCGTCCGCGACGTGTGGGCGACCAAGTGCAGCGGCGTCGCCCGCGACCCGGCGCACGTCGTCCTCACTGACGTCGATCCCCAGCCTGCGGAGCTTGGCGAGCGTGGCCGGGAGCCGGGCGGCTCGCCCGTCGAGAATCCGCTCGAGCTCAAGGGCCAGCGGTTCGTACGTCGGGTCGGGAAGGTAGGCGAGGAGGTGGGTCGCGCTGCCGTCGAGCTTGCAGCTGACCTCGATGCCCCGAACCAGCGTCACGCCGTCCCTCCGGGCCGCCGCGGTCGCCTCCGCCCACCCCTCCGTGGTGTCGTGGTCGGTGATCGCCAGCACGTCGATGCCGACCTCGGCGGCGTGGCGCACGAGCTCCGAGGGTGTGGTGGTGCCGTCCGAGCGGTCGGAGTGGGCGTGGAGGTCGATGCGCACGCCGGGCAGCCTAGTAGCCGGCACCCTCTCACCAGGGCGGCGGGTTTCCTCCGAAGGGCACGTCGATGAGCTCGGGTCCGAGCCCGGCCACGTCGGCCAGAATCCACTCGTCATGCAGGAGCAGCGCCGCCGACGCCGGCCTCAGCACCAGCCACAGCCAACGGCCCTGGGCCTCACCTGCGAAGACGGACCTGTCGAACCCGGCGTCGTTCGTGCAGGTCGAGACCGACCACAGCGGCAAGGTGGCGCCCTCGACGCGCACCTTGGCGTGCGGCGGCCCCTCGCCGATCTCGGCCCCCGGGTCCGTGTGGTCGGTGCCGGCGCACCGGGCCCCCAGCCCGACACCGGGCTCCTCGGAGACGACGGTGAGCTCGACGACGCCGTCGGCGTCCGTGATGCCGCTGCAGGACAGCATGCTGGCGCGCCCCTCGTCGCCGCCGGGGGCCGCGACGCAGCCGAAGTCCGTGATCATCCAGCCCGGTGGGAGCGGCCACGGCACCAGGGTCGGCGCGCCTCCACAGTGCCCCAGATGCTCCGCCATCGCCTCGTAGGTCGCCATGCCAGGCCGCCACAGGGGGGTGATGACTCCGTGGTCCGGGCAACGCCAGCCGCCGTCGCTCTCGGTCACGGGCGAGGTGCAGCGGGGACAGCCTGCCGCCAGAGTCATAGGGTCAACCGTCCCGTCCGCCGGCTGCCTGCGTCAAGGAAGCGCGCCTACGCTGGACCGGTGGGCGAACAGACGGTCAGGCGGCGCGTGGACTGCGTGGGCGGGCTCGTGGCGGCGCCGGACGGGCGGATCCTGCTGATCCGCCGCGGCAACGAGCCTGCGAAGGGCTGCTGGTCGGTCCCGGGCGGCAGGGTCGAGCCGGGTGAGGCGGACGCGACCGCAACAGCACGAGAGGTTCTCGAGGAGACGGGGCTCGCCGTGGAGGTGCAGGACCTGGCGGGCACGGTGGAGAGAGACGCTCCGGACGGCTCGGTGTTCGTGATCCGCGACTACCGCTGCGTCCCGGCCAACGGGGCCGACACCACTGCTGTCGTGGCCGGCGACGACGCGGCCGACGTCGGCTGGTTCACGCCCGACGAGGTGCAACAGCTCGACTGCGCGCCGGGCCTCGTGGAGGCCCTCGTCGAGTGGGGGGTGCTGCCGTCGGCCCGGACGCGCTAGGAGTTCCAGCGCAGGATCACCCTGGTCTCGCGCTCGTACCCGAGCACGGAGACGGTGGCGGTGTCGAGCCGGAAGAGCCGCCCCTCCCGCACCGGCAGCCCCAGCCATCGGGCGGTCAGCGCCCTCAGGGCATGCCCGTGTCCGACGACGAGCACCCTCCCGGTCACCCCGTCCATGCTCGTGACGACGCGGTCGAGGCGTTCGCTCAGCTGCTCGGGTGGCTCTCCTCCGGGGGTGGGGTGGGTCCAGACCGTCCAGCCCGGGATGCTCTGCCGGATCTGCTCGTTGGTGACACCCTCGTAGTCGCCGTACCCCCACTCGACCAGGTCGCCGTCCAGGGCGGGCTCGGGGAACCCGGCGAGCTCGGCGGTGCGGCGCGCCCGTAGCATCGGACTGCTCAGCACGCGTTCGAACGAGACGCCCTCGAGCCGAGGCCGCAGCTCCTGCGCTGCGGCCTCGCCCTTACCGGTCAGTGGCAGGTCGGTGTACGACGTGTGCCGCCGGTCCCTGCTCCACTCGGTCTCGCCGTGCCGGACCAGCCAGATCTCACTCCCCGTGTCAGCCATCGGCAGGTCAGTCGGCCTCGCGGCCCGGCCAGTTCTTGTCCGGCTGGGGCACCGGACGGCCGGGCTGCTCACCGCCCCGGTCGTCGAGGTAGTTCTGCTTCGGCACCATCACCTTGCGGCGGAAGATGCAGATCACCTTGCCGTCCTGGTTGTAGCCGATGGTCTCGACGTGGACGACGCCCCGGTCGTCCTTGGACTTGCTCTCCCACTTGTCGAGGACGGTCGTCTCGCCGTAGATGGTGTCGCCGTGGAAGGTCGGGGCCACGTGACGCAGCGACTCGATCTCGAGGTTGGCGATGGCCTTGCCGGAGATGTCGGGGACGCTCATGCCGAGCAGCAGGGAGTAGACGTAGTTGCCGACCACGACGTTCTTGCCGAACTGCGTGGTGTTCTCGGCGTAGTTGACGTCCATGTGGAGGGGGTGGTGGTTCATGGTCAGCAGGCAGAACAGGTGGTCGTCGTACTCCGTGACCGTCTTGCCCGGCCAGTGCTTGTACGTCGCGCCGACCTCGAACTCCTCGTAGCTGCGACCGAACTGCATCCCACACACTCCTGTTGTCTCGAACGGGTCCGCCCTATCGTGCCGAAAGCCCGGCCTCGGTGGGAGGTTCCCGCGGGGTGTCCTTACTCACGCGGTCCCTCCCAGGTCGTGGGGACTCCGTGGCCCACGGTCGCCCCGATGATCCGCGGCCTCCCTCCGGGCCACAGCCGCAGGACCACGAGGAACTCGCGGTCGGCGTCCGGGGCACGACGGGCAGGCTCGGCCGAGAGATGGGCGAACGGCGCGTTCTCGGTCGCGGCCGCGCCCAGCTCCTCGACGCGGGCGGCGACGGCGTCCTGGTCCTCGCGGGTGAGGTACTGCCACATCACGCTGTGCCAGAGCACCGTCGTGGTGCCCACGCGCAGCTCGATGTCGCGGACGAAGGACACCGCGTCCGTCCGACGTACCTCCACGGGGTGCTCCGCCGCGACAACGAAAGCGCTCCGCAGCCGCTCGAGCCTCTCGCGCTGGTCGGACCAGACGTACGACGTCAGGGTGAGCCTGCCCTCGGTCGTCGTCACGTCCACCGGCGCGACGTCGCTCCCGACGCGCTCCACCACCTCGAGGTCCGGCCACGGGACGACCGGGCGCCCCTTCCAGCAGTCGACCAGCCGGACCGGGCTGTCCACCGGCCCCTGGAGGACCCTGTCTCCCTCGAGGTAGGCGAACCGGTCGGCGTTCAGGTTCAGGCCGCCGCTGGAACCGATCTCCATCAGCCGTACCGGCAGCCGGTAGACCTCCCCGATCCGGAGCAGTCCACCCGTCAACGCCGAGGCACGTCCGATCTCGTTGGTCTGCGGCGGCTTCTCGAGCCGTGCACGGATCTCGTCGCCGCGCTCGCGAAGGAGCCGCTCCAGGAGCGGCCAGGCGGCACGCAGGTCCCACGTGCCTCCCACGCTCTGGTAGCAGGTCGCCAGCTCCCCGGCACGACGCTCGAGCACGAGTCGGTGGAGTGCCCCGGCCAGGCGCAGTGCAAGGGCGGACGGGCCCGGGTCGTTCTCGTGACCCTCGAGCACCTGCGCGGTCGCGCCGCCCGCGTCGGTGTCGTCGGCGAGGCGCGCGACGAGCTCGGCGTACATCGGCGAACCCATCTCCGCACAGGCCTCCGCCTGGGCACGGAAGTGGCCGGAGATCCGGGACAGGTCCGGGCCGGTCACGTGCCCCGGCGGTCCGCGCGGAGCCTCTCCCGGGTACGACGGGCAGCGGCACGTGCCTTCCCGGCCCACGCCCAGCGTTCGCTCAGGCCGCGCAGGAGGTGCTTCGCGGGCCGGTCACGCATCTCACGCTCGAGCTCACGGAGGCGATCCAGCTCCTGCCGCTCCCGGTGGGCGCGCCGCCGCAGGCCCGAGAACTCCTCGAGCAGCCCCGCCAGCGCGGTGAGGCTCTCCTGCCACAGGACGTCCGAGCTCGGCTCGACGGGTGGCTGGTGCAGCGCCCCCTGGCCCGGGTCGGGCACCAGCTCGGCAAGGTCGCCGATGACGTTCACGCCGAGCTCGCGCAGCCCGTCCGCGAGCTGCTCGGACCGCTTGACGGCGTAGTCGAGCCGCTCCCCACCGAGGGCGAGCTTCGCGCCCGGCTGGCGGGACAGGATGCGCTCGGCGAAGACGTTCTTCACGTCCGGGGCGTAGGCCCCCGGCATCGGCAGCCGGTCTCCGAGCTCGACGTTCACCCGGCGCAGCAGCTCGGCCTGCTCGTAGCCCAGGGACGTGTTGGCCTTCAGCCCGGTGGTCGTGAAGGAAGACGGGTCGATCCCGAGCAGGCCGGCGAAGCGCTCCCACAGCAACGACGGGGGCTGTCCCGGCGGGGGGACGGTCACGACGTGAACGCGCTCCCGGGGCAGGGTCGAGCCCCACCGGCGGAGCACGTCCGGGAAGTCCTGCACCCGCCAGAACCACGTCCGGGGATCCTCACGCCTGAGGTCGTCGACGAAGTCGTCGAAGCGGGCGGTGGACCGGTGCTTGACGTGCTCCTGCCACTCGGCAGGGATCTGACGGACCAGGTCGCGGGCGGTGAGCACCAGGTGGACCTCGGCGTCGGAGCCGAAAGCCGCGACCGCGCGCTGCGCCTGTGCCGCTGTGGCGGGCGCGAACAGCTCGTGGGAGACCAGCACGTCCCCGTGCCACTGCCGCGACGCCGCGACGATGCGGGACCAGACGTCCTTGGCTCGCTCGACGTCTGCCTGCTGCGGCTCGACGTCGCGGACGTCGAGGGTGGCGAGGTAGTGGTCGAAGAACGCCTCGAGCGGCAGCAGGAGCCCCTGCTGCCTGGCCAGGTCGCGCTGGGACCAGAGCACGTCCTGGAGGAAGGTGGTGCCGGTCTTGGGGCTGCCGACGTGGAGGAAGACTCGCCTCGCCATGTCAGCGGTCCGCCCCTGGCTCGCGGCGGAGGCGGCGCGCGGCAGCGGCGGCGAGGTCCCTGAACGAACGGCCTCGGAATCTGTCGACAACGTCCAGCCGGATACGCCTCCACAACCCCTCCCGAGGGGCGGGCACCGCGGCGCCGGGGTTCTTCGCACCCCGGCGGCCTCGTCGTGGACGCTCGAGCGCCAGCGTCGTCAGCGCCTTCACCGCTGCGTCGAGCACGGCTGACGGGTCCGGCTCGGTGGCGACCTGCTGCGCCTGACCCGCATCACCCAGGACGGGACGAAGCTCGGCGAGATCGCCCACGACCTGGGCACCGGACGCCTCGATCGCCTTGATCTGCTGCTCGGCGCGCTCGCGTGCCCAGTCGTAGTACACGACCGGGAGCAGCACCTTCGACTCCTGGCCCTTGCGCTGCGCGAGGAGGTCCTTGGCGAGCTTGTGCTTGAAGATCCGGTTGTAGACGGGAAGCGGGACGTCCTCGGCTGCCAGTCGCTCATTGACGCGACGCATCAGCTCGGCGGACTCCATGCCGAGGGAAGCGTTGGCCCCGAGGTCGGAGAGGTCGAAGCCGCCGGGCTCGATGCCGAGCACCTGACCCATGCGTCGCCAGAGCTCCGAGGGGTCCGCTCCACTCTGGGGGAGCGTCACGACGTGCAGATGCTCCCGACGGACCGCCGCCGACCAGCGGTCGAGCAGCAGGATCATGTCCTGCTGCCCCCACAAGGCGCTGCCGGCGGAGGTGTTCATCGCGTCGTCCGAGGTGACCTGCTCGAGGAACTCGGGCCACCGCCAGGTGGAGCGGTTCTGACAGAACTCCTGCCAGGCGGCCGGCACCGTCCTCGCGACGTCGCGGACGGTGAAGACCACGTGCAGCTCGGCGAAGTCGAGGTCCTTCGCTATGCGCCTCACCTGTCCGGGAGCGGCCATGCACAGCCACTCCATCGAGAGGACGGAGTCGCCCCGCCACCGCTTCATCTCGGCAACGATCCGGTCCCATGCGCCCGTGACGGTGGCCTGCTGCAACGGAGGCACCTTCATGCGACGCACGTCGCGGACGGCGTCGACCTGGTCGTTCCACGTCCTGCCGGGGTAGAGCAGGCCGCGTTCGCTCAGCAGACGCTTGTTCTTGCCGAGCACGGCCTGGATATAGGTGGTCCCGCTCTTCGGCAGGCCGACATGCAGGAAGACTCTCTGGGACACGCGCGTACCTTACCGACCTCGGACCCGTCCGACCGTGCCGCGGTTCAGCCCCGGAGCTTGTAGTCCTCCAGCAGGCGGCGGCCGATGATCATCCGCTGGATGTCTGCCGTGCCCTCGCCGATCAGGAGCATGGGGGCCTCGCGGTACAGTCGCTCGATCTCGTACTCCTTGGAGAAGCCGTAGCCGCCGTGGATCCGGAACGAGTCCTCGACCACCTGGGAGCAGTACTCGGAGGCGAGGTACTTGGCCATCCCCGCCTCGAGGTCGTTGCGCTCCCCGCGGTCCTTGGTGCGGGCGGCCTTGACCATCATCTGGTGGGCGGCCTCCACCTTGGTGCCCATCTCGGCGAGGCGGAAGAGCACCGCCTGGTGGTCGGCGATCTTCTTGCCGAAGGTCTCCCGCTGCTGGCTGTAGGCGACACCGAGCTCGAACGCGCGGTTCGCGACCCCGCAGCCGCGGGCGGCGACGTTCACGCGGCCGACCTCCACGCCGTCCATCATCTGGTAGAAGCCGCGACCCGGGGCGCCGCCGAGCACCTGGTCGGCACCGATCTCGAAGCCGTCGAAGACCATCTCGGTGGTGTCGACGCCCTTGTAGCCCATCTTGTCGATCTTGCCGGGCACCGTGAGGCCCGGCATCACCTCGCCGAAGCCGGCGGGCTTCTCCACGAGGAACGTGGTCATGTTCTTGTAGACGCTGTCGGCGCCCTCGTCGGTCTTGACCAGGACCGCGACCAGGGTCGAGGAGCCACCGTTCGTCAGCCACATCTTCTGGCCGTTGATCGTGTAGGAGTCGCCGTTCCTGGTCGCCTTGGTCTTGATCGCCGAGACGTCGGAGCCACAGCCCGGCTCGGACATCGAGAACGCGCCCCGCACCTCACCGGTCGCCATCCTCGGCAGGTAGTACTTCTTCTGCTCCTCGGTGCCGTGCTGCATGAGCATGTAGGCCACGATGAAGTGAGTGTTGACGATGCCGGACACGCTCATCCAGCCGCGCGCGATCTCCTCCACGACCAGGGCATAGGTGAGCAGGGACTCGCCGAGACCGCCGTACTCCTCGGGGATGGTGAGTCCGAAGAGACCGAGCTCTTTCATGCCCTCGACGATCTCCGTGGGGTACTCGTCCTTCTTCTCCAGCTCACCCGCCACGGGCAGGATCTGCTCGTCCACGAAGCTGCGGACGGTCTTGAGGATCTCCTCCTGGATATCGGTGAGACCCTCGGTCTGGCAGAGACGGCCCATGGTCGCGCGCTCCTCGCTGTGGGTACGGGTGTGTCGGGGAGATTATCCGGATGTTACCCGCCAGTTGCCATGAGCCAACTCACAACGACGCGGGGTCGTCGCCCAACCCGGACGCTCCCGGACGATACCGACACAACCTGGTTCGGCGAGGGGTCGCTGCTGCCGATACTGTGACACGTCATCACTGCCCCGCCCGCTGCCACGGACTCGAGATGAAGCTGCGTTTCCTCCTCCATGACGTCTACACCAAGGGCGGCGGCGTGCTCACGGTGACACTGGCGCTGGCGCGCGACCTGGCCGACCGCCACGACGTCGAGATCGTGAGCCTCTTCGGCGGCGGGGAGCCGGTGCACCCGCTCCCCGAGGGCGTGCCCGTCCGCTCGCTCATCGACCGGAAGGCCGACAAGGGTTTCATGGCGCGGCGCCTGTCCCGCATTCCCAGCAAGGCGATGCCGGACAGCGAGCCGCGCTACAAGCAGTACAGCCTCTGGTCCGACCTCGTCCTCAGGCGCTACCTGCGCTCGCTGTCCGACGGGGCCGTGGTGACCATGCAGCCGGGGCTCAACATCGCGCTGGCGAGGTTCGGCACCGACCGGTACATCCGGGTCGGGCAGGACCACCGGCCGTTCGTGGAGCGCCCCCGCTCGACGATGGCGCTCTACGAGAGGTACGCCGGACGGCTCGACGCGTTCCTCGCGCTCACCAACGAGGACACCGCGAGCTACCAGCGGATGCTCGGGGGACAGACCCACGTGCAGACCATGACGAACGGCACGCCCGCCTGGCACGGCGAGCTGTCGTCGCTCACGAACAAGGTCGCGGTGGGGGCCGGCCGCCTCGAGCGCAGCAAGGGCTTCGACCTGCTCGTCGCGGCGTGGGCGCAGGTCGCTGCCGCGCACCCGGACTGGAAGCTGCGAATCTACGGCGACGGCTCCCAGCGCGGGGCTCTCCAGAGCCAGATCGAGGAGCTCGGTCTCGGGGGCAGCGTGACCCTGGAGGGCTTCTCCAGGTCGCTGCAACAGGAGATGGCGAAGGCCACCCTGTTCGTGCTCAGCTCGCGCGCCGAGGGCTACGGGATGGTGCTCGTCGAGGCGATGGCCTGCGGGGTCCCGGTGGTCAGCACGGACTGCCCTGCCGGCCCTCGTGACATCATCACTCCGGGCGTCGACGGCCTCCTTGTGCCCAACAAGGACGTCGACGCGCTCGCTTCCGCGATCACCGAGATGATCGACCTCGACGACGACACACGTCGCAAGATGGCCGCCGCTGCCCTCGCCAAGGCCGGGGAACGCAGCCAGGAGGCCGTCTCCGCCCAGTGGGACGCGCTCCTGCGTGAGCTGTCTGCGAAGCGGGGATGCTGAGGCAGGACCAGGACACCGCTGACCACCGAC